>JANMDR010000287.1:0-43563 GCA_031376425.1 Betaproteobacteria bacterium
GCGCATTTAATTTGCGCAACTATCCCCTGCCCTTTAGCGACCCTACAAATAAAACACCCTACGCCACAACGCCCTCATTCCAACCCTTTGGGATCGAGCCCAACAATTTGCGGGTGTATTCCTGCTGCGGATTTAGATAAATATCATCGGAATTGGCGATTTCAATTACATCGCCTTCGCTCATCACCATCACCTGATCCGATATGTATTTGACCACTGCAAGGTCGTGCGAAATGAAGATATAGCTCATCTTAAATTCGTCTTGCAGATCTTGCAGCAAGTTGAGTACCTGGGCTTGCACCGACACGTCTAATGCGGATACGGATTCATCACAAATTAGCACATCGGGTTTCATGGTGAGGCAGCGGGCGATAGCGATACGCTGACGTTGGCCACCCGAGAATTCATGGGGATATTTGTAGAAACTCACCTCTGGCAAGCTCACTCTTTTTAATAAGGCCATCGCCGTCGCAACGCGTTCTTGATCATTAGCGCCAATCTTATGAATGCGCATGGGTTCCAGCAAAATTTGGCCTACTGTATAGCGCGGGTTTAACGATGCATAGGGGTTTTGGAACACGATTTGGATGCGGCGTTTGTAGGCTTTAAACTCTTTTTCGCTCAACGACAATAAATCTTTGCCTTCAAACAGCACCTTACCGCCAGTGGCGGAATGCAGGCGCATGAGTGTAAGGCCAACGGTGGTTTTGCCGGAGCCGGATTCGCCTACTAGCCCGAGCGTTTTGCCTTTCATCAATTTGAATGATGCATCTTTAACTGCGGTAATTTCTTTTTTCTTAAATAATCCGTCTTTGAGCGAGAAGGATTTTTTTAAATTTTTAACTTCTAGCACCACGGCATCATTGGCTTCAAAACCGCGTTTACGTTGATCGGTGTTGATTGCAGGCAGCGTGCCGCCGCGTAAAAAGTCTTCAATCACTGGCAAGCGAATCGGGCGGCTATCCACATTAGGGCGGCATGCCAAGAGTGCCTTGGTATACGGGTGCGCGGGGGCTTCAAAAATTTGTTTGGCGGTGCCAGCTTCTTTAATTTCGCCCGATTGCATCACCACGACTGAGTCTGCAATTTCACCGACCACCGCTAAATCATGCGTAATGAACAACACGCTCATTTTATGACTTTGCTGCAACTTGGCGATTAAATCTAGAATTTGCTTTTGGATCGTCACATCAAGCGCCGTAGTGGGCTCATCCGCAATCAACAATTTTGGCTCGCAGGCAATAGCCATCGCAATCATCACACGCTGCTGCTGACCACCGGAGAGCTCATGCGGGAAGCTCTTCATGCGCTGCTTCGGATGAGGGATACCCACTTCTTCCATCAAGGCTTCAGCACGACTCAACGCTTGCTTGGTGGTCATGCCCATGTGTAGGCGCAGCACTTCAGCAATTTGTGATCCCACCGTAAATACAGGGTTTAGCGACGACATTGGTTCCTGAAAAATCACAGAAATCTCTTTGCCACGAATAGCGCGTAAATCTGCGTCTGGTAAGGTGAGCAAATTGCGCGGTGCGCCCGAACCGTAGTACAAAATTTCGCTCGTTGGTGCCAGGATCGCCGTTTCACGGGGCAGTAAGCCTACTATGGACATAGCGGATACCGATTTACCCGAACCAGATTCACCCACCAGTGCAACGGTGGAATTGGTAGGCACATTAAAGCTCACACCTTTGACGGCATCAAAAATTTTACCGCCATCTAGGCGAAATCTTACGTTTAGGTTTTTAACTTCAAGTAGGTTTGACATGGCTGATTTTTCCTTTTGGCTTTCCGTAAAAATTGGTTTATTTCAACTTCGGATCGAGTGCGTCACGCAAACTATCCGTAAGTAATGAAAACGCCGTCACCAACACCGCCATAGAAAGCCCTGCTGCCGCCAGTTGCCACCATTTGCCAATCACCAATTCGCTTTGCGCTTCCGCTAGCATGGTGCCCCACGAAACTTGATCCACCGGCACCCCTAAGCCTAGGAATGACAAAATAACTTCAGCCTTAATAAATTGCACCACATGCTGGGAAAGCTGCACCAACATGACATGGCTGACATTGGGCAATATATGGCCGAACATGCGCGAGCTATGCGAAGCGCCAATGGCTTCGGCAGCACGCACATATTCACGCGAAGAATGTTTAATATATTCCGCCCGCACCAAGCGGTAAATGCCCGTCCATCCGGTGAGCCCCAATATCGCAATAATGGTCAGTAGCCCCCCCTTAAATACCGCTGCAAACGCTAAGATCAACAAGATGTAGGGAATGGAAGTAAAGATGTTATAAAACCATTCTAAAGTATCGCCTACCTTACCACCGAGGTAACCTGACAAAGCACCTAAAATTGTGCCAATGGCAGTAGCAAACAAGGCTGCAACTAAACCTACAAAAATAGAAATTTCAGCGCCTTTAATAGCTTTTTGCATGACGTCCCTGCCCCATTTATCACCACCAAAAGGCAAGGTTTCCGCACGCGTCACTTCCGTGGTTTTGATGAGCTTAGTACGCTCTTCCCACTCTTTATAGCGCGGCGCTAGGGGGTCAATATCAGAAATATCAACTACCGGTACGGTACTTTTTGTAGCTACTGTGGTTCTCGCCGCTTCCAAGTTTTCAGCACCCGCCATAAACGACGGATTAGCGTAAGAAACACCTACTTCTTTTGACCAATTTTTAGCGACTAAGCCAGTAGCCGAGCTAATGATCAGCAGCAAGAACAACGCAACGACTACTAAGGCAATCATGCCGACTTTATCGCGCTTCAAGCGCCGCCAAGCAAGCGTCCACAAGCCGGGCGATGGTTGATGCATGGGGGCTGGTTCTGGCAAAGGCGCTGCTGAATTAAGGGTTGCTGATGACATAAAACGCTCCTACTTCAATTGATGCAATTAGATTTTTTTCCTGAAGGTGCCCTATTTTAGGCATCTTCAGGCATGTGATTGATGAAAATACGCGCGTACGCGTTGGTGCGTTTCGCTTATTTGAACGTGACGCGCGGATCAACCAGCTTATAGCCAATATCCACGAGCAAATTAATTAGCATCGTGACCATCGCCAAATAAACGGTAGCCGCTTTAATCACTGGAAAATCAGAGCGATTCACCGCTGTTAAAATCTCGCGCCCTAATCCGGGAATGGAGAAAAATTGTTCCAGCAAAAATGAACCGACAAATATGCCTGGTAGGGCAATACCGACGTTCGTTAAAATCGGAATCATCGCGTTGCGCAACACATGCTTTAGCATCACGGTTCTCTCTGACAAACCCTTTGCTCGCGCGGTGCGCACATAATCGTTATTCACTTCATCTAAGAAGAAGCTGCGATACAGCCGCAGAGCAGGTGCTAATCCCACAAACACTGCCAGCATGATGGGCAATGGGGCGTAGGTAATCAGGTTTTTCCAGAAGCTATCGCTCCAGCCTTGCACTGGGAAAATGCCGTATACAAAACCGAACAGATATTGAAACACAATGATGTAAACCAAAAAGCTAATCGACATCGCTGCTGTGCAAATCATCATAATCATGCGGTCAGTCAGGGTGCCGCGCACATAGGCAACACCAATAGCCAAGATCACGCCGATGACGGTTTCTAGCACCAATACGGGAATCATGATCGTCAACGTTGGTCCTAAGCGCGTTTTGAAAATTTCCGAAACGAGCTCATTGGTGGCCCAAGACCGACCAAAATCAAAGGTGACGATTTGCTTTACAAATATCCAAAGCTGGATGTAGTACGGCTGATCTACGCCCAACTGTTTGCGAATATTGGCAATCTGTTCAGGGTTGGTAATTTTGCCCGCCAACACCAAGGCCGGATCACCACCAAACAAATTAAACAACACAAAGATGAGTAACACCACGCCAGCTAAAGTGGGAATCATCTGCCAAAGTCGTCGCAGGATATAAGCGGTCATTACACTTCCTTCCGTTCTTTTTTAAAATTCGGGTACTAAAAAATTTGCATGCGGTTATTACTGGCATTGCGGATTTACATCGTTCCCCCTCTCTCCCTGCCTCTCTCCCGCAAGGGGAGAGAGGAGCAAAGCGGAGAAGTATTACGGTCACTACTTATTCATGCACAACTACTGCGCCATATTTGCCTGCTGTAATTGCGAATCAAAAACTCAATATCTAAAGCTGGTAAAGTAAATCGGTTGCTTCTTATAGCCTAAAACCCACGGGTTTATAAGGTGCGTAAAATTGCGCTGCACACCAAAACGCCACGGGGCATAGGTGACAACTAGGCGGTTCATTTCTCGATAAATCTTATTGCGCTCAACCCCATCGGGTAGGCGTAGCGACTGGATATATAGCTTGTCATAAGCGGGTAGTTTGAAGCGGGCATCGTTAGAAATATCGATATTGGGGCCGTATAGCAACTGTAGGAAGTTTTGCGCATCGGGATAATCCGCGATCCACGCCAGTTCGCTGATTACGTATTTTCCAGCTTTGCGATCTTTCAATAAATCCGCAAACTGGACGGCCACCGCCTCCATACGCAAGCCAACACGCGCTAGATTTTTTACCCATAATTCAGCTAGCTGACGCTTCTCGCTTTCATTGGAGGAATATTTAAATTCCAGCAACAACGGCGAGCCATCAGGGCGCGTGCGGTAGCCATCTTTACCGCTGCGGGTATAGCCAAACATATCAAGCAAAGCACTCGCTTTTTCAGGGTTAAATTCCTGCTCCTCAGCTTTGAACGTGGCATCATAGCCCACCACACCTAGAGGTATGGGGCTATTGATTACGCTCGCCTGACCGCGACGCACAATATTAATTTCCTGTTCACGATCTTGCGCCATAACGATGGCACGACGCAACGCGACGTTTTCCGGTTTATAGCCACCAATAATCGCGTTTTCCATATTGAACGCGGTGTAGGCAATTTCGGGCTGAATGTCTTTGAACAAACTGACATTGCGTGCCGCTAGATTTGGGCTTAGCTTGCCGTTAATGGCGACTTGCGTCATATACGCAAACGGCGTTTCTTCCATGATGTCGTGCTCTTTATTCATGAAAGCCAAAAAGCGCGGCTGTTCTTCTTCGATTGGGTATATCACCACGCGATCCAACAACGGTAAGGTTTTACCGCCTAAGCGTTTGACGGCTTCTACATCCCAAGGGTCATTTTTATCCGCAAACTCAGTATTAAGCGTGTGGCCACGGTAATCTGGATTACGTTCCAATACAATTTTTGAGCGTCGCACCCACTCTTTCAATATGAAAGGCCCCGTGCCAACGGGGTGCGCCATGGTGTCATCTTTGTAGGCTTCAATGACTTCACGGGCGACAGGTGCCACATTGGGCATGGCGAAGAAATAAATGAAGTTGTAATCAGGCGCTTTCAGCTTAAAACTAATGGTGTAACGATCGACCACCTTAACGCCCTCAATCGGCGCGTCATAATCAAACTTACCGGATTTTTTAGCAGCATCGGTAAATTCATCCAGCCCCACCACTTTGTCTTCAAACAGCCATGAATAGGGGCTGCGCACTGCTGGGTCACGAAAGCGCTTGATAGCGTATTCAACATCTTTAGCAATAAGCTCGCGCTTTACGCCCTTAAAAACAGGGTCAGTTTGAAAGTAAATACCGGGCTTTAAGCGAAATGTAAAACGGGTGGCGTCTTCTTCTGCAATCGGCACTTCGCGCACTACTTGCGGCATCAAGCGCGCCGGACGTGCTAGCCAATCGTAGGTGAGCAAGGACTCAAAAATGTTTTCTGCAATACCAACTGAATAACGGTCTTCAATTTTCTGCGGGTCAAAACCAGTTTCGGCGGCGCGGAAAGCTAGGGTAAAGGTTTTTTTCGGCGCACCTGCTGGCGTTTGCGCTTGCGCACCCTGCACCTCTGATGCCGCAAGACCGAGCGCGATCCCTGACGTAGCCAATAGTGCCGTTAATTTGTTGAAGAAATTTGCCAAAACTGCCCTTATAAATTGGTGCTGCACCGCACAAAAACCTATCCGCAAGTATAACCTGTAAACCATTAATTTTGCGTTCCCAAACAACTGGTATTAATACCCTGAAGCCGCACTATTTTAGGGCATCTTCAAGGCATTTATAATCGCTATTTGGGACGCTTGGACTCATCAATATCCATAAATAGCCAAGGCGCATTAAAAATGGGATGCTTGGTATAGCCTCGAACCCAAGGGTGCCAAATTTCTGACCGAATACGATGGGTATGCGGAATCCACGGCACGTACACAGCGAGTATGCGATTCATTTCCCAATAGAGCTTGTTACGTTCAGGTGAAGGCGGCATTTTGCGGGTGGCTTCATAAAGTTTATCGAATTCCGCATTCTTAAAACGTGCGTCATTGCTGGAGCCAATATTGCCGCCATACAAGTTTTGTAAGAAGTTTTCAGCATCAGGATAATCCGCACTCCATCCTAACTGCCACATCGATAATTTACCCGCTTTGGACTCTTTGTTTAGCTCAGGCCAACGCCCTTTGCGTACTTCATAACGAATGCCGATGGTGTCCATGCACTTTTTCCAGAGCTCATCAATTTGCTTATAAAGATTCGTAGGCTCGCTGGCCATATTAATCACCAGCACTGAGCCATCGGGCTTTAAGCGATAGCCCTCTTTATCGCGTTTGGTAAAGCCATGCATATCAAGCAGGGCATTGGCTTTGGATGGATTAAATTGGGCATTAGGATTAATAAATTTAGGGTCATACCCTTCAATACCCGGGGGAATCGGGGATTGCGCGGCCACCGCCCCACCGTTACGAATCAGCATAATTTCTTCATTGGTGTTGTATGCTAACCAAATGGCTCGCCGTAGAGCGATTTGCTCGGGAGTCATGCCACCTAACATCGGATTATCGATATTAAAATAGGTGTACACCAAATCTGCTTCCACAAAGCGCTCGCCCACCATGCCACGCTTCACTAAATAAGGAGCTAAGGTGCCGTTAGGAAACGCACTACCCGCGTATTCAGTAGGTGTATTCGCATAATCAGTATCGCCATTTAAAAACGCCAGCCAACGTGGCTGCGATTCTTCTACTACGGTAATTTCTACGCGTTGAATTTGCGGCAGTTTTTTACCCTTCATTTCACGATAAATCTTTTGGCTCGCAGGCTCATCCGTTGGCTGCGCATCATAGTAATGCTCACGGTAATTTGGGTTTGCCACCAAAGTCATGCGATGCGAGCGCGCCCATTCTTTCAATATAAATGGCCCCGTACCAACAGGATGGGCGCCGGGATCAGCCAAGTTCGCCTCCACCACTTCACGCGCAACACCGCCTACTTGCACCGTGGCAAATACGTATAAAAAATTGTAATCCGTTTGCGTGAGCCGCACCCGCAAGGTATAACGGTCTGGCGTTTCTAATCCAGCGATGGGCGCATCATAGTCAAACTTACCCGACTTCTTGGCCGCCGCCATTGCCGCATCCCCCCCCACAATTTTCCCCTCCACATACCAAAGCCAACCGGACTTTAGTTGTGGATCGTATAGGCGACGAATGGCATAAGCGTAATCAGCAGCAATGAGCTCTCGTTTTTTACCCTTAAACGCAGGATCATCGGCAAAGTAAATTCCGGGGCGCACTTTAAAAGTATAAACCGAGCCATTTTCAGTAACTTCCGGTAAGGCTACCGCCGTGTTAGCAATGAGTTTGGCCGGCCGCGCCAAGTGGTCATAGGTAAGCAGCGGATCAAAAATAGCTTCGTTGATCGTGTTGGAATAAAGGTCGGTGGCTTTAGCAGGATCAAACGTTGTTTCAGCAGAAAGCATCGCCCAACGGACAGTTTTAACGGGGTCAGCGGCGTGGGCGGCATCGGTGATATTAGCAAACACCAACGCAAAAAACAGCGCTTGCAAAGGTGTGATCGCGACATAGACTCGCTTTAGCCCCTCTCTCCCCTCGTGGGAGAGAGGCTGGGAGAGAGGGGGCGCGAAAAAAGACGGGCGGCCAAATATAAGACTTAAAAACCGCAAATTTCTCAAAAATTCCATTATTCCAATATCCCTTAATTCGTATTTGCAAGCGGCGAGTTCAGCGGAAGCTTTAACCTTCCCCCTCTCTCCCGACCTCTCTCCCACGAGGGGAGAGAGGAGCAAAGCAATCCCGTATTGCACAACCACAAGCCTCAAAAAATGCACCCTTTAGTGCGCGCGTAAATACCGCACTCCGGCACCTCAATCACATAAGAACAAACTACTCCATCTTCTTCGTCAAATCAATATCCACATATTTCCATGCGGCTCTAAACACCGGATGCCTTGTATGCCCGATGACCCACGGGTAACTCATATCCGTCACCAATCGGTGCGCGCCCATTTTCCAGGGCGCATAGACCGCTGCCAGCCGATTCATTTGCTTATACATTTCCGCGCGTTCGGGACCGGGTACGGTGGCTTTGGCTTTGACAAAAAGATCGTTGAATGCGGGGAGATCGAATCTGGAATGATTCGCTTGACCACTATTGGGACCGTAGAGCATGACATAAAACGCTTCGCCATCCGGATACATGCCGCCCCAGCCCAGCCGCCAGCTCATGAGTTTTCCTGCCTTTGATTCTTTTAATAAATCCGGCCATTTGGCTTTTTTAAATTTGATATTAATGCCAATGGAATCCATACATTTCTTCCATAGCTCATCATATTTTTTACTGCGCTGATCGGGTGCCGAACCCTGCTCAATCACGAGTTGGCTACCGTCTGGCGCTTCGCGATAGCCATCACCGTCGCGGTCAATATAACCGTACATATCTAACAACGCCCGTGCTTGCGCGGGGCTGTAGTCGGATGCCGCAGTACGGAAATCGGCATCATAGCCAAATGCGCCTGGCCCGATAGGGCTTTTAGCTTCTACACCTTGATTTTTTAGAACAACGCTCACTTCCTCGGCATTGTTGTAGCCTAAAATCATGGCACGGCGCAACGCCACTTTTTCTGGGGTATAACCGCCAATTTGCGGATTCTGCATCGCAAAATAAGCATAGGTAATTTCCATTGCCGCTACCTGATCAATTTGCATGCCTTGCTTGGTTAATCCTTTGGATAGTTTGCCATTCGGAAAAGCGATATTGGAAAAATCACCGGGCACTTTATCAATGAAGTCGTGCTCGCCATTTAAAAACGCCAGCCAGCGGGGCTGATCTTCTTCAATAATTGCAATTTCAATCCGCCCTATCATGGGCAAGCGCTTGCCTTTGTTGGCTTTCAATATTGCTTGGCGATAGGCATCGTCGGGTGCCGGATTGGCATCGTAATATTCTTCCCGAAAGTTTGGATTGGGTTCTAAAACGATGCGGCTTCCGCGCTTCCACATACCGAGCTTGTATGGCCCCGTGCCGACGGGATGAGCCATGATGTCATCACCATATTTTTCAACTACTTCACGGGCGACAATTGCGGCGCTATTAGTGGATGCCAAGCGATACATAAAGTTGTAATACGGTGCTACCAATTTAATTTTGAGCACATAGCGGCTAACGTATTCAAAGCCTCCGATTGGCGCGTCGTAATCAAATTTATTGGCCTTGTTTTGCTTTTCAGCAAATTCATCCATACCGACAATTAGGGTAGCCATTAAATATTGATTGGGCGATTTTGTTTTAGCATCAAACAGGCGTTTGATGGAATACGCAATATCGGCAGCCACGAGCTCGCGTTTCTTTCCTTGAAATGCCGCATCGTCATTGAAGAAAATGCCGGGCTTCACTTCTAAGGTATAGGTAAGACCGTCAGCACTAATATCGGGTAAGCGCACCAATACATTTGGTTTGATTGTTGCTGGTCGCGCCAAGTAATCGTAGGTTAAGGGATTATCGAACATTTGTTCGTTAACGATGCTCGAATACCAATCAGAAATTTGCGCAGGGTCAAAGCCAGTTTCCGCTACTTCAAATCCGTAGCGCAACACTTTTTTAGGGTCTGGTGTATAGGGTGTAGATGGTGTATTGGGCGTCCCCGCAGAATTACCATAGGCAAATTCTGCCATCAACAACGCGAACAGCAGCAGGCAAATACGCAGCATAATTAACCCCGCTTACTTTTTAGCAGCCAGCAACGTTTGGTCAATATCGATATAGCGCCAAAAAGGTTGGCTTTGCACTGGTGGGCGGCGGAAATTTTGAACCCATGGATACCAAAGATCGGTGAGAATTCGATGTGTATTTATTTTTGAAGGCGCGTAGGCGGCCAGAATTTTAGTCATGGCTTGATAAATTTTGGTACGCTCAGGTGAATCCGACATTGCTTTACCTTTTAAATAAAGAGCATCGTATTCTGCGGATTTAAAGTTTGAGCGGTTACCTTTGAAGCCCGCATTCGGGCCATAAAACGTGGTGAGCCAGGTATCTGCATCTGGCGCGGAAGCAGAGCCACCCAACTGCCACACTTGTAACTTACCCGCATTTGATTCTTTTAATAAATCCGGCCACTTCGCCTTGCGTACAGTAAATCGCACTTTAATATCTTCCATGCTGCGCTTCCAAAGTTCGTCAATCTGCTTATCGCGCGCTGTAGGGGTGGAGTTAAATTTAAACGTGAGCGGACTACCATCAGGCATGGTGCGGTAGCCATCTGTACCTACTTTGTAGCCATACATATCGAGCAAAGCGTTAGCTTTTGATGGGTTATATTCTCCCATCGCTGTCTTAAAATTAGGATCATATCCAGCAACACCGGGGCTGTAGGGCGTGTGCGCTGCAATCGCTTGATTTTTGCGGATAATTTTAATTTCATCTTCAGTTTTGTACGCTAGGGTAAACGCGCGGCGCAAAGCTACCCGCTCCGGCGTATAGCCGCCCACCATCGGGTCGTTCATATTGAAATAAGCGTAAGTTAAGTCGAGCGCGGGCAGCTGCGCCATTTGAATACCGTCTCTAGCTAAAAACGCGGCTAGTTTGTTATTGGGCACGTATACATTGGCAAAAGCCTCAGCCATCCGCCATAAAAAATCATGTTCGCCATTGCTGAATGCCAAGGTACGCGGCTGATCTTCTTCAATAATCGACATTTCTACCCGATCAAGTATCGGCAGGCGCTTACCCTTTAAGCGAGCCAAAATGGCTTGACCTTCAGCATCGTCGGTATTAGGTTGTCCATCAAAATACTCTTCACGATAATTTGGGTTTTTTTCAAACTCAAGCTTAGATGCGCGCTTCCATTTGGCTAAACGGTAAGGCCCCGTACCCACAGGGTTACTACCAATATCATCACCGTATTTTTCAACTACTTCACGCGCTACTGCACACGCCACACGGCAATCTGCAAGATTAAAAATAAAGGTACCATTAGGCTCATTAAGCTTGATTTGTAGGGTGTGGCGATCGAGCGCTTTTAAGCCTTCCATGGGGTTATCGTAATCAAACTTTCCAGTTTTACGCGCCTTTTCTATTTCGGCTTTCGCGCCAACGATGTCATCTTCCACCTCGGCAAGCAATGGTGCAGACAGCTTGGGGTCCATGAGCCGTTTCATGGAAAACACAAAATCTTCGGCGACCAATTCGCGTTTTTTGCCATTGAAGGCGGAATCGTCAGAAAAATGAATACCGGGCTTTAACTTCATGGTGTAAGTTTTACCATCGGCCGAAATTGTCGGCATACCAACCAGCACACTAGACTTTAATTTTAACGGTCGTGCTAAGTAATCATAATCAAGCAGCGCATCAAAAATATTAGCGTTAATGATATTGGAATAAAGATCACTGACCTTCTGCGGATCAAGTGAGGTTTCCGCAGTTTCAATGGCATAACGTAGTATCTTTTTAGCTGGCGCAGCAGTTTGCGCCTCGGCTACTGAGCCTAGCGAGAGGCTGGCGATAACTAAAAAACCATTTTTAATCAATGACATAAGTGAGTTTGGCATAAATTTTCCTTTCACGATGCATGGGCATTAACTGCTGCACCGCAACATAAGCTTTTAAGTTGTTCAAACTATAACCGATGCAAGCATCACATTACATTAAGCTTGCAGCGGCATTTGTTTCAAAAGTACAAATGCTGCCACAACTTCTGCTACCGTAATATCGGCCACATTTAAACTCGGTTTTTGCAGCAATTGATAGGGTACGCCCCAGGGCCGCCAACGCTTCGCATCGGATTTACCGAACAAACAAACGATGGGTTTGCCTAGTCCAGCCGCAATATGCATGGCTCCACCATCCGCGCAAATGACAATATCGGCGGCGGCCAGTTGATCTATTAAATCGCGGAGCGTGGCCGTGGGTACGGGTTTAATGCGGATTGGTGGCGTGGTATTTTCAAGGGCAGCCAATATTTGCGCGGCTTTTTCATCATCTCCCGGATGACGGGGATTATCGGTGGCACCGGGCGACCAAAACAAGTGAAATTCGATGTTTGTAGTCGTGTTTAGCTGTACGTTTAATTCTTTTGCAAGCGCGATGAAATTATCTGCAGACCAGCGCTGACTAGGTTTGCGCGCGCTTATGTGCAGCGCGACTCGGGTAGTATTTTCAGTTTTTTGTGATGCATTGTCGGCAACAACACGGCACGGTGGTGGTGGTGGTGGTCGTGGCACTATTGCACCAGTTAGCGCCACGTGTAAGCCATGCACAAATTCCGCCGTACAAAGATTATTATTTTGCGGTAAGTGTTGATGCAATCCGGTGTGTTCCCCTGAAGCGCTAGTGAAGCCGATGATTTGCTTATTGCGCACTCCAAAGGTCAACCATGCAGCAAACCGCACTAAGCCGCGCGAATATTCAGGTTCGGCTAAAATTACCCTATCAAAACGCTTGGTAGCTAATTTCCATATGGTGGAAATGCGCTGAAATAAGGCTGTTACAACCGATTGCCCTGCTTCTAAATGCTTGGCTTTGGCATAAAAGAAAACATCATTAAGATCATCATTACCCACCAGCACCGGTGCGTTATAGCTATTTACGTAAGCTGAAATATAGGCTTCAGGAAACTGTTGCCGCAGGGTGCGCATTAACGGTGTGGCGCAGACTAAGTCGCCAATATTTTCACGTTGAATAATTAAAATTCGCTTCACCGCTTTTTGTGCCGCTTTTTCCACCGCTTTTTTCGCCCCTTTTTCCATCCTTATTTCCAAACAATACGCCAACGCGGAATCGTAGGCTGCAATTGTAAGCGCCGCGCACTCAGCCACACTCCCAGCAAAATCATGCAAAACAGACCATTTTCAGTTTGCAGGGTAGTATTAAATAGCCCTACAAATGCCGTAACCATCAGCCCCGATAATGCGCCAACCCAAATTATCCAAACTAGGGCCGCCGGTTCTGACTCACCCATCTGCGATTCCACCTGCCAACGCGGCATATAGCGAGCCACGCTAATAAACCACGCCAAAAATAGTGCCAGCACGACGCTTAAGCCCACTGCCCCGCGCTCGGCAAGAGTATTGAAATAGACGCTATGGGCATGGTCGGAGCCAAAATCGGCTGAAGGCTCATATTTGCGCCCTTGATTGGCGCGCCACTGCTTCAAAATGGGCGTATGAATTTGCGAAAAATTGCCAGTACCAATACCAAACAGTGGATATTCGCGAAACGCTGTCATCGCGCGCGACCATAAAAAATCACGATTAGCGAGCATATTATTATGCTCAACATTACGATTATGCTTTTGTAGCAACCACGGCGGTGCAACCCACATGGCACCCGCCGCAATGACTGTTGCAAGCGCCAATAAGCCGATGGGCAACTTTGACCTCCACGCCGCGCTCGCGCAAATCAACACACCTAAAACCAATGCGGCCAGCACGGCAATGCGGCTAGCACCAATCACCAAGCCCGCAGCAAACGCCGCAGTACAAAAGAGAAAAAACCAACGCCATGCGCGTAGTTTTACGGTCTTATCAGCAGTTTCTGGTGGCGATAAAAAACCAACGAGAGTGAAAGCCATCGCGACACCAAATGCCATCACTAGATACACGGCTGAGTGATTAACATGGCCCACCGAGTGCAGTTCAAGCTGCTTTGAAGCGCCAAATGCCAGCTCAACCCCGCCCAAACCAAGCGCAAATAGCGCGCCCACCATAGCAGAAAGCAAGATTATTTTTAGCTGTGCGAGCGAAAAATCACTGCGTGATAGCACCCAGCCCACGCCAACGAAACGCAAAATATCGCGAATACCCCGCCACTCGTGGTAATGAATTGGCGCCATGATCGCCACCAATACAGGTGCTACGATAAGGCCTAAAAATACTGTGTCCCAGATGCGCCAAGAACCACCAAAATCACGGGTTTTCACGCGATTAAATAACCAAACTACCATTACCAGCAGGCTAAATAAGTTCTTCGGCATTTCTACTACCGGCACCACAAAAGCCAATATAACAAATAAGCGAAATTCGAGTAGATTAGCAGCGGCGCTGAGTGGGCTGAAGGGGTTACCCGTTTTGGATATGGTTGCTGCGGTGTTGGTGGCCGACATTGTTTTAAATTAATTTGAGTGAAAAAACCTGATTTAGGTGCGGAATCGTACCACGCGATATACTAATGCTCTTATTTTTGGAGGATAAAAATGGCTTCAGGTGGTTTCTTAAGTGGTAAAAAAATTCTCGTGACTGGCGTGTTGTCGCAACGCTCTATTGCTTATGGCATCGCTAAAGCACTCAAGCGCGAAGGCGCTACCCTGGCCTTTACCTATGCGGGGGAAAATATTAAAGATCGCGTAGAAAAGATTGTTTCTGAATTTGAAACGGACCTGCTGTTTTCCTGCGATGTAGCCGATGATGCCCAAATTACAGCTACCTTCACCGAATTAGCAAAACATTGGGATGGTCTGGATGGCTTTATACACGCCATCGCCTTTGCCCCAAAAGATGCGATTACTGGAGATTTTTTAGATGGGCTATCGCGCGAATCGTTCCGCATGGCGCATGACATTTCTTCCTATAGTTTCGCAGCTATGGCCAAAGCCGCCTATCCGATGATGCAGGGGCGCAATGGCGCAGCCCTCACATTGAGCTATCTGGGTGCCGCACGCACCGTGCCGAACTACAATACCATGGGTGTGGCTAAAGCGAGTTTGGAAGCCACTACGCGCTATTTAGCGAGCAGCATGGGGCCAAAAGGCATTCGAGTGAACGCTATTTCCGCAGGCCCCATAAAAACCCTTGCAGCGGCGGGTATCGGTGGTTTCAATAAGATTTTAAATTTTGTAGCAGCCAATGCGCCCCTGCGCCGCAACGTGACGATTGATGAAGTAGGAAACGTCGCCGCGTTTTTAATGAGCGATTTAGCCAGCGGTGTGACGGGCGAAATCACCTATGTTGATTGTGGCTTCAGCACCACTGCTGCGGGGATGCAAGAATGAAAAATTTTGAACATAAAGTAGTCATTATCACCGGTGCTGCCTCCGGCTTTGGCCTTGAATTTGCGCGTAAAGCCGCAACTTTAAAAATGCGCTTAGTGCTTGCAGATGTGGCCGAAGACTCCCTAAATACCGTTATCGCCAGCCTAGCTTCTAGCGGCTGCGAAGTTGTTGGTGCCCGTTGTGACGTATCAAAAGGTGAAGATGTTGAAGCACTAGCAAAGCTGGCAATGGAAAAATTTGGTGCCATCCATTTAGTGTTCAATAACGCCGGTGTGGGTTCGGGCGGGCTAATTTGGGAAAACACGGTAAAAGATTGGGAATGGGTATTGGGCGTAAACGTGTGGGGCGTGATTCACGGTGTGCGCGTGTTCACCCCGCTGATGCTGCAATGTGCAAAGGCCGACCCTGATTATGAAGGCTATATTGTCAATACCGCCTCGATGGCGGGGTTACTATCGCCGCAATTGATGGGAGCCTACAATGTGTCAAAGCATGCGGTGGTCGCGCTATCAGAAACCCTGTTCCATGACCTAGCAGGTGTGGGTGCGCCAATTGGCTGTTCGGTACTCTGCCCGGCTTTTGTGCCCACTGGCATTAGCACGTCTCATCGCACCCGCCCTGCAGACTTGCAAAACGCGTCAGCACCAACGGATTCCATGATGATGGCGCAAAAAATGACGCATAAAGCCGTTACGTCGGGCAAATTAAGTGCTGCTGATGTGGCGGAAATTACTTTTGCAGCTATAGCGGAAAACAAGTTTTACATCATTACCCACCCAAAAATTATGGCTACGGTAGAAATGCGTTTGGAAGATATCGCAAAGCTACAAAATCCGCGTGATCCGTTTGGCCTAAAAGAAGCAAATAGGCCTAATTTGGCGCAAATACCGTAGTTTTAGCTCAGAAAAACCTGAAACACCTAAAACCGCGTGCATTTCAGGCGCGGTTTTCTGCATTTCAGCCGCCACCCTACCCAATTTAGCACTTTCGCGTTTATTTGCGCCGCGCCAAGCGTTAATGTGGCACTGTTGCCTAAATACACGGAGAACCTTCATGAACGCTACCACCACTATTACTACCGCTATCACTAAGTCATTCAAACACCGCTTTGCTGCCGTTGTGAGCAGTGCCCTAGTGCTCGTTGCCGCAGCGCTCTTTGCCATAACGCTACCGGGAACAGCGCATGCGTGGAGCTGGAATTGGAGCTTTGGTAATACCATTAAGGGATCGGGTAACTTTGTTACGGTTGAGCGTGCGGTGAGCAACTTCAACGAAATCAAAGTTGCTATCTCATCTGACATTAGCGTGAAACAAGGTAGCACTGAAGGCGTCACCATTGAGGCTGACGACAATATCGCCAACGATATTTGGGTGGAGGTTAGAGGTAATGCCTTAAACATTCGCCCGAAAGATAAAGACACCAGTTATAAAAGCAGCCGTAAAATTTTGATCACCGTAAATGTAAAAGATCTTAATAAAATTAGCGTAGCGGGTGATACAAATACCCTCATTCATGCCTTGAAAACAAAATCCTTGAACGCATCTGTAGCAGGCTCTGGAAATTTAAATATTCAGCAACTGACCGCTGATGGTTTGAAAATTTCCCTAGCAGGTTCCGCTGCATCAAAAGCGTCAGGCACTGTGCAGACCTTGGCACTAAATGTTGCTGGGTCGGGCAGTATTGACGCCCCAAATTTACAAGCACAAACCGCAAAATTGAGTATTGCAGGATCAGGCACTGCGACCGTTTGGGCAAAAGATAAACTCAGTATCAGCGTGGCAGGTTCAGGTACGGTGCGCTATTTTGGTAACCCCGTATTAACACAATCCGTTGCTGGAAGCGCAAGTGTAAATCGCTTGGGAGACGCACCCCCAAACTAACTTTTAAAAGGAATGGCTTGCTTAATCACTTAATGAACAGAGTTAAAAAGAGCAAGCTTGGAGCGCGTTTTTTAAAGTTTTTCTCCCCTACCATCACGCCCATATTGCCTGCACTATGGGCGTCTGCAACTGCTAACTATGAGTTTGTACAGCGCCTATCACTTGAGGATCAAGCGCGGCTACGCCACCTAGCGAGTACTTTTTTAAGCCGCAAAACCATCAGCGGCGCAGATGGCCAAACTATCACCGAGCTTGCTCGCGTGCAGATCGCCGCCCAAGCCTGTATTTTGATCCTAAATTTGGGCATCGATTATTACGACGGCTGGCATGAAATTATTCTCTACCCTGCTCAGTTCTCCACCGAGCGTGAATATACCGATGGCGCTGGGGTGGTGCATCGCACCCGTAGCGTTCTGGCGGGGGAAGCATGGCTGCAAGGGCCTGTGGTACTTTCATACGCGGATGTCACCGACACTGAAGGCGCGCATAACGTGGTAATTCACGAGTTCGCGCATAAAATCGATATGCTCAATGGCGGCGCCAATGGCTATCCACCGCTGCATAAGGGCCTAAATCGCGAGCAATGGAAGCAAACCTTCCTAGCTACCTACCTACAATTTTGCGAGGCCGTAGATAAGGCCGAAATGCTGCCGCGCCACCATGCCCAAGCCTACGCAGCATTGGACGCAATTCCCATTGATCCCTATGCCGCCGAAAATCCCGCAGAATTTTTTGCGGTGTGTTCAGAAGTTTTTTTTGAGGCACCGGAAGTGCTGGCGCAAAGTTTTCCTGCTGTGTTTGCGCAACTTGCCTTGTTTTATAAACAAAATCCGACTACATCGTCTTAAACAAAAAAGCCCACCTAAATTAATCTAGTGGGCTTTTAAGCTGAAGCATTAAGGGTGCCTACAAATACAACACTGCCGGAAATACGGCGGCAGCGAGTACCAGCAGCACCCACTCGCAATTAAAGCGCTTTAAATGGCCCGTGTAGTACAGTACGATGCATAAAATTGCAAAAACATAAAAAATAATCAGCGGCATTACAGCTCTCCCAAATTGCTAATGCTTAAAATCGTTGAGTGCTTCCAAAATTATCAAAACTAAAGATGCGCAATCAAACTGCATCCGCACCCGTCTCACCCGTGCGGATACGCACTACTTGCGATACGTCCATCACGAATATTTTACCATCGCCAATCTTACCTGTGCGTGCCGCAGCAACAATGGCATCGATGGCTTTATCCACTAAATCATCGGTCACGATTACTTCGACTTTCACTTTCGGTAAAAAATCTACCGAATACTCAGCGCCGCGATACAGCTCAGTATGGCCTTTTTGTCGGCCAAACCCTTTAACTTCGGTTACCGTTAAGCCGCTACAACCTAGCTGCGACAGGGCTTCACGCACTTCTTCAAGCTTGAAAGGCTTCAATATAGCTTCGATTTTTTTCATATTTTTCCCTGGGCGACATCAATCCAAACTTCGCAATCCAAACTTCGCAATCCAAACTTCACGAACCAAACTGCACGAACCAAACTGCACAAACTTCCCAAACTACGATTTAGACCGCTTTATACCTAGATGTTATCGGATAACGCCAGTCTTTACCAAAACTTCTACGGGTAATTTTCACGCCTACTGGGCTTTGCCGACGTTTGTATTCATTTATCTGTATTAAACGCGTTACGCGGCTAACATCTGCTGCTGTAAAGCCTTTGGCTACAATAGCTGCAGGTGAAACATCCTGCTCCATAAATAATTCCACTATTTGATCTAGTATGGCGTAATCAGGCAAGGAATCTTGATCTTTCTGATCTGCTCGGAGCTCCGCACTTGGGGGGCGCGTAATTACGCGCTCTGGAATCACCCGGCTCAGCGTGTTGCGATAATGGCAGAGCCGATACACCAGCGTTTTAGCCACATCCTTTAGCACCGCAAAGCCACCCGCCATATCCCCATACAGCGTACTGTAGCCCACTGCCATTTCGCTTTTATTGCCAGTGGTGACGACGATCTTGCCAAATTTATTTGAGAGCGCCATCAGCATCGTGCCGCGCACGCGTGCTTGAATATTTTCCTCTGTGGTATCGGGCGCCCGGCCAGCAAAATGCGGGGCAAGCACGGTTTTAAACGCTTCAAACATGGGTGCTATGGCAATTTCGTCATACTTAACACCGTGAATAAGCGCCATTTCGCGCGAATCATCCAATGAAATTTGCGCCGTAAATTCTGACTGCATCATCACACAATGCACGCGATCAGCGCCCAAGGCGTCAACTGCCAGCGCTAGAGTAAGCGCCGAATCTACCCCACCTGACAAGCCCAATAGCACACCAGGAAAACCATTTTTATTTACATAATCACGCAGCGCCACAACCAGCGCTTGATAAACACTGGCTTCCTGTGAAAGTGCTGAATGCACTTCCCCGCTAAATGCCCCATTTGCAAACGTCACCAACCCTAGCGCTTCGGTAAACTCCCGTTCCTGATAAGCAACGCTGCCGTCTTTATTAATCGCAAATGAAGCACCATCAAATACCAATTCATCTTGCCCACCACTCCAGTGCGCATACAATATTGGCACTCCCGCCTCAGCTACACGGCTACGCACCACATCATAGCGGGTAGCCAATTTTTTAAAATCGTAAGGTGATGCATTAGGCACGAGCAACATTTCTGCGCCCGCCGCAACTGTAGCGGCTACTGGTTCTGCATACCAAATATCTTCACAGATAAGTATCCCAATTTTTACGCCACAGTGGCTAAAAACACATGGTGTGTCCCCCGTGGAGAAGTAGCGTGCTTCGTCAAATACCTGATAATTTGGCAAGCGTTGCTTATGATAACTCCGCATCACTTTATTATTTTCAACTAAACTTGCCGCATTAAAAAGCTGTGTGCCCACAAGCTGGGGATGCCCTAATATGGCGGAGATTGGCGGCATTGCTTGGGTGAAAGCCACCATTGCCGTATCCGCCGCCTGAATAAAATCCGGTCGAAACAGCAAATCTTCCGGCGGATAACCGCATAAACATAGCTCCGGATAAACAATGAGCGTAGCGCCCGCAGCGTGCGCTCTGGTAGCGTAATCAAGCATTTGCGCCACGTTACCGGCAAAATCCCCCATGACGGGGTTCATCTGCGCAACTGCAATTTTTAGTGCATGAGTCATAGTTTTTTGATTAAAGATAACAGTTTTATTATCGCCGATTAAGTCCCCTAGTGCGCACCTAGGCGCACTCATGATAGCCTTGCGATATGAAGATGTCCGATACCCAAGAAATTTCCGTAGAAATCCGTTCTAGCCTAGCCAAAATTGATGCCACCCAATGGAACGCCCTCACCGACAATAATCCCACCCTTAATTACGCGTGGCTACATGCACTGCACGAAAGCGGCAGTGCCAGTGTGGATAGTGGTTGGTTGCCGCAATATTTAACCGTGCACAATGGCGACACCTTGGTGGGCGCTATGCCGCTGTACATGAAGAACCATAGCTACGGCGAATATGTGTTTGACTGGGCATGGGCGGATGCTTATGCTCGTACCGGACGACAATATTATCCAAAACTACTGTGTGCGGTGCCATTTACACCATGTACCGGCGCACGAGTACTCGCTAAAACGCCAGAAATAGAAGCCTTGCTTATTGACGCGGCGCTGCAGGTAGCGCAACAAAGCAAGGTTTCATCGCTACACATTCTATTTGCGCCGGATCGGCAACAGCAGGCGTTTATCGATGCCGGAATGTTGCAACGCACTGCCGTGCAATTTCACTGGCGCAATACAGGCTATGCAAATTTTGATGCATTTTTAGCTACCTTTAGCAAAGATAAACGCAAGAAAATAAAGCAGGAACGCCGTAAAGTGGCAGATGCGGGCATTACCTTACGACGCGTGGTTGGCAGTGCGATATCAGAAGCTGACTGGGATTTTTTTGTAGCATGCTATAACCGTACCTATCGCGAACATCGTTCCACCCCATATTTAAATCGGGAATTTTTTCGGATGATTGCACGCGATATGGGTGACAATTGTTTGCTCGTTATAGCCGAAAAACCAGCTGAAAAACTGCCCCCCGATTTAACGGTAAGCAACTCCAATAACGAGCCTATACAAGATATAGTCCCCGTCGCCTGCGCCTTCAATTTATTTAATGAAACCGCGCTTTACGGTCGCTATTGGGGTTGCACTGAATTTAATTCAGGTCTACATTTTGAAACCTGCTATTACCAAGCGCTAGAATTTTGTATCGAACGCGGCATTGGTTTGTTTGAAGGTGGAGCGCAGGGGGAGCACAAATTAGCGCGCGGCTTTGCTCCAGTTAAATGCCATTCCGCACATTGGATTGCTGATCCGCAGTTGCGCAAAGCCATCGCTCGTTTTTTAAACGAGGAAAGCGCATCGATGGATAACTATGTAGATGAATTAGCGGAGCATCAACCGTATAAAGGCATTGCAGACGCTGATAATCAGCCTAATTCGTTAAAGTAGGAATAGCTTTCGGTACGGCAAATACCGCGTCGCCACTCTACCGGCTTATCATCGTAGGTATAGGCTACCCGATCCACACAAAGTAATGGTGCCCCCTCAAGCACGCGCAAGTGCGTTGCCGCAAGCGCATCCGCCGCCACTGCCCGCAAGCGCTCCTCGGCGCGTATCATGCGCACGCCAAACGTAGTTTCAAAAAAGCTGTATACCGAACCTTTAGATTCTTCGATTTTTTCCAACGTCAAATTGGGAAAAAGTGCGGTTGACAAGATAATTTCATCTAAAATTATTGGCTCGCCATTGAAGCTCAATAATCTAGAAATAATCTGTACCGGCGCATTAGGCCGCAAATCAAGCGCTTTCGCCACTTCGGCATTGGCCTTGCCGCGTTTAAGCTCTAAAAACACACTTTGTGGCGGATAGCGCTCACCGGCATCTGGCGCTAATCGTAAAAACCGATACTGATATTTTGGTTCTGTGTGTGTTGCTACAAATGTGCCCTTACCTTGCCGCCGCACCACAATATTTTCTGCTGCCAACGCATCAATTGCCTTACGCACCGTACCCTGGCTCACTTGATAACGCGCCGCAAGCTCCATTTCCGACGGAATGGCTTCACCGGGCTTCCATTCCAGTGCAATCAAGCTTTGGGTAAGCAATAGTTTAATTTGCTCGTACAAAGGCTTAAAGCTCGGCCCCGCTGCAACCACTCTAGATTCCGTTAAATTTGACGCCATTATTGCACCGCACAAAATGATGATGCATTACTCTAACATGGCAAGTCATATGTTTTATATAAGAGTTAGCAATATATGCTTCCGCATTAACTGGAATGATGCGCTAAATAGCGGTACAGTAATGGTCTAGTCAATAACAAAACTAATCACTAGAAAGGCCATAACTATGCAAACCCCTTCCCTGCAAAACACGGTAAGCCCAGAAGAGTGGCAACTCCGCGTAGACCTTGCTGCTTGCTACCGATTAGTGGCCTTTTATGGCTGGACTGATCTCGTGTTTACCCATATTAGCGCGCGCGCACCTACGTCTGGTTCAGGGTCTGAGCATCATTTTTTGATTAACCCTTACGGTTTAATGTTTGATGAAATTACTGCATCTAACTTAGTCAAAGTAGATATGCAATGTAACAAACTACAAGATACGCCCTACCCCGTAAACCCAGCTGGCTTCACTATCCATAGCGCCGTACACGCCGTACGCGAAGATGCCGTTTGTGTACTGCACGTCCATACGCGGGCAGGTATTGCGGTGAGCGCGCAGCAGTGCGGTGTATTGCCGATTAGTCAACAATCTACCTTCGTGCTCTCCTCATTGGGCTATCACGACTATGAAGGCGTAGCGCTTAATGAGGCTGAAAAGCCACGATTACAAGCCGATTTAGGCAACTCCACGTTTTTAATGCTCCGCAATCACGGCCTACTCACAGTGGGGAAATCAATTGCCGATGCCTTTTTAGCGATGTACACGTTTGAATCCACATGCCAAATTCAGATTAGCGCCCAAGCTGGCGGTGGCTTAATTGAAGTAAACCCCGAGATTTTAAAAGGCGTTGCCGCCGCCGCACGCACCCAAACTGGGGGGCTTGGTGGCGCATTTATCTGGCCAGCATTGATACGCAAAATGGATAAGCTCGATCCTAGCTATAAAACTTAAACTTGAACTTTAACTTTAAAAGGCCAAACTCATGCAAGGTGATGTCCTATCCACCATTTTATTGCCACTCATGCTTTGCTTCATCATGTTTGCGCTCGGCATGGGGCTAACGGTCACAGATTTTAAGCGTGTTTTAGCTGCGCCACGAGCATTTTTAATCGGCTTTTTTTGTCACTTCATCGTCTTGCCTGTCACTTGTTTTGCGCTGGTCAAATTAGCCAATTTACCACCTGAACTCGCTGTTGGTTTCATGATCATTGCGGCCTGCCCTACTGGCACCACTTCTAATTTATTAACATTTTTAGCGCGCGGCGATGTGGCGCTTGCAGTTAGCTTCACTGCGGTGGCAAGCGTGGTCACTATTGTCAGCTTGCCGCTTATTACTGGCTTTGCGCTAAATCATTTCATGGGCGGAAATCAATCTACAGCAACGATCACAATGCCAGTTAGCTTAATGATGGGGCAGGTATTTTTAATCGTGGGGCTGCCAGTCATGACTGGCATGGCCTTCCGAGCGTGGAAGCCTACACTATGCATGCGGATTGAAAAACCTGCCACTAAAATTGCATCGGCACTTTTTGTTGTGATTGTCATTGCGGCATTGATAAAAAACTGGACCTTGTTTGTCAGCACGCTACCGCAACTCGCACCATTGGTGGTGGCATTAAATTTAAGCATGTTGGCCGCGGGATATGGCCTATCGCGCCTCGCAAAACTAAACCGCCCGCAAGCTGTTACGGTAGCAATCGAAACCGCTGTACAAAACGCCACCTTAGCCATTTTAATCGGCAGCACCATGCTTAAAAATGACCAAATTGCCCTACCAGCTGTGGTTTATGGGGTGTTGATGTACGCGGGTGGTTTAGGGTTTGTTTACTGGATAAGACGCGGTGATGCAAAAGCTGCACACTAGTGGATAGCATCACAATCAGTATCATTGGCATTTGCATCGGCGCAGTGCTGGGCTTAACGGGCGCGGGCGGCGGCATGTTGGCTGTACCGGCGCTCGTCGTTGGTCTTGGCTGGACGATTCAGCAGGCAACACCGGTAGCGCTAATCGCCGTGGCGCTCAGCGCTGCGATCGGCGCTATCGACGGGTTCAAACGCGGTTTAGTACGTTACAAAGCAGCAATTCTAATGGTGTTTGCGGGTGCGCCGTGTACAGCCATTGGAGTGCGCGTGGCTGCGGCGTTGCCGCAGCGTTGGTTGATGATTTTGTTTGCAACGGTGATGCTGATTGCCGCTGCGCGGCTATTCCTGCGCTCTCGTCAAACAGATACGCCAACTAACGAACCCGAGCGCGTATGGGGGCGCATTGATCCGAAAACAGGACGTTTTCAATGGTGCTGGGGCACCGCATTGTTAATTGCCGGCATTGGTGCCACAGCAGGGTTTATGACTGGTTTATTGGGCGTTGGCGGGGGATTTATCATCGTGCCCTTGCTGCGCCGATTTACCAATGTGGCAATGCAATGTGTAGTGGCAACCTCACTGATGGTGATTGCGCTGGTAGGAAGTGCAGGCGTGGTGTCAGCAATAGCGCACGGTGTAGTGGTGCCGGTTCAGGCGACGATCATATTTGCTACCGCTTCGGTAGTTGGCATGTTATCGGGCCGAAAGATGGCCACAAAAATGTCGGAGAAAGCTGTACAAAGCACGTTTGCATGGGTATTAGTGGTGGTAGCTTTGGGGATATTGATGACTTCCGCAGGGCACTAGAATTTAGAAAAAATTTGATAAAGGGCAGACACTCATGCTACAGACAACACTATTAAAGGATGGCTGGGTGACAATACCAGCCGAAATACTAATTGCAAACCACTGGGTTGAGGGGACGGAATTTACCGTCGAAAGTGTAAATGACGGTATTGTGTTACGACCAGTAAAACCCGCAGCGACAAACCCTACTAGCGCAACGGTTGGCACTCCTGAAGCACAAAACCCACGTACAGACGACTCAACCGATAGATAAACTGCCGCTACACTTTAAAATTCCTTGCTTCTGTACAAAACAAAAGTCTCGTCCTCATGCCCAATGTAAATCTAGATACACTAATTCTCGATGCACTTCCACCAAGTGAGGATGATAGTTTCGAATACAAATCGAGCAAAATTCAACCAAACGAGTTAGCAAAGAAAATCAGTTGTGCCGCCTCCGGGTTTGCTAATAGTGGGGGCGGTTGCTTTGTTGCAGGCGTAGGAGAAAACGGCATTGCCGATGGAGGCATACCGTTGCAGATTGGTCGGCGAGACATACGCGATTGGATTGATACGGCTATTGCAAAAGTATCGCCGCCTATTGCTAACCCTGGGAGCTACCAAATTAGAGTTTTTCAAGAGTCTGTCGAGCGCGGCCACCTAAATCCTAACCACGCAGTCGTCGCCATTAGTTTTGCGTCCAGCGATGCAGCACCGCATATGGCTGATGACAAAAAATACTATTTGCGAGCCGGCGCATCGACGGTTCCAGCAAGTGCATTTATTGTCGAAGCACTTTGGGCTCGACGATCCACCCAAAAACCCATTCTTTCGCACACTGTGAGAAGCAAGCCAGGAAATCCGGAAACAGTACAAATTGGGGTGATTGCACTCAATTCAGCTACAGCTGTAAACGTGTCATTCAATATAGAGAATATTGGCGGGACACTACTACGACTAGTTGAGTTTTTTTCTATCGTTATTCCGTTTGTCAATACCGCCACACCACATTTTATGGATGCTGCGCTATACCACTCTGTACGAGAAGACTTACCTGATGACTCTTCAGTGGTGCTTAGCTACTATGACTTGGCGGGAAAACACTACTCGTATCGCTCAAGCACAAAACTCAGAACAAAGTTAAAACCGATTCAGTTAGGGGCCGATTCACAGCAACGCACCGCCATAGCAATAGAAAAAATTGCAGATGAACTGAGTCGATTCTTGCGCAAATAGCCTAACGCAATGCTTATTCTAAACCCAACCGCAAATCCCCAATAATATCCTCCAACGCTTCTAACCCCACCGCTATCCGCAACAATCCATCACCGATTCCTGATGCGGCACGTTCCGCAGGTGTTAGGCGGGCGTGAGTAGTGGTGGCCGGGTGCGTTATCGTCGTGCGGGTATCGCCTAAGTTGGCGGTAATACTGATCATTTTTGTGGCATCAATAATTGCCCAAGCCGCTTCCCTGCCACCCCTGACGTCAAACGACAGCACCGCGCCCCCGCCTTTAGACTGCGCTTTGTTTAAGCTAAATTGCGGGTGATTTTCAAGGCCTGGGTAATACACATGCGCTACTTGTGGTTGTGCGCTTAGCCATTGCGCTAATGTGTGTGTGGTGGCAGATTGCGCTTGCATTCTGATACTCAGCGTTTCTAAACCCTTCAAACACACCCAAGCGTTAAACGGGGAAAGGGATGCACCACTTACGCGCACAAAGCCGTAGACTTTCTCAATCAAGGCCGCGCTGCCGCACACCGCCCCAGCCAATACGCGACCTTGGCCGTCAATATATTTTGTGGCCGAGTGGATAATCAAATCTGCCCCTAATTTGGCCGGCTGGCATAAAGCGGGCGTGAGCAGGCAATTGTCTACCGCCAGCAACGCACCAGCGTCGTGAGCGATTTTTGCCAGTGCAGCAATATCGCTCACTTCACATAATGGGTTAGATGGTGTTTCACAAAACAGCATACGCGTGTTGGGACGGATGGCGGCCTGCCATTCCACTAAATTAGTGGGGCTTACCCATGTGGTTTCAATCCCGAAACGCGCGCAAATTTGGTCGAGCAATGGCACCACCGTGCCAAACACACTACGAGAGGCAATTAAATGGTCTCCCGACTTCATTAAACCCATTACGGACGCTGCAATTGCAGCCATGCCGGTTGCGGTAGCCATACAGGCATCGGTGCCTTCTAAGGCAGCCAGACGCGCTTGAAACATGCTTATCGTAGGATTAGTAAAGCGCGAATAAATATAGCCCGGCTCTTCATTGGCAAACTTCCGCGCCGCTTCTGCAGCGGTCTTGTAAGTGAAGCTTGACGTTAGAAACAACGCTTCCGAATGCTCCTGAAAATTGCTGCTGATGCTGCCTGCGCGTACGGCTAAGGTATCAAACTGCAACGCAGCACCATCATTTATGTCCAATGCTTTGGTATTCAATGCACTAAGCTCCTTGCTTTGCTACTTTAGGGGCTGGTTTGCCCGCCGCACTAGGGTGATCGTTATTACTATCGCTTAAGCCTAAATCGAGTTGATAGGATGAACCACCGTCGCTATCAAGCTCACCATCAGACCGATCATTTTCAACTCCAGCCAAGTAAGCCGCTGATACATTACCGGTAATGTATTCGCCATCAAAACATGAGGCGTCAAAACGGGTAATAGCCGGATTGCAGGCGCGCACTTCAGAAATTAAATCATTTAAGTCTTGATAGAAAACCGCATCCGCGCCAATAGCGTGCGCTACTTCAGATGCAGTGCGGCTGGTGGCGATCAATTCATGACGACTCGGCATATCAATGCCATACACATTAGGGAAACGCACTGGTGGTGCGGCAGAGGCAAAATAAACTTTGGTTGCACCGCAGTCACGCGCCATTTGTACAATCTCACGCGATGTGGTGCCACGCACAATGGAATCATCCACCAGCAACACCGCTTTGTCTTTAAATTCTACCGGCATGGCGTTGAGCTTTTGGCGTACCGAGCGCTGCCGCTGGGCTTGACCGGGCATGATAAAAGTGCGACCAATGTAGCGATTTTTAATGAAGCCTTCGCGGTATTTAACGCCTAGCACTTGTGCCACTTCCATCGCCGAAGGGCGGCTGGTATCGGGTATCGGAATGACCACATCAATTTTAATGCCAGGCGCATCCCGTTGAATTTTTTTGGCTAACGCTACCCCCATGCGTGACCGTGTTTCATATACTGAAATACCATCAATCACCGAGTCAGGCCGCGCCAAATAAACATACTCAAAGATACACGGATTTAAGCTGGTGTTTTGTGCGCATTGTCGTGCATAAAAATTGCCGGAACTATCAACCAAAATTGCCTCACCTGGCGCTACATCACGCATCACTTCAAAACCCAGCGCACTAATAGCAACGCTTTCGGATGCCACCATGAATTCAACGCCAAACTCTGTCGATTCGCGCTTACCAATAATCAACGGGCGAATACCAAATGGATCACGAAACGCCAACAGGCCATAGCCAGCAATCATTGCCACAATGGCATAGGCACCACGCACGCGTTTATGCACGCCAGCCACTGCTGCAAATACAGTATCTGGGTCAAGCCGGTTACCGCGTGCCGCATCACCCAACTCATGCGCCAACACGTTCAGCAACACCTCTGAATCAGAATTAGTATTTACATGACGACGATCATCCAAAAACAGCTCATGCTTCAGGGTGGCGGTATTTACAAGGTTGCCGTTATGTGCCAACACCAAGCCAAAGGGCGAATTCACATAAAACGGCTGCGCCTCCGCGACGCTTGCTGCCGAACCCGCAGTCGGATAGCGACAATGGGCAATACCCATATTGCCGCGCAAATTACGCATATCGCGGGTACGGAATACGTCGCGCACCAGCCCTTTGTTTTTATGCATATGAAAGGTGCGGCCTTCGGCGGTAACAATGCCAGCGGCATCTTGACCGCGATGCTGTAACACCGTTAAACCATCGTACAACATTTGGTTTACAGCGCTTTTAGAAACTATGCCAATAATGCCGCACATAAAAATTCCTTTTTAATTCAATACAAAAATGGATGTCGCGTTTTATTTTTTCTGAGCGCTTGGTTCCGCAGTGGTCGAATTCTCTTGCACCCTTGCATTGATATAAGTAATTTGCCTTGCCAGCGAATCCGGTAGAAACTCTTTAGCGTAACTAGCTACCACTACAATCGGCGCAATTGTAAACGCCTGATTCCACGTATTGCTTTGCGGCAACTTGGTATAGCCCGCTGCAAAAGCAAAAATAAGCAAAATAGCCATCGCGCGTATCGCGCCAAAAGCACCACCTAGCAAACGATCAGCCGGGCCTAAGCCTACTTTTTTTACGGCCCCAGCAATTAAACTCGCCAATAAACTACATAAGAGCATGACACCGAAAAATAGCCCCACCCAAGTAAGCACCGTGCGTAACCCGTTATCTACTACCCAATCAGCGATATAGATTTGCGCATCTTTAGCAAATAGCTGTGCCACGGTAAACGCGATGATCCATCCGCCTAAATGAAAAATTTCCTGCACCACGCCACGAAATACACCTACCCCAATAGAAATGGCTAGAACGCTCAGTACAAAAATATCTATTCCATTCATGCCAAAATTCCACCGTCAAACCGAATAAAAATCGCTGCAAAAATCACTTTGCCACCACAGTGTTCGTCACGCCTAAAGCCTTTACCTTGGCGCTAATAAGTTTGGCTTTTTCCATTGTGGGATAGGGGCCAACACGTAAGCGCGTAACTGTTTTCAGCTTACCGGCGCTGGTTATTTGAATTTTCTCTGCGTATACCGGCAGCTTGCCGGATTTCATCCGCTCGGTAAGGATGCGGATATTGTAGTCATCAGAAAATGCGCCTAGTTGCACTACAAAGCCACCCGCAGCTGGGACGCTAGCTGCTGGCTGCGCCGGGGGGGCGGGAGTGGGGGTGGCCGGAACGGCTTTTGCAGCAACTGCAGGGGCTACAGGTGAGGAGGCTGCTGGTGCGGCAACGGGCTTTTCAACGGGCTTTTTTGGAGCCAGCGGCTGCGTCACCACAGCCGTGGATGATGCGGGCTTTGCCGCAGATTGCTCCACAGCAGACTTAGGTGCACTTTTTTCTGCGTTAGCTTTGTTATTCACAACACTCGCAGCACCAACAACCGCAGTCCCAACTGCCACAGCACCAAGGGCTGTAGCAGTTCCCGAAATTTTGGGTTCGGTGCTTTCCGCTTTTGCTGGTAGCGGCGCATCCACACCGCCGGTCAGTTTGGTTAATGCATCGGGTGGTGGTGCGACGCTCGGCGTTATTGCAGGTACGACGGACGGCACAGACACAACTGGCACAGCAGGTGGTGGCAATGCCGACAGGCCTTCGCGCTGCGGTATCGTGATGTTGATTTCTTTGGTATTACCTGCGCCACCTGGCCGTGTCTTCTCGCCACGCGGCTCGGTATCAAAAAACATCGGTAAAAATATCACGCCCAGCAAGCCAAGTGTGCCTGCGCCGATTAAGCGACGCCGACCGCGTCGCTTTAATTCCCGCTCTGCTGCGGCAATTTGTTCCAATTCAGGAACAGTATGAGGCACCGATGATACGGAGTTGATGCTTGCATCGCTTTCAATCATATTCAAAAATTACCCAAATTTGGCGGATGTTAAAATATACTGGGTACTACAACGCAGCACGAAAAATATGTAAGCTATTGATTTTTAATAGGTTTAACATAATCACGACCATGTTAGCTACGCTCTCAGCAAAACCTGCAATGCCGCCCCTACCGTGTGAAATGAACCAAAGACCACGATTCTATCATTCGCAGCCGCAGCCGCCTGCGCTCCCGCAAGCGCTGCTTCCACGCTCGTAAAGCAGGAAACGTGTTCAGCCACACCGTGAGCAGCCAAAATATCGGTAATTTCCTTGCCCGTATGCCCACGCGCGCCACTCAGCCCAGCGACAAACCAGCGATCAAACCGCTGCTTTAAGGTATCAATGACAGTGCCTATATCTTTATCATTCAACATCGAAAATACCGCAAAGCTGTTTTCATAAAACCCCATACCACCCAAAGCATCATTGAGCGCGCGCGCTGCATGGGGATTGTGCGCTACATCAAGCACTATGGTTGGCTGCCCCGGTAATATTTGCATTCTGCCCGGCCACTCCACTTCTAGCAAGCCTCGTTTTAGATGCCCTTGCGACACTGGAAGCCGCGTATTTAGGACATCTAGCGCTGCTAAGGCACAGCTAGCGTTTTTCAACTGATAAGGCCCCCGCAGTGCCGGAATCGGTAAGGAATGGCGGGCTGCATTTATGCCAAAAAACTGCCATTGACTTTCCATCCGCTGCAAACGGAAATCGCGGCCTGCAAGTTGCAACTGTGCGCCAATTTTCGTGGCGTAATCAATCACCGTTGCTGGCATGGCTTCACCACAAATAGCGGGTCGGCCTGCCCTAAAAATATGGGCTTTTTCAAAGCCTATCAGTTCGCGTGTATCACCCAAAAAGTGTTGATGATCTAAATCTACACTCGTCAATATAGCCACATCTGAATCAACAATATTGGTTGCATCCAACCTGCCACCCAAGCCCACTTCCAATATTTGTACGTCCACTTTATCTTGCGCAAAGAGCCAAAGTGCGGCCAAGGTCGCATACTCAAAATAGGTGAGCGTCGTCGCTGGTGCTTCCGCCGCCGCCTGCGCAATGGCGTTAAAAGCCGAGATAAGTTGGACGTCAGTCGCGTACTGACCATTCATGCGAATACGTTCATTGAAAACTAACAGATGCGGGCTGGAATAAAACCCAGTTTTATAACCGGCAATGCGCAGAATGGCTTCTAACATCGCGCAAGTTGAGCCTTTACCATTGGTTCCTGCAACAGTAATGGTGATCGGCTGATGGCGCCCTAGCTTAAGATTTATCTGGGAATTTAAACGCTGTGATAGACGTTGAAAAACCGTCTGCACCCGATGCAATCCCATATCAATTTCAACTGGATGCTGCGCCGTGATGTGGGTAAGCCAAGCGTCTAAGGTTTGAGGTAGGTCAGTTTGCATTAAAAATAACGAGTAACTAAAATAAGCAGATCCGCATTTTACCGCGCAATACCGCAAACACGGTACGCCGTTCATTTCTCAATTTTAAAAAATAGTGTAGGCTACCTAGATAACCATAGCATCGCTTTGTTAGAAATGAGTCAAAATAAATCAACCTCATTTGGAGTCATCTCATGTTGAGTAATCAGCGCGTCGCAACCGTTGCCACTATCGCCACTATTGCTACCGTCGCCCCAATTGCGGTTGCGGTATTTTTGAGTTTATTTCCAACCCTGGCACTAGCCCAGACTAAACCTACCAAAGCCTCTGCAAACGCTGGTGAAGCCCCGCCCCAAGCCGAAGCGTGGATCGATATCGCTACCCATGCCAGCGACGTGCCGGGCATGGCTACTCTCTCTGGTTTCACCAGTGGTGGCATTAGTGGCGGGCTGTCGAGTTTATTTGGCGGCAACAAGAATAACGGCAATATATTCGGCAATACCCGCATTGCCATGGCCCCGGGAAAATGGCTTGATGTATCCGTGCGTGCACGCGGTAACCCGAGTTTAAGCGAAGCGACACTGACTGTGCCTGCCGGTATGAATTTGAACAAACCACTTTTACTCAACGTGCCACCGCCAGAAAAATACGACCCACCCACGCGCGAGGGTGAAGCCGTACCGCCTAAATTCGAACGCCCCAAAGGTAAAATTAGCCTTTATTGGGGATGTGGCGACACCATACGCGCAGGTCAACCACGGGTATTGGATGCTGCTAATGCCACGCTTGCCGATTTAGAACGTTTTTTCGGCGCTATTCGCAACAGCACAACCATGGGTGCGCGTAGCGAAGCGGGGCACCCTTCGTGGCCAAACAATACCGACGATAGAAAGGTACCGGAAGGCGCGTCAATGCTCGGCGAACACAGTTTTAGCGGGAGCGGTTTACCCGATAGTTTCAAACTCACTTTGGGCGCTAACCAAGAGTTTATGCCGCCGTTTAATATCAGTAAACGCCCCAATAATGGCGCGACGGAATTAAGCTGGCAAAGTGTCAGCGGTGCACGCGGTTATTTCATTAGTGCGCTCGGCTTAGGTGGCGGTGGTGGGAAAGATGAGGCCAATATGATTATCTGGACATCATCTCAGGTACCAGAACTAGGTTTTGCGCTGCCCGACTATCAGAGCAATGGCAGCATCGATAAATGGATTAGTGAGCGCGCCGTATTGAGCGCCAGCACCACAAGTTGCACCGTACCAAAAGGCATATTTGGCGAAAATTCTGGCGGTGGTGGCGCAGGTGGCTTTGTAAGGGCTGTGGCCTACGGCAATGAAGCATTTTTTAGCTATCCCCCACGAATTGCTGGCGCTAAAGTGCAAGAACCGTTGCAATGGCGCGTGAAAACACGCAATAAATCAACATTCATGACCCTGCTGGGCATGGAAAGTACCGGCGACTCAGGTTCTAAAAAACGTGAGGAAAAACCGGCATTGCCCACGCCGGTAGATTTACTAAAGGGTATTTTTGGGCGCTAACATCAATACATCAAATTCCTGAAGGTGCTCTATTCTTGAGCTTCTTACCTTAAGCACCTTCAGGTAATACGAAAAAACTACTTCTTCCGCCACAAGGTAACGCCGCCGGATTTATCTTCCAAAATCACACCGGCGGCATCTAGCTCTTTTCTAATCGCATCGCTTCGCGCAAAATCTTTCGCCAATTTGGCTGCCGCGCGTTCAGCAATGAGGCGATCAATTTCAGCTTCACCCAAACCAGATGCCGCCGCCCCACGTGCAAATTCAGCAGGATTATCTTGGAAAAAACCGAGAGTGCCACCCAATGCTTTTAGCATGCCAGCGAGTTCGGGTGACTTAGTACGGTTAAGCTCTCTACGCATTTCATGCAGCACCGCAAAAGCCGCTGGCGTATCAAAATCCGCGTGCATTGCCGCTTGAAACCGTTGCGCATAGGGATTAGTCCAGTCAATCTTATCGGTACTTGTTGCGGTCACTTCATTAAGCGCAATATAGAAGCCCATCAAAGATTGGCGGGCATCTTCGAGGATTTCCCAGGTGTAGTTAATTTCGGAACGGTAGTGGCCGCGCAGCAAAAAGTAGCGCACTGTTTCGCCGCTTTGCACTGCATCAAGTTTATTGAGCACTTCCCGCAGGGTAAAAAAATTACCGAGCGATTTGCTCATTTTCTCGGCATCCATATTTAAGAATGCGGCGTGCATCCACGTGCCCACGAAGGGTTGCTCCGCCGTCAAACCCAACGCCCCTTCGCTTTGCGCAATTTCATTTTCATGGTGCGGAAATTGCAAATCCCAACCACCGCCATGAATATCCAGTTGCGGGCCGAAAAGCGAGCGGCACATTGCGGAGCATTCAATATGCCAACCAGGGCGCCCTCCGCCGAAAATACTCGGCCACTGCGGCTCATTAGGTTTGGCAGCCTTCCAGAGCACAAAATCAAACGGATCACGCTTATTGGTATCGATGGCAACGCGTTCACCCGCTTGCAAGTCATCAAGTGATTTTTTGCTCAACTTGCCATAGCTTTCAAAGCCACGCACTGCGTAGTACACATCGCCATTTGCCGCACGATAAGCCAAACCCTTTTGCTCTAGCATAGCAATAATTTCTAGCATGCCGTCAATATGCGCAGTAGCAAGCGGCTCTTTGGAGGGCGGCAGCATCTTTAGGCGCGCGCAATCAATTTGCATCGCGGTGGCCATGCGCTCTGCCAGCACATTAAACGGTTCGCCGTTTTCACGGGCACGCTCAATAATTTTGTCGTCAATATCGGTAATATTGCGGGCATACTCTACAGCATAACCGCTGGCTAGCAGCCAACGATAAACCATGTCAAACGTAGTAAAAGTGCGGGCATTACCTATGTGAATGTAGTCGTAAACCGTTGCCCCGCAAGAGTACATTTTAACCTTGTTAGGTTCTAGGGTTTTAAAAGGCTCGATTTTGCGGCTCAGGGTATTAAAAATAGTTTGCATGGGGTTTTCCTAATTGAATTCTTTACGTTTATCGTTAAACGGTAGTGCGAAAAATTGCTTACGTCTGCCGTAAGTGATAAACCAGCGCTAAAACTACGGGCGGTTACAAAAGTTCGCAATTTGATCATTACCTGACAATGCCAGCCAATCAACCCAAGCGCTTTAGCAGCACATTAAGTACCGTTTAAAGGGTAAACCAAGGGGGGTAATGACTCGCTTCGCTGCGGTAAATCGCTGCTGGTAACGGCGTTACGGCAGCAAACAGCAGCTAACTAACCGTTTACTCGCTTTTGATTGGCGATTTAGCAGCAATAAGGCCGACAACATCGACCACGCGCACAATTTAAGTCGCAAATACCCAGTATTAAAGCAGGCGTTAAAGTACGCGTTAAGGCATGCTGATATGAGGATTGTTCTTTATAGTGGCTAATTTTGCTAAAATACACGGCTGTATTCTTTAAAAGAGTTGCTTCTAGATGTTGCGCTTATTTTAGACAGAAAAATAAACTGCACTTTGATTTTATATTGGATTATATCAGAATGATTATTTTTACCTCATCAGCCCCCCGTATGCACCCAGCAAAGCGTAGTTTATTTGCACAATCCCTCGCGAGGATTGCCGCTACGGTTGCAATCGCTTGCGCACAGGCTTCCGGCCCGGCAGTCGCTGGCATTGTTGAGGATGGCAAAGAGGCCAGCAAACTCTATCAAGCTGGTAAGTTAGATGCAGCACTCGCTAAAGCCAACGCGATACTGGCAGTCCAGCCTAAAGACGCGCAGGCGCGTTTCGTGAAAGGTTTGGTATTTACTGAACAAGATAAAAAGAATGACGCGATTGCCGTTTTTACCGGCATTACCGAAGACTTTCCAGAGCTACCCGAGCCTTACAATAACTTAGCGGTACTCTACGCCGGTATTGGCAATTATGATAAAGCCAAGGCGGCTCTCGAACTCGCCATTCACACGCATCCAAGCTATGGCACAGCTCATGAAAATTTAGGGGATGTATACGCCCAAATGGCGCGCCGTGCCTACGATAAGGCATTCCAACTGGATAAGTCTAACGTAGCAGCCAAATCAAAATTAGCCGTCATTAAGGATTTGTTCCCCGCCGCCGCAACAAAAGGCATACAAGTAGCAACAGCAACTGCCGCTAAGCTTCTGGCAACCACCACACCTGCTGTTGCCACGGCACCCACTACAGCAACAGTAGCCACCACCGCCACTACTGCACCACCAACCGCTGCTGGTTCATCCGCAGAGGTAAGCGCTGCTGTAAACGCTTGGGTATCCGCTTGGGGCAATAACGATGTGGCAGCCTATCTAAACTTTTATGCGCCCGATTTTTTACCTACTAGTGGCGAAACACGCGAAGTGTGGGCGCAGACACGTGCCGATCGTATCGCCGCACCACGCAAAATTGCAGTCAGTATTAGCGATCTGAAAATTACCATTAGCGGCAATGAGGCTACGGCGCAGTTCCGACAAGATTACAAATCTGGCAGTGTAAAAAATAATGCTGCTAAAACACTGAAACTGGCGAAAGTCGGCTCGCAGTGGTTGATCCGTTCGGAAAAATCAGGCAAATAGTTTTTCTGGAACGCTTTCTTCTAACGCATATTTATCCAAGGTACTTTTCAGCGTTGCTAAATTCGCGTAACTACTTTTTACCTAGATGCGCGGCACTCACACTGGCCGCGTTAATCCCGTTGCATGCATACGCGCAAACAACCCGCATGAGCATGAGTGCCGTAGCACCCAGCACCGTGCTGACCAGCAACGTTTCAGCCAGCACCACTCAAACGCCACCTTTCGATAATCCTATAGAAGCAGCACTCGCTCGCACTCTCGATGCATGGGCTCAAGGTGGCATAAAACAGGCCATCTCCGAGCTGGACGCGACCTTAGCCAAAACCCCAAACTTTCGCCTTGGGCATTTATTGCGTGGCGATTTGTTGATGGCAAAAGCCGGAAAGCCAATTTCATTCGAAGCTAGTTTCAGTACCAGTCCCAACAATCCAAACGCTGCCAATGCCGAATCCCTAGAGGGTCTGCGTGATGAAGCGCGGGTGCGCATTGAGCGTTTATACAATGCCCAGTCGCGGCAATTTTTACCCGCGCAACTCCTGCAAATGGCACCGCAACAAGAGCATGTGCTACTCATGGATGGCGAAAAATCAAGACTTTATGTATTTAAAAATGAAGCAGGTGTACCGCAATATGTTGCTGATTTTTATGTCTCCGTCGGAAAAAAAGGTATCGATAAATCCCGTGAAGGTGATCAACGGACGCCCCTTGGCGTCTACAATATTGTATCGAGCATAGCGCGGGAAAAACTCACAGATTTATACGGCCCTGGTGCATTCCCAATCAACTTTCCCAACGAATGGGATAAGCGCACTGGGCGCAGCGGTTCAGGCATTTGGATTCATGGTACGCCGTCAAACACCTATAATCGCGCCCCGAAATCATCGGATGGCTGTGTGGTGCTAACCAATGATGACTTCGCAAAAATTAGCCGATTTATCGAAATCGGCTCGACTCCTGTCGTCATCGCGCCGCAGCTAGATTGGTTACCGCCAGCGCAGTGGCAGGCAAACCGCCAAGACTTTATCGCCACTTTCGATAAATGGAAACAAGATTGGGAAAGCTTACAAATTGAAAAGTACTTAGCCCATTACTCGCCCAACTTTAATGCGGACGGCAAAGACTATGCCGCTTGGGTTTCCCACAAACGCAATGTGAACGCGCTAAAAACCTTCGTAAAACTTGAATTAAGCAATTTATCTATTTATGCCTATCCTCAGGCAGAAATAAAAACCCAAGTGGCAAGCGCTGGGCGATTACCGGCAATCGAACCCGTGTCAACGCAGATGATGATGGTAACGTTTGACCAAGACTATCGCAGCAGCAACAACAGCAGCAAAATGCGCAAGCGACAGTATTGGGTATTCGAAAATGGCAATTGGAGAATCCTTTCCGAAGCCCAAGCTACTGATTAAAAACAACTTTACCAATAACAGCATGACACTGGTAAAATGCGCGGCGGATCGTGATTTCAACTAGGGATTTCAGCTAAATCGCTTCGCCTATTTTCATTGCAATACTTCATTTCTACAGGAATTAATCACCAATGAACACCCTACAAATGCCTCGTTTTAACGCTATTTCAGCAGCGCTACTTTTCACTGCAGCAAGTTTCAGCGGTGCAGCCTTCGCAGAAAAAGTCGAAACGCCCGCAAAAAAAGCAGCCGCACCCGCTGCCGCTAAAACCGCCGCATGCCCAAAACTTAACGATAAAGGAACTACCGCTGTGAAAGTTAAACTAACAACAACTATGGGTGCCATCACTCTACAACTTGACAACGAAAAAGCGCCAATCTCTACGGCTAACTTCGTTAAATATGTAGAAAGCGGCCATTACGCTGGCACCATTTTCCATCGCGTCATTGGCTCCTTCATGATTCAAGGTGGCGGCTTTACCAAAGATCTAAACCAAAAGCCGACTATGCCTCCGATCAAGAATGAAGCGACCAATGGCTTGAAAAATGATACCTACACTATCGCCATGGCGCGTACCGGTGTGGTTGATTCGGGTACATCGCAATTCTTTATCAACGTACGGGATAACGATTCCCTAAACCATGCGGGCACGTCAAACTACGGCTATGCGGTATTTGGTAAAGTTGTTGAAGGCAAAGAAGTTGTTGATAAAATTCGCGACGTAAAAACAGGTGGCCGTGGCATCTTCTCAACCGATGTACCAGTTACTGATGTAGTTATCGAAAAAGCTGAATGCCTCGGTTAATTAAGCAGTAAATAAAGGTCAGTATGCAACACACACTGTTCATTTCTGACCTGCATTTAAGCGAAGACCGCGCGAGTGACGCTGTCACTAACGCGGTTTTTTTTCGCTTTTGCGATACCATCGCGCCGCGTGCCGAAGCGCTCTATATCCTTGGTGATTTGTTTGAATACTGGGTGGGTGATGATTGCTTGAATGAAGCAACACCTGCCATCAATCAGCAAGTAGCCCATGCGCTTCTGGCAGTGGCTAATGCCGGTACCAAAATTTATTTTATGGCCGGTAACCGTGATTTTCTAATTCAGCAGCAGTTCGCCCAAGCCGCTGGTCTGACAATTTTGCAAGACCCAACCGTCATTAATCTATACGGCAACGCGGTATTGCTAATGCATGGCGATACGCTTTGTACCGACGACACTGACTACCAGCAAGTACGCAAAATGGTACGTGACCCAGTATGGCAAAATCAGGTATTAGCCCAACCACTCACCGCCCGCTACGCCCTAGCGCAAAATGCCCGCCAACAAAGTAGTGATGCCAAAGCCAGCAAAACTGCCGACATTATGGATGTGAATGCTAATGCCCTACTTGAAGCTTTCCGTACCCACCAAGTAGCAACCCTAATACATGGCCATACGCACCGACCCGCGCGGCACAGCCTAGTTGTTGATGACCAAAGCTGCACACGCTGGGTACTGAGCGATTGGCATGAGAGTGGGCAGGCATTACGGGTTGCGGCTAATGGGCAAATTGATGTACTCGCTCTTAATTAGCTATGCTTGATTAATTAAGCATAAAAATGCCCATGAAATCCAATAGGCAAACCATAAGGTAAGAACACTTTTGCCACTGGACCTGCTGCCAAAGCTAGCGCTTCAAAGATCGCCAATTCCGTCATTTGCGTTTTAGCGTTATACGCCGCGCCGACCAACCAACCTTCACCTTCACGTGTGCTGCGAGGTTTAGGTACAAGGATATGTTCTTCTACGACATAATCAGTGCCATAGTCATAAGCGTCGGTACGACCTGAATGAATATCAACACGGGAAATGCCTGCAAAACCTATAGCGCGGTCGCTTAACTCAGTTTCCTTGGCACTAGTGTGGAAGACGTATTGGTGACGTTTGCCAACCACCCTTGGGTCTACATTGGGCATTTCGACCATGCGGTTGAACACTGCGGTTTGACTAGCTTTACCGGTTTTAGGGTCAAGAGTAACTAGCATTGCCTGTGAACGGCTGCCTTGTCTAAAGTCTGTAGTAGTATCACCTTTCATTATGGCCTTCATATTGTCTGCCATAATTGACGCTGAATCAAAGCGCACGTAATCAAACATAATTTGGCCGGTGCGGGTTTCGAAGGCATTACCAAAATGAAACACAAAGCCATTAGGCAAATCATATTCTTTACGGTCACTCAAATTATTTTTAGCTAAGGTGATCACCCGCATCGGCGTCACTAAATCAACCTTCATCGCCGCTGCCATACCTTCGCCATTAGCCATAGCTTTGCTATCGAATGATGCAGAACTGAGCACTAGCACTACAAAATTTTCAGTGATTAAAAAATCATGCAACATAGCTGTAGGCGGCACTTTTACGAGCGTGGCGTTTACCAATTCGCCCTGTGGATTGATGTGATACACGGCCACGTCGCCATTCCAGCCGCCACCAATATTCCAGACGTTGCCATCTGGCGTAACTTTTGGATGGGCGCTAAATGGCATACCAGCCCAATCCGGTGCCCAGACTTTTGGGCCTTTGGTGTTAAGCGTAACGGGATCAACCTCGTAGGCGGAACCGCCCTCCCATAGCGCATACACCGCGTTATTAATGGCGATAACGCTCGTATTTGCTGCGTTCATGGAGTCAGGGCCGGTGACAGGCAGGGGGTTCTCAACCCTGCCACCGAATACGCTGTAACCTAAGCGCCCGGCTTTTTCTTCGGCCTTAAATTTTTTAGTGCGCACGAATTTACCGGTGTGATTCACGCCTTCATCGGTAAACCGGTAGGCCTGCACCATACCATCGCCTTCAAACCAGTGGTGATGACGCACTCCGCCACGCTCAAACTGCGCAGGGCCATTGCGATATAACACCCCCCGCAGCGCCGCAGGTATTTTGCCTTCTATCCGTGCTGCCGAACAGGCAACATCGCTAGAAACGTTAGCAAATGCGCCTAATGCAGGCAGCTTCTTGAGCCCTTCGCGAAAGCCTACATAATAAGGGTCTACAGCTTGCGCCCAAGCTGGAATTAAGCTACTGCCTGCGGCAAGCGCGATACTGCTGGATAGAAAGTGGCGACGGTTCATGGTGGACTCCATAATTTTGATGGCTAAGACAGTTAGCTAAGTTCAAACTTAGTTCAAATCAAGTTTAATGGCAGTTGCGGTATCTGCCATTAAAAACTTAGCCGCATCAAACTTGGGCGGGCCAAAACGACCGGCTGCGTTATTGCTAAAACCAAAAGGCTCGGTAGGAATACCCATCACGTTGCTATCCATTTTACCGTTGCCATTAACATCTTGGTAGACGGCGGCAGCGTAGGTGCCGGCGGGAACATCAGCAAATTTTACGATCACTTTTTCAGCGTTGGCAGGAGCACCGTTGCCTTGCGCTGGCTTACCTAACCAAGTTTCGCCGTTAACATAAAGTGCCACCATGACTGAGCCTTTTAACTCGGTGATATTATTTACCTCAATAGTGAGTTCAGCGGCATGGCTCAATGGTGAAAATACGGATAAAGCAAGTGCGGCTGCAAATGCTGATTTTTGAAATTTAGTTGCATTCATGGTGATCTCCTAGTAATAAATTTGGGTTTGGTTGGCTTCAGACCTATTCGGTACATCGCGTTGCATGTGCCCAATATGCCAAAGCCGGTTGCTAATGGGTTAAGCAATGCGACAAAGCGACATTTTGTGTCGCCAACGGTAAAACAACGTCGCCAATGGTTTGTAATTCTGTTTTTCGTTTAGCATACGAACTCGGCGCTAAGGATGCTCAGAAGTTCGGCCAATACCACAATACGCTAACGCCCCAATATCAAACTCAATTCTAAAAACTCAGAAGGCTGCACATGCAACAGAATATGAAGGCAACAATAATTAAAAGTTTTGCCCTCAACGCACTCATTTGCTTGGTTATCAGCCTCACCTTAAATTTGATCTTTGCTTCGGGCCCTTTCGAGTTAAGCAATATGGTGTGGCTGCTGTGGCTGGCTTTAGGCATTGGCGCCTTTAGCGCCATTGCAATTCTGTTCAAAATCAAAGCGGCGGTTAAGAAAGCCTTAGCGCAACCGTATGATTTATTAAAAATTCAGCCTTCAGAACGCTCCGAATTCAACTTCACCGAAGTACGTGCCGCTGGATTGCAGCTCAATGCAATGGGCTATAGCCATTTGGGCGACTACACCATCCCCGCACCGCAACGGCGCTATGCCCAATGTTTGGCCGGTATCTATCTTGACCCCACCGGAACCGTTTTGGTTGAAGCGCAGTACGTTGTGGCACGCGACAATATTCCTGCGGTGCAAGCTCGCGAAGTTGCTGCAATTGAAGGTATGCATTTTTCAATTTATTCCAACGTCAAAGGTACCATTCCCATCACCTCTACAAATCATACTGCCACAGCTGCGCATTATCTGATGCGCGGTGACAATGCGGTGAGTACCACTTACCCGAACATGGCGCTAGGTGAGTTGCTATTTCAGCATGAAAAGCTCGTAAAATTTATCGAAGACCGTACTCAGGTAGATCGCTGTCAGGGGCTGACCGTTCCTCGATACGTTGCAATGCAGCGCGATACCCGCGTCCAAGCCACTAAACGTACTGGTGCGCTAAGCGGCTGGCAAATTGTGCAAGCCTTGGACGCCTTTAATACCAAGCCCCGCAGTCGCTGGACACCCGATACTGCAACACTAAAAAAGCTTTCGGTACGGCCAATTTATACCTATGACGCCGCAGCGAGCCAAACCAGCGCGGGTATTGCTGAAGCGGCGGCGCAGCGTGCGGCAGCTGAAGCTAAAGCCGCAAATCCATTTTCTGATTTCTCCGAACCCGTAAACAATTTTAATCCGACAGCAAGCGCGCCTCATGCCGCGTTTGATGCCAATTTTGACGCCAATAATATTGCCAACAATAAAGCCGAGCGCACTGCAAAATCAACCCACTATGCACCGCCAAAAACGCAAGCCAGCGTGCCCGCTGCAAAACGCGAATACAACCCTAAAATGGACGACTATCGCGACATCATTAATGGCAGCGCCAACTGGTTTTATTGGATCGCTGCGCTCTCCGCTATCAACGCTATTGCGACCTTTGCGGGCAGTACTTGGGGTTTTGGCCTAGGCTTAGGTATTACACAGCTTTTAGCCGGCATTGGCAGCGCTGTGGGGGGCAATAGTACAGATGTAAGCGCAGCGGCAGGTGTGACCGCCGATGCCGCAACGGTAGAAGCCGTATCCACAGGGGTGGTGGTATTCTGCTGGGTGGGGGTAACAGCGCTTATTGGTTTTTTTGCATGGCTAGGCTCAATACTGTTCGTTTAGTTAAATTTAGCGAATTTATGCTTCGGGTTTAGTGGTGCCGGTTTTAGTAATGCAACCGTGCAATCAGGCTCAGTCGTTTTACGCTTTTTATGGTCATAGCTTGGGTAGGGCGAATTGCGTCGC
>JANMDR010000051.1:0-11058 GCA_031376425.1 Betaproteobacteria bacterium
CCGCATGCGCGGCATGGCCGGCACGACGATAAATAACCCCTAGGGTGTTGTAGGCTACGAGGTACTTAGGATCAGACTCTATCGCTGCGCGCGCCCACCAATAGGCACCGTTGACGTCACCATGAACCAAGGTTTCTGCTGCGCGGTTGTTCAAAAACATAGCAATCACCGTTTCTTCACGCAAGTCCCAAGTGTGTTGGCGTTTATTCGGATCGGGGCGAATAAAATCGATTACATGTTGCTGCGATTTTATGGTGAGCACATTTATGCCAGCAGGCTTAGGGCCAATCGTCACATTAATGTGCCCACTAGAAAAATGCAAATCACCGCTACGGCTCCAATGCTCCTCAACAAACACGCCTTGGAAATGTGCGGCTAAATTAAGTTCACGCGCTAGCGCTGCGGTCATAATCGCTAGCGATAAACAATTGCCGGAACGCATCGCAAATGCATCCGCTGCAGTGCGAGTACTGCCGGTGTCGTATTCAAGCTTTAACTGTTCGGTAGCATAAAGCGCATTAAACAAGCCTTGTTGTGCGCCGTAGTCGCGCAATTGTTTGGCGATATCGACCTTTAAATACTTGCGCATCGCCGGGCTAATTTCAAACACCTTAGACGCATTTACCGGTTCCGCCAAGGGGGTAAAAAGATGATCGGCGAATAGTGTTTTTCTTTCCTCCGACGTAATTGGCGGGTTTGATGCACAACCCGACAGCACAACAAAGCAGAGGCTGAAGAAAATTAGTTTAGTTTTCATGGTATTTTCCTCTCTACAATTTTACGGGTATCGTCGCAACCACTTATTGCATCAGCTTTATATATCAAATTTACACACCTAATATCGTAAGCTTACACCGCATTTTGCGCTTTTTCCTTCAACGCCTCACCACTGCCTACCTTGGAGTTCGCTCATGCTACGCCCACTTTTATCAACCCTCGCGTTCACTGTATTAACCGCTACCACTTTCGATGCAATCGCCGCATCTTCAATAAGCAACAACGCGCTGAGCACCATCGCCGAGCGCAGCGGCTTTAAAGACACTGGCCGTTATGATGAAGTGATTGCCCTTTGCGCAGCTTACCAAAAGGCTTACCCTGCTGATGTGCGCTGTATAAACTTTGGGCGCACGCCGGAAGGCCGACCGATGCTGGCACTGATAGCCACAAAAACATCAGTTAAAACGGCTGAAGATGCGAAGAAAAAAGGCGTTCCCGTGGTATTGGTGCAGGGCGGAATTCATGCTGGTGAAATCGATGGCAAGGACGCTGGTTTTCTCGCGCTACGCGAAGCGCTAGACGATAAATCAGCCGCTGCAGCCCTTAAAAAGCAAGTGCTCATTTTTGTACCTGTGTTCAATATTGATGGGCATGAGCGCTTTGGCAAATGGAACCGTCCCAATCAAATTGGCCCCACCGAAATGGGTTGGCGCACTACTGGGCAAAACTATAATTTAAATCGTGATTACGCTAAGGCTGATTCACCTGAAATGCAGGCGATGCCGCGTTTGGTTAATCAATGGGACCCAATCGCCACCATTGATTTGCACGTCACTGATGGCGCAAAATTTGAGTACGATATCGCCATCATGGTGGAACCCGTGCATGCCGGTGAGCCCGGTATGCGTACCGCTGGCCGCGCCCTGCGCGATGGGGTAATAGCCGATTTAGCAGCGGCCGGTTCGCTACCCTTGCCGTTCTATCCCTCCTTTAGTGTGGATGATGATCCACAATCTGGCTTTGTTGATGGCGTTTCCACACCGCGATTTTCTACTGGCTATTTCCACACCCGAAATCGGATGGGCATGTTAGTTGAAACCCACTCTTGGAAAAATTACGCGGCCCGGGTGCGGAGCACCCATGTTACCGTCAAAGCGGTATTAAAAGCGATTGCCAATAATGGGCAACAATGGCTACAAGCCGCGAAGAATGCCGATGCACAGGCGCTAGCAGTAGGCGGCAAGCCAGTTGCACTAAGCTATGCAGCCAGCGATAAATCACGCATGATCGATTTTAAAGGCTATGAATATACGCGCACAATGTCTGATATATCGGGCGCGATGATGACGCGCTACGACGATAAAAAACCACAAATTTGGAAGCTATCGGTGCGTGATGATGTGCAGCCTAAGCTCATTGTGGTCGCCCCAAAAGGCGGTTATATCGTGGCAGCAGCCCGTGCTGATTGGGTAGGTGAAAAATTAAAGCAACATGGCATTCAATTTCAGAAAATTTCAGTCACCACCATTAATGCGCCACTAGAAACTTATCGCGCTGAGGCGGCAAATTTAGAAGTGAAATCTAACGAAGGTCATCAGCGCATCAACCTGCAAGGCGTGTGGAAGACGGAGACCCGCACGGTGCAGGCGGGTGGCTTATTTGTACCGATTGCACAGGCAAAATCGACGCTTGTGATGTCGCTATTCGAGCCAGCAGCACCCGATGCCTTAGTGGCGTGGGGCAGCTTTAATACCGCTTTTGAGCAAAAAGAATATATGGAAGCCTATGTGGCCGAAGAAACTGCCCGCGAGCAACTCGCGGCTGACCCTGCGCTATTCATTGAGTTCATGCACAAGGTAACAACGAACGACGCCTTCGCCAAAAGCCCGCAAGCACGCCTAGAATTTTTTGCTCGCCGACATTCTTCGTGGGATGAGCGCTTTAATTTATATCCGGTAATGCGGTCGGCTACGATTTGGAAATAGCGCTTAAAACTTCTCATCAATGGGTAAATAGCGCCACTGCCCTAGCGGCAATTTTCCCATTGAAATACGGCCAATACGAAGGCGTTTCATTGAAATCACCTCCAAGCCCACGCTATCGCACATATACGCTAACTGCCCCGCTACTATGCCCTTCAGCGCGAAACGTAGTTTTGTCTCGTTTTGCCAGCTCACTTTAGCAAAGGGCAGCAGTTTATTGTTGTGCTTATAACCAGCGTTTAATTCGCGCAGTCCTCGCGCATCTAAAGTCCCTTTAACTTCCACAATATATTCTTGCTCAATGGTAGCGGCATCTTCGGTTAATTTGCGGGCAATACGCATATCTTGTGTGAATACCAAGAGGCCGCTAGCGTGTGGCTCTAGGGGTAAGCTCGGTGCTAATTTATAAAAATGGGCGCGGCGCGGATGGATGTCCGATTGATCGTCCGCTGCCCGATTATCTACCGCAATATGCGGGGCGGTATCGGCTTTATTAGGAAATTGGTGCAGTAAAAACGTCATCGGTACTGCGGCTTCAGCCTTGGCCCCTTCACGCAGCGCTACTTGGTGCGCCTGTACGGCAAATTCAGGCTCGCGCATAATCTCGCCGTCTACAGTCACCCAACCCCCTTCAATATATAACTCGGCATCGCGTCGCGAACACGGCACCATCGCCGCCACATGTTTATTGAGACGCATAGCGTCGTGGGGAGCATCACGAGGAGCAGTCGGGCCTGAGTCAGCTGACACTGGCGCGGAATGGCTAGCAGGGAACTTAGTTGAGGACATGGGCGTTTGCATTTAAAGTTAACGTCGAAGCATGTATTGTAAATCGGTAAGCGGAGGCTTCGAGGAATCTTTCTATTTTACTATTTGCCGCACGGTTAGCGCCATAGAATCACAATGAGTTTCCTAATAAGTTTCCAATAGCGCGTCGCGACAGCTAAAATGATGCTAACTTAGTGCTACTTTTCATATTGGCTGCAATTTAGATCTAATCAACTTTGCCACAATGCTTTTGCCGCGATGTAAGGACTAATCCATGAGTGAATTTTCGAGAATTATTGGTCACAGAAAGACTTCTGAATTAGGCGAATTACGTGCACCAAGCGCACAGGAGCGCGCATGGGTAAGAGCGATGGCACCTGCCCTGACAGGGGTGCCCAAAGGGCTATTCAGATACCGCAATATGCAGGAAGCCAATGCAGATTGGGAACGCTGGCAAATCGACGCCATAAAAGCGGGTATGCCACGCATAGTTGACACCGATAAAGTGAACACATGACCGATTCCAACCATACGCGTCCTGCACTTTGGGAAGACGTTATTGATTTGGTGCACCGACTTAATCGCCACGGCGTAGATTACGTTCTTGTGGGCGGTTATGCCCTAGCAGCGCATGGCCTCGTTCGTATGACGACAGATGTTGATATTGCTGTGGCGGCAAATACCGAAAATAATATGCGGTGGGTCGCGGCACTATCTGAACTACCCGATGGCGTAAGCTCCGAATTAATTGGTGAGGCTGACCCTTTTGAAGGTGATCACTTACATGCATTACGCATCAATGATATTTTTACAATCGACGTAATGCCAAGCGTGGGCGGGATACCCTTTAGTACTTTGTCGCAACAGGCCATAAGCCTAGTGATTGACGGTGAAACTATTCCAGTGCTGAGTTTGGCGGGGCTACTAGCTACTAAGCAGAATAGCCAACGACCAAAAGATCAGGCTGACGCCGCATTGCTAAGAGGGGCATTAGCAAATACTTGAACGGCTAATATCCTATCAGCGGCGCAAACACCCTTACTGGCACACCGATACCAAGCTCGCAAAATTCTGGCGAGTGATTAATTTGCTCTGGCTTACGCCGTCTACGGTGTAACGCATTTGTGCATTTTCACCATCACTGAAGCTAAAGGTAATTTCCCCCACGTCGGCAACACCCATACTAGCCGCGCTGCCATTGATGGCACTAAAGGGCATGCCAGTGGTGCGATACAAACGCCCTGTGTAATTACCCAAAGGGGTTTTAGTAATTCCTGAACCTACCAACCACTGGCCTTTACCATCGGCGCGATAGGTAAACCATGCAGCAAAAATCGTATCGGCTTGGTGCGCCAAGCTAATGCCCCAACCTGATTCCTTAGGGTTCCACCATAAATCTTGATAATTAGTAAACGACTTTCTACTGCCAGTGGTGAATCGGCAACTTGGTAATGCCGCAAACACTTGGCGGCTTATCGCTTTGCTTTGCGTCACTGCACCTGCGCCGGTGTCTACCGTATAAGTGAACACACCTTGTGCGGCGGATGTGAACTTAAATACACCACTACCTACTGCCTTCACCGACGTGGATGATTCTGCACCATTTATTTGCGCCAGCGGCACACCGGTAGTGCGATAAATTTCCCCCTTAAAGCTACCATCAACCAGCCGCGCCGCGCTCGGCATCACCAACCAGAGGCCGCTATTATCGGCATCGTAAGTAAACCATGCCGCGAATAAAATATCGGCCTGATGCGTAATATTCACACCCCAGCCAGACTCCGCCGCATTCCACCATAACGATGAATAGTTTGCTACACCTTCGCCGCCGGCAGAAACGGTAAATGAAGTGGTCACAGTTTTACCGTTAAATACCGCCTCTACCATCCACGTACCGCTCGGTGCATTCGCTTCCAAAAAATAATTCCAAAACCAGTAGGACGACACATAGCTTGCTTGCGAATTACTTTGTGAGGGTGAATGCGACCATTGCTGCCACACAGAACCATCTGGCCGCGTTACCTTATAGTTGGTAATTTGCGTTGCCAGTTGATCGCGATAAACGCCCATTACAATAATATTGTCACCCGGTTTAAAATCGCGCTTCTCATTCATGCGGCCAGGATCAGTTAATGTGCCGTCACTGCCACAGGTAGAAAATACCGGGGGCAAACTCGTGGTGTAAAGGCGGTTCAATTGAGAATCAACATAGGGCTTTTGATCCTTCCAGGCCGAAACGGCATTCGCGCCATTTATTGTATTGCACTGCCCCGCCCAAGGATCAACTAACAAACCTTGCGGATCATAAACTTCAAAATGCAAATGCGGACCACTTGAGTTTCCAGAACTACCCATCGCCCCTAAGAATTCGCCGCGCTCAACACGATCACCGATTTGCTTAGTGGTAAGCGTGCCGGTTTTCAAATGCCCGTACCACGTAATCGAACCATCGTCATGCCGCAAATAGATAGCATTCCACAGCTTGTTATTGTTTTTACAGTTACGATCAAAGTTGCCGTCAGTGCGGTAGGTTATCACCCCAGCCGCCGCTGCAATCACCTGTATTTGCTCGGTTGCCATCAGATTCCATGCATCCCAGCCTAAGGCAATATCGGTGCCTTTATGACCTTCATAGGTGCGTTGCTGGCATTGAAAATCTTGAATGGCAGAGCTTGCGCGGTTCTGATCGACGTAATTTGAAATCACCCAATAACTTGCGTCAGCGTTCCCCTTAGCATTACGTATTGGCCAGCTAAAACCATCGGCCAGCACATTCGGGTGCGTTGATGGGAATGTTTGCGACTTAGCATTATCAGCCAGTTTAAACTTCGCGATATTGCGTTTGATTTCAGCCCAAATACGCTCGCGCTCGACGGGACCAATATCATCATCATGAATATCTGCTTCTGGCAAGGCACCGCCTTGGGCAATAGCGGTCAAATTAGTGCGCAATGTATTCGAAAACTCAGGGGCGGCTCTTATCGTTGGCGATGCAGCAGAACTAAGCGCTAGTGCCTGGGCGGGGCTTTGCAGTAAGCGTTCTGGTTCGCCAACTGGTGCAATCGCCAGCACACCCATGGTCAGACCAGCGCCAACGACAAACACGGTAAGGGAAAAAAACTGTTGTAATTTTTTACGCATGATCTTTCTTTACCTTTTCAATTATCGAGCTAGCGTGAATACCGTTACCTCTTTAGCGATGAACACCTTGGTTACGGCACTGAAGGCTTTGCGCAAAGAAGAATTTCGTAACCGCCAATATTCACCTATTGAACCAAAATCGCGTGGACAACACCAGATTTAATGCGACAAAATGCAGAATCAGTAGCCTGAGTTGCGGAAAATTCATTCTCTACGAGAATTACCAATTTAACGTCTAAGACCACATTAAAATTAAGCATCTGCACGGCTTGCTACTCCTTTTCTTGTGTAGGACTTACAGCTACTATCACTTGCCAGTTTGCGCTGACGCACCCGTTTCTAGGATTATTAGCACCGTTTATTCGGCCGCTGGCGCTGCAGGCATAGGCAACACTAAGGAAACGGTTAACCCTCCGCCCTCACGATTGTGCAAACTAATCTGCCCGCCATGTGCCTCGACAATTTCCCTAGCAAGAGCCAAGCCTAATCCCGTGCCCGCACGTTTGGTGGAATAGAAAGGCATGAGGGCATTAGTGAGTACGGTTTCGGTCATGCCCGGGCCACGGTCTTGTACTTCAATACGGACGGCGTAATTGGCGCGGGGATTAGCAAATAATGCCTCTTCGCTCATGCGCATAGCGCTTACGCGCAGGCTCACCGCATCGGCTGCAGAACCTGACTCATGGGCGTTCTTAAGAAGGTTGATTAACGCTTGCTCAAACTGTGCCACATCAAAATAAGCCTTACTTTCGGGCAAGGGTGGAATACATTCAAAACTAGCATTGAGCTTTAGCCTTTCAATAAAGCGCGGCCACTGCACCCACTCTGGCCTTGGGTTAGGTAGCTTTGCAAAACGCGCATAACCTTGAATAAACCCTTCCAAATGCCGTGTGCGCTCCGCAATAGCTTCTAAAATTTCAATCAAGCGCTCCGGTTTGCCGCGCTGCAAGAGTTGCACGCCGGAATGCGCTAGTGATGCTACCGGTGCCAGCGAATTATTGAGTTCATGGCTGATGACGCGAATCACTTTTTTCCATGTTTGCACCTCGGCACGGCGTAATTCCACCGTTAAATGGCGCAGCATTAGCAACTCGTGGCGACGCCCGTTCAAGGTAAAAAAGCGGCGCGCAAGATGATACACATCATCTTCGTCACCTCCACTTTTGTTCAAAGTAAATAAGCCGTCCCCCTGCTTATCCATCGCATCAATAAGGGCGCTATGGGCATTCGCTAGTATCTGCTTTAAGCTAAAACCCTCCAGTTTGTGCCCTTCATTCAGGAGTTGTCGCGCCGCTAAGTTTGCATAAAAAACCGCCCCGCTTTCAGAAATGAGCAGCATGGCTACCGGCGTGTGCTGCACCATGGTATCGAGCAGCAATTCGCGTTGCACCAAATCAAGCCGCTGACTGCGCAGTACTTCGCCGAGCGCATTATGGCCTGCGACAAGCTCACCAATTTCATCATTGCGCGGCCAGTGCAAACCGAAGGAGAAGTCAGCGTCTTTGTAAGAAGTTACGGTGCCATTGAGTGCGTTAAACATCTGCAAAATGGGTGCAAGCTGGGCGCGAACACTGACGATTGCGATGGGCAGAATGATGGCAGCGGTAATGAGCGCACACTGCCAAGCAGGTAAATCAAAGAAGTGACTTAAAGCCAGTTGGCTGCTAATGGCTAGTAGTAGCAGGGCTACGGTCAATAGACAGAAACGAGTGGTTAGCGATAGGCTGCGTTTCGGTTTTATTTTTTTCGGCTGCATTTTTGGATTCCTATTTTTTCCTATCCTCCACAGCCATCTCCCCTGTGAGGGGTGAGAGGTGCAAAACAAGCCAGTGCAATAATTTAACCTCAGCCAACTACATCTCGAATCATACGCATACTACTAGCGATCGTTAGCGTTTTAATCCTAGACGCTCCATACGTCGGTATAGCGCCTGCCTGCTTAAATTTAGCTCCGCTGCAGCTTGGGCCACGACACCACCCGCGCTGGCAAGCGCGGCCTCTATGGCAGCGCGATCAGGCTCGGCTTCGCTGCTCGGTAACGAGTTTGCGATCTCCGGCAAACCCAAATCTTGCGCACTAATTTCGGGGCCTTTACTAAGCAAGCAGGCGCGTTGCATCACGTTTTTTAATTCGCGCACATTACCCGGCCAACTATGGCGCTGCAGAACGTTTGCGGCAGCCGCACTCAGCGTCTTACCGTGCTGCAAAAAGTGTTGCGCTAGGGGCAAAATATCATCAGCTCGCGCCGCGAGTGCCGGTAGCTTAAGCTCAATCACATTAAGTCGGTAAAATAGATCCTCACGAAACGTGCCAGCTATAATCATTTGCGATAGATCAGCGTTAGTGGCACTAATTACACGCACCTTTACCTGCCGTTCGACGTTGCTGCCCAGCCTAGTGAATTTACCCGTCTCAAGCACCCGCAATAATTTCATTTGCCCTGATAGCGGCAGATTACCGATTTCATCCAAAAATAATGTACCACCATCAGCTGCTTCAAACTTGCCTTCTCGCGCTTTGGCCGCACCAGTGTAGGCACCCGCATCCGCGCCGAACAATTCAGCTTCAATTAAATCCGTGGGAATCGCTCCGCAATTAAGCACCACAAAGGCACCCTGCTTAACGCTGGAATTTGCCCGAATAATTTCCGCTATGCCCTCCTTACCCGCGCCGTTTGGTCCCGTAATCAGCACCGGCACATCAGCACGCGCCACTTGGCAAGCGACAGTTAATACCTGTTCTGTTGCAACGTCTTTCCAAACGTAATTGCCCAATAAATATTGCTGAGAAAGCGCCTGTTTTCTGGCACCTTCACGGCTTCTGGTGCGTCTAATTAAGGTATTAGCTTCACCTAATTCCAACAAATTTTGCACGCTTGCTAGCAGGCGTTCATCATTCCAAGGCTTGGCTAAATAATCGGCTGCACCAGCTTTAGCAAGGTTAACTGCGGCATCAAGGTGGGTCCAAGCAGTGAGCAAAATTACCGGTAAATCGGGATGCAGTAAACGAATTTTTTTAAACAACGCAATACCGTCTTCGCCTGATGTGGTGTCGGCGCTAAAATTCATATCTTGAATCACCAAATCAACAGGTGTTGTGGCTAGCAACGCCAACCCTGCTTCGGGAGTTATGGCACTGATGGTGTTGATTTCTGCTAGTGAAAACAACACCTCAAGTGCGAGCGCTACGGATTGGTTATCGTCAATTACAAGTATGGTGGGCATGGCTTTAAATGATTAAGATATCTATACACTACGGGTGGCAAGTGCTGGCGAAATACTTGCGGCGCGACGCGCTGGCGCATACGCTGCAACAATACCAAGTAAGAAAAATATCACAGAACCGACGGCTAAATAACTAAGTGGTAGTTTTGCTAGTTCGAATTTTGCGACCAATAGTTGATTTAGCGCTATCGCCAGCACCAAGCCAAAGGTGACACCCGCTGTAGTGATGAGAATATTCTCGGTGATAAAGTAGCGCAAAATATCAAATTGCCTTGCACCCAATGCTCGCCGCACGCCAATTTGTTTGCGCCGCTGCGACACCCACAATGCGGTCATCCCCACAATGCCACTCACCGTGACCAACATTAACAACACGCTTACGGCGATTAGCATCCACGCCAAACCGTTATCGTTACGATAACGGTCAATACGGTGCTTTTCAGTGGTTTCAGTTTTAATCACCATTGGCTGCGGGTTAGATTTGCGAATCACATTTTCGGCGTCAAGCATAATGCGATCGCGTTGCCCGGCTTCGGTTCTGATCGCGAAGCTTGAAGTGGGGGTTGAAATTCGCGCAGGTGCGAGTGCAGAATACTCTGCCGTCGCCTCGCGTTCTGCGCTGGTGCTTTGCAAGCGCTCCACTACACCAATAATAGTTGAGCTATCCGCGTCTGCGCCCTGCCCCCAATACACTGATTTGCCAACGAAACTAGTAGCATCCGGAAATAAGTGCTGGGCAAGCGCTTGCGTCAGAATTACTGTGGTCGGTTGTTTAGTATCGGTTTCTACATTCACGGTAACAACTTCTTCAGGTTTAAAATCTCGCCCTTCAATAATTTTTAATCCTAATGTATCAATAAACCCGTCTGGAGAATAATAACGCGACGCGGAAGTGCTAGGCTTGACCTCTCGCGAGTGCGTAATGCCAGATTGGCTGCCACTACGCGTCATTGGCATTTGGGTAGTCCACGCGGCTCCCAGTACGCCGGGTCTTCCGCCGCGCGTCCCACCGAACGATTGCCGACGCTCCGGAGAGATCGCGGCGAGCTGGCCCAAGGCACGGGTTGCCACGACCCACAGCCCCAACCCGGCCAGGAGTCCCAGCAGCGGAAAGACGGGCAGTAGATAACGATCGAACTTCTTCGGCGCCAAGCTCATCATCAATCCGAAGCCGACAGCGTACACCAGAAACACCCCGGCGACGCTCCGTTGTCGCGGCTCGAGCC
>JANMDR010000055.1:0-7848 GCA_031376425.1 Betaproteobacteria bacterium
ACTACGCGATAAGAATCGGCCAAGAAGCCCGAATTAAGAAGCTCTTCAGGCAGCTAGACGGCAAAGTAAGAGTAGAAAGCCTAAACGCCGCGACAGAATTTTTAACGCCGGAGATGGACGTGGAAATATTGGGCGTGGTGGTGCAGTGTAGTAAAAAGTTTTAGGGGGGGCGTTTAGCTCTCCAGTTTTAAAGCTAGATTATGGTGCCCGAGAAATTAAGCCTCTCCATTCTTCTTTACCTTATGCGAATAAGCGACCCTAATTCCTCATGGCCGATGCGTTTGCGCGAATTAGTCGATACCTTTCCGTCAGTGGCAAATCTCTGTCGCTGATATGGGCTTTCCTACAGATTGGAAAACCCATGATGTTTGGCAACAAATAATAAAACGTGCTGGGCCTGTTGATTGCAATGGGCTTTTGCAGCGCAGACACGCCGTCTTATCATGCCCTATTTACCCGACGATCAACCCGCCTTCGAAGCATGGATCGGCCGAGCCATTCGCGCACGGGAACACGTATTTTGAGCGCTCCCTTCGGGGCGTATGCATTAATGAGGCTGTTGCCATCGGCGTAGGTGTTCGTTACTAAATTACCGGCGTGTTTTTGGTGACGGCATTAAAACTACGAGGATTCAGAACATGGTGCAAAGGGCAATTAAACATGAGACTATGAGTTAGTTTTTTTCGAGTTTTTTCTTCAAGCTAGCTTGGAAGCTAGGAATCAGCAACTCGCTCACCCTCGTCTCACACTCAAAAAGCGAGGTACTGAAATAATGCATCACAATAGTTTTCTCGGTCTGCGTGGCGTGCTGTAAGGTTTCATTTAGTAATTTAAGCAGCGCTCATTATATTGATGTGTTGAGTACGGTTAATCCGCTTTACCCCCGTTTACTTATATGCGGTCGCCAAAACATCTGCGCACGTATTTTTTGATTAATATTCTCAGTGATTGACTCGTATGAAAAGTATTTTGGCGTGGCTGCAGTTACTCGTCGTTATCTCTTGGTCTACCAGCGTGGTCGGTGCGACCATTCCAGATATTAATTCGGTGGCCTTAAAGCCGATTACCGTATTGCCTAGTGTTGGGCAAATTATTGCGCCGCCGCCGCTACCCGACCCAAAGGTTCCCACCAGCGTTGCAGCACCTACGGCCGCACAAAATTTTCGCTTGTGGATTTATGAGCCGCGTTTTCCGGGCTTAGCGCTCGGCTCCCCCGGCATCTTTATCAGCTTGGCAGGTGCGGCTTTCAATTTTGTTCCGGCGGCAGTCGACGGGACTCTGTACATGTCGTTAGGTGCGGGGCAATATGAGTTTGATGTAGTCGAACCGGAAAGCCTCACCAACCAGTTGGCGAGAAGACGATACAGCGCGACCGTTTCCGCTACGGGTACAGTTGCGGTGGCAGACGTGGTCGCTGACACGCGGGGTATTTTTGCTGTGACAGTTACGCCAAAGTCTCGCATTATAGAAGATCAAGGGGCCGACCCTTTGGTGCCGACCAATGTCGCTTTGCCGACAGCGGCACAGAATTTTCGATTATGGGTTTTTGACCCGCGTAATCGCAGCACGGCACTCGGGTCGCCGGGTATTTTTATCAGTACGGCTGGTGGTGCCTTTACTTTTGTGCCGGCGTCCGCCGACAGCACCTTGTATATGCAGTTAGGCACGGGTCTGCATGTTTTTGACGTGCTCGAACCGGCGAGCGGAAGCGCAGGGCTGTCGCACAGACGCTATATGGCGGCTGTTTCAGCGGACGGCACTGTTTTTGTTTCAGGAAAAGTTGCTGATACGCGCGGAATTTTTGCGGTCACGGTGACTATAACCACCGTCAATTCGGTGGCGCAACAGCGGCTGAAAAGTTTGACCGCGACTGCGAGTGAATCCGCACTCACTTTCCGGCCAACATCGGCCTGTCAATTAATCGACCAAATCACGCCCAATCGTACCTTAAACGTTGAGTTATCCGCCGGGTTTCCACGCGTACGGACTCGAATGCCAGCGTATGGCCGCGTTCGTGTATTAATTGTACCGCTTGATTTTGCCGAGTATCCCGGCGTGGAGAGTCCAGCTACCTTTTTTACGCCGCTAGCGGACAGCGTCAGTGATTTTTATCATAAACAATCTTATGGCCGTCTTGCGTTCGACTTTGAAGTGCTTCCCAATTGGCTTAGACTGCCATTTTTAGCAAGCAAATATAGACTAGGAAATGGCAATGGCGCCGGTAATCCCAATGGCTACCGTCAGGAAATTGTCGAACTAACGGATGCGTTAATCGACTATAGCCAATATGATGCGGTGTATTTTTTGCTGCCCAAACAAGTGCCGTTTTCTGTTGTTGCATACGGCCCCGCGATTACGTACCCCATAGTGACCAGAAATGGGTACATCACCAATGGTGCGTCCAGCGGGGCTGATATGTATCTGGTTGAGACCGGGCCAAATGCTGCCCGCAACTGGCTGGCACACGAAATAGGTCACACCTTTGGGCTCTATGACGAAGACCTAGACCATGCATCACACACGCTAGGTAGTTGGAGCGTGATGGGCAATAGTTGGAGCAGAAGCGCGATTGAGCACAACGGCTGGGATCGCTACCTTATCGGCTGGCTCGACGAGTCACAGGTAGCATGCCTGCCTCGGCAAAATTTGGGCGCAACAGGCACAACGGTCAAACTCAATGCATTGGTGCGGCAAAATACCGATGTTAAGGTGGCGATGATTCCATTGAGTACGTCAAAAATGCTCGTCATGGAATCGCGCAAAAGTGAGGGGTTCGACACCATTTTGCCCGCTTTGGAGGGCGTGTTGGTCTACACCGTGGACATGAAGATTGCGCAACTTAAAGGCGGATACCAAACTCAGCGAAGAACCGGCTCTACAGCCCGAGACTTTGTTGATGCCGCGTTGCGCACGGGTGATTCCATTATGGTTGATGGCATAGAAGTCACTGTGCTTGAAATAGGCGTGAACGGTGACACAATTCGCGTAAAGTCCATTTCAGATGGCGGCACATCGTTGCTCACGATGGGTCGTGATGGGCTTGGTGCGGGCACGATTTCAAGCAATCCTATCGGCGTTATTTGTACCAGTTCGTGCGCAGCTAGTTTTGCAACCGGCACGGCGGTGACACTTTCGGCCACAGCTACGACGGGTTCGACATTTGCAGGATGGTCAGGTGAGTGCACGGGAATAGGAGCTTGTACTGTAGTGATGGGCAGTGCCAAAAACGTGAGCGCCAACTTTACGCAAAACGCGCCCGCAACCTATAGCGGTCTCTGGTGGAATCAAAGTGAATCGGGATGGGGGATGAGCCTAACGCAACGCGACGGAATTGTTTTTATGGCGTGGTACACCTACGACGACACCGGCGCGCCCGTTTGGTATGTAATTTCTAATTGTCCGCTCACGGGCGGTAGCTGTAGTGGCGATATTTACGCTGTTTCAGGCGGCCGTGCGGTGACCACGCTGTGGAATAACCCTATACTCAAGGTTAGCTTAGTGGGCAAAGGCACAATTACGTTTTCTGATGTCAACACTGGGAGCTTTAACTTCACCCTAAACGGTATCTCGCGCAGAAAAGAAATCACTCGACAAGTCTTTGGAACCGGAACCGCTGCACCGGTCGTTGATTACACGGCACTTTATTGGGCCGCACCAGCGAGCTCAGAATCAGGTTGGGGCGTGTCGATTACCCAGCAATTTGGAACCATTTTTGTGGCGCTATACACCTACGACACTCTTGGCAAGCCGATCTGGTATGTAGCGTCAAATTGCCCGGTTGCCGGCACCGGCTGCGCCGCGCCGCTATATCAGGTGAACGGTGGCCGTGTTCCATCTGTTGCTTGGGGCAACCCTGCGCTCGACGTGAAGCCAGTTGGCAATATTACTTTTTCATTTACCGAAGCAAGTAACGGCACGATGAGTTTTACAATCCATAACATCACCTCGACGAAGGCTATTACCAAGCAAATCTTTTAAACGCCCTAGAGATCTTGAAAGCCTTACTTGCCAAATCAACTCGCCTAGCAAATTGCATTTGTAAACCAAGAGTCACAAGGATAAACCAGATCTGCCCGTATGACATTTCAGATTTTTAATTGCAACCCCCGCTCACCACCATCACTGCATCTTCTTTATCCACGCACAAAAATAGGATCGTCGAACGCCACGGCGATTACCTTTCATCTGATTCCGGCTTTGCTTCGTACCGCGGCTACCGCTGCCTTCAAGCCAACCACTTGGAGTTGTAGGGTGCAATCCGCGCAGCATCAAGTGCGCCGAGTGCACCGAGTAGCGGTAAGACGGTGTATTCCTAAATACGCAAAGGCAACACCAACAGGGTCTGCGCATCAAATATCCGGCATAATTAGCGCGAGGCTGATGAAGCCCTACGGTCAGCTTGCTTCATGGCGGCCAGCCACCCGCCACACGTGGATCATTTGATATCTAACAATAATAATTCTCAGCGCGTAAATAACCGTGAGTTTGCTTGTTGTTTGGATGGTAATATTTATTATGTTTATAAAATAATTCTGGGGCCACATGAAAATAACGTCTGTTGCAACGTTTTTGCTTGCATCCTGTCTTTTTGGATGCTCGACGGTTTCTTTAGATGCAGTGAAGCGTGTTTCGAGCGCTACCGTTATGCCTTTAACCAGTAATGAAATTAATGCTTCGGTGGAGTTCACAAAGGTCGTAGTTGCCTTAGAGCGCGGAACCGTCTACGGCCAGATAGGGCAGGGACTCGGGTGCTTTGCGGGCCTGCTTCTTAAATGGGAAGCGGGGGCAACATCGCACATCGATGGGCCATTAGTTCAAGCAGCCCGCGATGTTTTTAAGAGCGCGGGTATAAAGTTGGCGGGTGATCCTGCGCAGCTATTTAATCTTGGCCCTGACAGTGTTGGTGAATTGGTCGTAGCCGCCAAAATTCAGAAAATTGACTTGCGCTTTTGCGGTGCCGGCACCTACACAGGGCAAAAGGGCGTTGGCTACGTCGAAGTTGAGTGGCAGGTTCTTTCTAGAGTCAGCGGTAGTGTCATCATGACTTACGTAAATGAAGGCAGCTTTGAAACAAAAGACTACCGACCCGGTGGTGCTCCTTGGATTTCGGGCGCATTTACCGAAGCTTCCCGGCACTTTGTCAACGCTGCGCAATTCCGCGCATTGCTAAAAATACCCAAGGCTCCGGCGGCTAAAGCATGAAACTGCATTTGTTGGTGCTGTTGTTGTTCAGGTAAAAGGCGTGTTGCCCAACAATTGCTAAGTGCAACTAATGGTGCCAACTTTTGATTTCAATGGTGTGCGCAGTTTTTAGCAGGTTGTTGGAATGATGAGTTAATCCGGCTCTCACTCAATGTTGGCTTTTAGTTATTTCTGACAAGCGACGTATTCTCGCTGCGCCGCACTACTCATTTCGTGAATGTCGATTTCAATGAAGCGCTGTCGAATGGTTGCCAGCAATTTGTCGAGAGCCGTTTTCAAGGTCGCTCTCGCTGAGTCGATTGCTTCCCAGGCTTGTTGCTGTTGCTTATTAAGCGGCATATCCATAGGATTTGTGAAGATATATATTTTCTGATTCGGTGTGTCGCGATAATGCCCATCATGCGAAATACACTCCCGCCATGCGTGATGTATTGACAAGAGCGTGTCCTTGATGTCTTCATCGTAAATATGGAATAGCGGATTTGAAAATACATCATTGAACAACTCCCAGAAATGCACGGCGGGCGCAGTCAACTGTCGCGGTAAGCTCAAGATCATGTCATAAACTGTAGGTAGGTGAATTGTAGCCATGACCCACTTTATGTTTGCAACGTCCTTTTGCCGCTTAATTTCATCTGGCGTTTGCTGAAGTGCCGAAAACGGCTTAAGTGGTTGCTCGTCAATGATTACGCTAATCGCGTCGATAGTGAGATCCGAAAGATGCTTAATGGCCGCTTTATCCTTTGGCTTCTCAAGCGTCAATCGGTATATGCCAATACGATGTGTGCTGATGTCAAACGGTACATCTGACTTAATAGTTCCAAATTCCTCGTTGAAAAGCATAACAATTCTGCCCCAGCCGATATGGGCGACGGCGTAGCCGAGCTCAAATAGAACATTAGGATTCGGAGTTCGGCGATCCTTTAAATCAGCTAATGCATTGATAGTCGTAATATCGCAAACAAATGCGTCGCAAGTCTTGATCTTTTCAAGGATTGTATGCGGGATACTGGGGCTGCCCGCTTCACCGCGTGTTGCTTCATCCAGTTCTATCCTAAGCCCTTGATTTTTAGTTTCCACTGCTGAAAACGCCGTCCGCAAAGCGGAACGAATTGCCTGCCGATTTGTTGCGTTTGGCAAGTCACTTTGCCACGAGTAGAAGATGCTAAAGTTTTTTTCTTCGGATATCTTATCTGCTGTTGGCATAGAAGGTTTCACTAAGTACGGACGCTCAAAACACCGTTGAGTTTCCCGAGTGGTGTCTAACTTACCGGAATGGGTTGCTCAGAAACTGTTGACAGGTATGACCTTTAAGCAATATACCGTATTTATCTACTGCTATAACAAGGCTGTAAAAAGCGCGCCATCGCGGCAACTAGAGCGTCCACCTACCACGCAGTTCGCCATCTCCATCCGGTCTCAACCGTAAGGCACAAGAGTATTGTCATCCCATGTCAGCAAGCGCATTAGCTTGGTATGATAAAAAAACTTGTCGCGTCCGACGGTGCTTTCTTCCAGCACCTTGATTTCGACGAGGTGCTTGAGATAGCGCGAGGCCGCTTGGCGCCCCCCGATGTTTTTCTCGATGATATTCTGAATGCGGTAGTAAGGCTTTTCGAAGATCAAATCAACCAGTTCGTGACTATAGGTTTTCGGCGCGGCCTGTTTTACGTGCGCAATGGTCATTTTCGAAAGCGTGCGGATGGCTGAAATTTTGGCGGTGGTCCAATGTGCCGTTTGCTCAACGCCTAAGAGGATATAGTTAATCCACGGTTCCCACGCTTGGTTGCGCGTCACATCAAGCAGTAGTTGATAATACGCATCCCTATTCTTGATAATGTAACGGCTCAGATAAAGAATCGGCAAGGTTAGCAATTCTTCTTCAATAAGATACAAGCTGTTGAGAATACGCCCGGTGCGGCCATTGCCATCGGTAAAGGGGTGAATCGCCTCAAACTGATAATGCCCAACCGCCATGCGCACCAATGGATCAATATCATGCGCTTCATCTTTCGTACGGTTTTTGCGTTCTGCTTTTTGCACATACATTGGGTAAACGCGGGAAAATTTCATTTTATATATTCGGCGCTGCGGCATGGCTTGTGCTCCGATCATTTGAAACTTGGTAGGCAAATACCGTAGGGGCGAAAAATATTTCGCCCGACAGTGTATAAATATATACTGTTGCCCTCCAGTGCACAAACAGGGCCTATCGTGCGTCTAATACCGTCGGGCGAATGATTATTCGCCCCTACAGCCTGAACGCAATTAGCGTGCTTCGTCGGCGCCAACTACCCCAGTTGCGGGCCAACCGTCCACAGAGGGGAATTTAGCGACGATAGTTTGGGGTGGTCCCACATTATTCGCAGAGCGCAATCAGCGTAGCACCTTGCTCAGCTCATTGTTTTCATCTCTTATTATGTCGCCCGCGACGACACATCAATCGAATGTGTTCCAATGGTGTAGAAATTGCGACATATTGCCGCTCCAAATTCACCCGCCCCTACTAAAAGACCTCTGCACAACTGAACTTTCAATCAAGATTGCTATCAAAATAGCGTTAACAGCAAAAGAGTAAAGTGCCATGCAAGAAAGCTTTGGAAATCTTGAACTGATTGCGCGAATCAACCGAGAAAGTGCGCTGAT
>JANMDR010000059.1:0-1881 GCA_031376425.1 Betaproteobacteria bacterium
TCGGTTGTAAAAAATGGATTGCCAGTACCCGCAGCAAAAATAACGACCTTACCCTCTTCGAGGTATTGCAAAGCCTTGGGGCGAATGTAGGGCTCTACCACCTGCTCAATATTGATCGCCGACATAACACGCGCGATCAAGCCGGCGTTATTCATGGTGTCGGCCAAAGCCAAGGCATTCATCACGGTAGCCAACATACCCATATAGTCGGCTGTGGCGCGGTCCATGCCTACTGAGCCACCTGCTACACCACGAAAAATATTGCCCCCACCAATAACTACCGCCACTTGAACGCCCAGTTCGGTGACCTCTTTGATCTCTTGTACCATGCGCATGATAGTGGCACGATTTATGCCGAAAGCGTCGTCACCCATTAACGCTTCACCGGAGAGTTTTAGCAAAATTCGTTTGTGCGCTGGCATCTTGGGGCTCTCCTAAGCTTTAATTCAATACTCGCAATTATCAGCGATGTTGGGGCGTTTTTGCGGTATAAAAAAAGCGGCAAATTCTCATTTGCCGCTTTTTTAGTTTGCGATGTGCGCAACTTAAGTTTATGCGCCCTTTGCAGCAGCTACTTGAGCGGCGACTTCAGCTGCAAAATCGTCTACTTTCTTCTCGATGCCTTCGCCTACAACATACAACGTAAAGCCTTTAACCACTGTGTTTGCAGCTTTGAGCATTTGCTCAACAGTTTGCTTATCGTTTTTAACAAACGTTTGGTTAAACAAAGCCACTTCTTTAAGGTATTTTTGTACCGAACCTTCGATACGTTTAGCGACGATATCAGCTGGTTGAGTGGGTTTACCTGCTGCGGTAGCGACAGCTGCATCTTCAGCGGCCTTAGCCGCGGCAACGCTACGCTCACGCTCGATCAAATCTGCAGGCACTTCAGCGCTGGTCAAAGATACGGGCTTCATAGCAGCAATATGCATCGCCGTGTCTTTGGCGGCTGTCATGTCGCCAGTATGCTCAACCACCACACCAATACGTGTGCCGTGCAAATAAGTGGCTACAGTGCCTTCAAAACGTTTGAACCGACGGAAAGTCATGTTCTCGCCAATCTTGCCAATCAAACCCTTGCGCACGTCTTCCAAAGTGGGGCCAAAGCCGTCAGCGCTGTGCGCCAAAGCGCCCAATGCATCTACGGTAGCGGGGTTATGCGCTGCCACCAATTGGGCAGCAGCATTGCACAACGTCAAAAAGCTGTCGTTTTTAGTGACGAAATCTGTTTCACAGTTGACTTCGATCATCGCGCTGGCATTGCCTTGCATGCCCACAGCCACTACACCTTCAGCCGTTATGCGAGCGCTCGCCTTACCGGCTTTGTTGCCAAGCTTTACACGCAAAATTTCTTCTGCTTTGGCCATATCGCCAGCTGCTTCAGTCAGGGCTTTTTTGCACTCCATCATAGGTGCGTCTGTCTTGCCGCGTAATTCGGCAACCATACTTGCGGTAATTGTCGTCATTTTTTATTCCTTCAATCTTAGAAAAAAGGGGCTACTTAGAGCCCCTTTACAAGTTACGTCAGGAGACGTAAACACGAAATTTAGGCGGCGGCGCCTTCTTGCACTTCAACGAATTCGTCATTCCCAGCAACAACTTTAACTACTTCGTTGCTGGCGTTTGCGCGGCCTTCGAGGATAGCGTCAGCTACTGCACGCGCATACATGATCACTGCTTTGGACGAATCGTCGTTGCCCGGGATGATGTAATCAATACCTTCTGGTGAATGGTTAGTGTCAACCACGCCAATCACTGGAATACCCAGTTTGCGAGCTTCTTGCACTGCAATTTTGTGGTAGCCCACGTCAATGATGAACAAAGCATCAGGCAAAGCTGGCATATCTTGAATGCCGCCAATGTCTTTTTCCAGCTTTTCCA
>JANMDR010000076.1:0-2113 GCA_031376425.1 Betaproteobacteria bacterium
GGCCCGCCAGAATCATGCATCATAGCAAGATCAACTTTTGCCACTACTAGCTCGCCGACGCGAACCGATGCCAGCCCTGCAGCGCGGGCAATAATTTTTTGCGCTAGTGTTTGCGACATAGTTTTTTATTAAACATAATGAGCGTTTATATTCTTTCCAAAGCCACGTAGTTGGGTCATTTAGTTTGGTCGCAAGCCGCCGACAATGCCGGTAATTAGACAGGTTTCATTGGGCACAATAATTTTTAGCTTTAGCGAAAAAGTATTGTCAGTATGCACACCTTCTCGGCCTTCCCATTTGGCGGTTCCACCATCGGTACAGGTAAGCGTACCGGAAGCTTCAAAGGTAGAACCATATTGCTTGTAGATGCCAGAATAAAAACAGCTAATGCCGTTTTCACCTAATTCCGTCAAATTATAATTACCTGTTGCCGCATCAGCAACCACACGATAAATCGCTTTGGTGAGCAAGCTACCGTTGCTGGCAACGTTGGTGCAAGCTGTAGTGCTGCGCTGGACGCCGCCGTAAAACGTCCCGCTTAATGGCAGGGCTTTAAAGGTTTGGCGCACGATATTCTTGGTGGTGCTACTGCCGTTAATTGAATAGGTAACCGTGCCGGTGCGGGCATCAGCAAAGGTAAAGGTGGCTTCCCCCACGGTGGCAATGCCACCAAAAGTAAACATAGGCAACGCAAAAAATGCGCCCGTAGTTTTAAATATTGCACCCTTATAAGTTGGCACCGCAGCACCCGCTACCCGCGCCCCATCCGACATCACCACCCAGCTTGGCTGATTAGCTGAATCATAAATAAACCATGTAGCAAAAAGGGTTTCATTTTGCTGGGCAATATTTACGCCCCACCCTGCTTCGGCTTCGTTAAACCACAAATCTTGGTAATTGACGGCATAGGCCTTGATGCTAAAAAAAGCACAGAGGGCGAATATAAGTTTTACGGCGATTACGGCGATTTTTTGCTTAGTTTGCATCAGCATTCTCCAGCAAATTAGGGCTTTCATAGCTAGCATGAGGACGCGAAAAATATTGCTTTGATTGCATCTCACGCAGGCGCGAGGCTGTGCGCGCAAACTCCGCCGACACCATCAAACTTGCATCACCACCCGCCACACTTGTAGCCGCGCCAGCTACATTCATATTTTCAGATACGCCTGCAGACGCTTTGTTCGCGGTTTTTTTAAAGGTATTACCAATCAATACTAATTGCTCTGGTGGTACTTGCGCTGAACATACCAACTTTACATTTTGATCATAAAAAACATCCACTAACCACGTAAACCGGCGCACTACATCGCCGCGTTCCTTGGCATGCAATTGCGGAATATTGGATATCAATACCGTGTGATGGTGCCTTGATATTTCTAGGTAATCATTCTGCCCCAACATAGCTGCACACAGGGCATCAAACTCAAACCATATTACGCCTTTAGTGCGTGCTAAGGTGGCGATTGCACGTCCGGCAATAGTTATAGTGCCACCTAAATTTTGATTCAATGGCGTGCGGGAAATAGCCGCAAACGTGTGCGCTAACTGATTTTGCGTATCCGCAGTGATGGGCGAATAATAAACGGGGATAGATTCCAACACGCGCTGGCGGTGATCTTCGCGGCCACCGATCTGAATTACATCTAGCTGCGTTTTCAAAATCTCGATCGCGGGCAGAAACCGCGAACGCTGCAAGCCGTTTGGGTAGAGGTCTTCGGGTTTATAGTTTGATGTCATCACCAATACTACGCCACGATCAATGAGATATTCCAATAGTTTACCCAGTATCATCGCATCAGCAATGTCGCTCACATGAAATTCATCGAAGCAGAGCAGGCGCTGAGCAGTGGCAATATCGTCAGCAATCGCTGCTAGCGGGTCTTGCGTACCGGCATGCGCACGCATAGAAGCGTGAATTTCACGCATAAATTGATGAAAATGCACGCGGCGTTTACGGCGCAAGTTTGAAACGGAGTAAAACGCATCCATCATCAATGATTTTCCGCGCCCTACTGTGCCCCAAATATACATTCCTCGCGGTGGTGCCTTACCCCCACCAAAATTGGTCAGGAGGCGATTAAAACGGCTTTGCCGATATTGGCGATACTGTTCT
>JANMDR010000084.1:0-47598 GCA_031376425.1 Betaproteobacteria bacterium
CGGTGCGCTAAATGGTGGTTAAGTTATTTGGGCTGAAAAGCGTGAAAATACGCAGAGTTTAAAGTACGATAGAGTTCGTCAATCGGTTTGCTGCCAGCGCTACGCCCCTCTCTCCCCCTCGTGGGAGAGAGGCCGGGAGAGGGGGGATGTACAAAACTACACCTACTAGGCACTAAGGCCGTTCCAAAAATTTGACTTCCAAGCCCTTGCTACGCATCCAATCGGCTAACGCAAATCCTGTGGAACGCTTCCACGGGCGCAGGTTTTCAGGCTTTACGCGTTTGTAATCGATAAGCTCGGGGCTGAGTTTTATTTCACCGGTGGCAATCACGTGATAGCACAGCATCACTTCATTTTTCTTATCAAAAATATAGTTAGCTACTAGGGTAATTTCTTGTACATCCAAATTTAATTCTTCTTTTACTTCGCGCTTCACCCCTGCTGTGGGTTCTTCGTTGCGTTCTAAAAAACCGGTAATTAGCGCAAACATGCCTTCGGGCCAAGCTGCATTGCGGGCAAGAATTATTTCGCCATTGTGTTCAACAATGGCGGCAATGGCCGGTACCGGATTGCGCCATTGAATATAGCCGCAGGGCGTGGGCTGTTGATTGGCACAGGCGCGGCGCAGTTGGCTGCCACCATCATCGACTATTTCTAGCTCAGATAAAGGTGCGGCGCATCTGGGACAAAAGTTGAATACTTCGTCGCTCATCATTTACGCCAATTTTGTCGCAACCCATGCATGTACGCTAGCCAATGCGTTAGGTAGCGCTGCGACATCGGTGCCGCCAGCTTGTGCCATATCTGGACGCCCGCCGCCTTTGCCGCCTACTTGCAGCGCTACAAAATTAACCAATTCGCCAGCCTTTATTTTGCCCACTAAATCGGGGGTAACGCCAGCAATCAGGCTTACTTTGCCACCTTCGGTAGACGCTAAAAGCACAACAGCAGATTTTAATTTATCGCGTAATTTATCTAAGGTTTCACGCAATGCCTTGCTATCAGCACCTTCCAAGCTTGCCGCCAATACGTGTGCCGTACCGATGGCTTTTGCCTGCGCGGCTAGATCATCACCGGCACTCGCAGCAAGCTTTGATTTAGCCTGATTTAGCTGCTTCTCCAGCGCTTTTACGTGGTCAAGCAAGGCCGTAATTTTTACGTCTAGTTCAGATGGTTGAGCCTTTAATAAATCCGCTGCGTGGCTAAGTTTTTTATCTAAACCTTGCATATAGGCAAATGCTACTGAACCCGCTACCGCCTCGACGCGCCGTACACCTGCCGCTACGCCGGATTCAGCGGTAATTTTAAATACGCCAATATCGCCAGTGCGACTCACATGGCAGCCGCCGCAAAGTTCTTTGGATGAACCAATTTCTAGCACCCGCACTTCGTCGCCATATTTTTCGCCAAACAACATCATGGCACCGGATTTTTGGGCGGCTTCAATACCCATTACTTCAGCATGGGTTTGCACATTGGCGAGTAGTTCGTTGTTTACTATTGCTTCTACTTGGGCAATTTCTGCGGCTGACATTGGGGCATTATGGGCGAAGTCAAAGCGGGTTTTATCCGCATCCACCAAGGAGCCTTTTTGCTGCACATGCGTGCCCAATACTTCACGTAGCGCTTTATGCATTAGGTGGGTTGCCGAGTGGTGGCGCACCGTGCGCGCGCGCATTGGCCCATCTACCTGTGCATTAATTACATCACCGGTTTTTAATACGCCAACCGTCATGGTGCCGTGATGGCCAAACACTGCCGCTTGAATTTTTTGGGTATCGGTTACTGTGAAGGTGCTGGAAGTGCCCGAAAGTAGGCCTTGATCGCCCACCTGCCCTCCAGATTCTGCATAAAACGGGGTTTTATCGAGTACCACAATACCGGCTTGCCCCGCTTGCAAGGCCGCTACTTTAGCGCCTTCAAAATAAATGGCTAACACGGTGCTACTGGCTTGTAAGGTATCGTAGCCTTTAAAGTCGGTGTTGGCACCATCATAAGCCAGCACTAATTTTGTGGCGAATTTTCCACCTGCACGCGAGCGCTCCTGCTGCGCTTTCATGGCGGCTTCAAAGCCTGCCATGTCTACGCTAAAATTGCGTTCACGGCCAATATCTTCAGTCAGGTCAATGGGGAAACCAAAGGTATCGTAAAGCTTAAAGGCGGTATCGCCATCAAGCATTTTTTTGTCACCATTTTCACCACTTACGGCGGCTTCTAAAATTTCCATACCGTTAACCAAGGTTTCGCCAAAGCGTTCTTCTTCGGCCTTCAAGGTTTCCATAACACGGGCTTTTTCTGTGCGAATTTCGGGGAAGGTATCACCCATTACTTCAGCCAAGGTTTCCACTAAGGTGTAGAAAAATGGTTTTTGCTGTCCCAATTTATAGCCGTGGCGCATCGCGCGGCGGGCGATGCGGCGCAACACATAGCCGCGACCATCGCTGGAGGGAATCACCCCATCGCACACCAAAAACGCGCAGGCGCGAATATGGTCAGCAATCACACGCAAGGATGGATTGTTTAAATCGGTGCAAGCCGTGGCCTTGGCAGCGGCATTAATGAGCGCTTGAAATAGATCAATTTCATAGTTGGTATGCACATGCTGCAATACGGCAGATAAACGCTCTAGCCCCATGCCGGTATCGACGCTGGGCTTCGGCAATTTAATCATTGGCCCATCCGCCACTTCGCGGTTGTACTGCATGAACACAAGGTTCCAGATTTCGATATAGCGATCACCGTCTTGGTCAGGGCTGCCCGGTGGGCCGCCAAAAATGCCTTCACCGTGATCGTAAAAAATTTCACTACACGGCCCACAGGGGCCGGTATCGCCCATCATCCAAAAATTGTCAGAGGCATAGCGCTGGCCTTTGTTGTCGCCAATGCGCACGATGCGTTCGCGCGGCACGTTAATCTCATCTGCCCAAATATTGTAGGCTTCGTCATCTTCTGCATAAACCGTTACCCACAATTTTTCTTTGGGTAATTTGTACACCGTGGTGAGCAGTTCCCAAGCGTGCTTAATGGCGTCGCGCTTAAAATAATCGCCAAAGCTAAAGTTACCCAGCATTTCAAAAAATGTGTGGTGACGTGCGGTGTAACCTACGTTTTCCAAGTCATTATGTTTGCCGCCCGCGCGCACGCAACGTTGCGATGAGGTGGCGCGAACATAGGCGCGTTTTTCGATACCTAAAAAACAGTCTTTAAACTGATTCATTCCCGCATTGGTAAATAAAATAGTCGGGTCTTCCCAAGGCACCAATGAGCTTGAAGCAACGTGGGTGTGGCCTTTGGATACAAAAAAATCAATGAACTGCTGGCGAATTTGCGAAACTGAAATGACTGAGGAAGACATAATAAAATCCGATTGGTTTAGTGCTTAAAATAGAATACGGCGCTGACTACAAGATAATGCACTATTTTACATGATGGGGCTGCAGGAACGCTAAACCCTTAATCCCCTAAACCTTGTGCTAAACCTTGCGCTGTTGCAGGTGCTGTTTTATGTAGCATTGCCGCAGCATTAGGCGTATTCCTTACAAATTGGGATGATTTTGACCTTTGCCGCCGTTAATTTCAAAAATAAAGCCAACAAAACAAGGCATTAGCGCCGTAAGGGTAGGGGCTGCTATGGCATAATTTTAGCTTCGGTATTTTCCGTGTTTCAGTACAACCCCCAGGCCAAACTTCATGCGCATTCTCCTTTCAAACGACGACGGTTATTTTGCCCCCGGTCTAGCGCAATTAGCAAAATCGCTGCAGTCATTGGCTGAAATTACGGTGGTTGCCCCAGAAGCAGATCGCAGTGGCGCATCAAATTCACTCACCCTTGATCGCCCGCTAAATTTGCGCAAATCCAGCAGTGGCTTTTTTCATGTAAACGGCACCCCTACCGATTGCGTGCATCTCGCCGTTACCGGCATGCTTGATATTGCCCCAGATATGGTGGTTTCTGGCATTAATGCCGGTGCCAATATGGGTGATGACACGATTTATTCCGGCACCGTGGCAGCGGCTACCGAAGGCTATTTACTGGGCATTCCGGCTATCGCTATCTCCTTGGTGATTGATAAGGAAAAGTTTAAAAACTATGCAACAGCAGGCGCAATTGCGGCGCAACTGGTGGCTAATCATCAGAAAAATCCTCTGCAAGCGCCGATATTGCTTAACGTAAATGTGCCCGATATTCCTTTAGCAGAAATTAAAGGTTTCCAGATTACCCGCTTGGGTAAACGCCACAAGGCCGAACCCGTTATTAAGGCCATTAACCCGCGAGGCGAAACTGTTTATTGGGTGGGCGCTGCTGGTGCCGCTGCAGAAGCGGGGCCGGGCACTGATTTTTATGCGGTGGCAAATAACTTTGTATCTATTACGCCGTTGCAAGTTGATTTAACCAATGCGCTGCAAATGGATAGCACGAAAGCGTGGTTAAACAGTTGCAGTTGGAACAGCAATTAATGGCATCCCTTAACCCTGGCTCTGCCGTGGCTACGCGCACCATTACGCGCATGATTGAGGAGTTGCGCTCACGCGGTATTAACAATGAAATGGTGCTGGGTATCATGGCGCAAATTCCGCGTCATGTGTTTGTTGATGATGCCTTTGCGCCGCGTGCCTATCAAGTGGATAATGCCCTGCCCATCGGCTTTGGACAAACAATTTCAACACCCGAAATTGTGGCGGTGATGACGAGCTTATTGTGCGAAAAACAGCTACCTAAAAAAGTGCTGGAAATTGGCACAGGTTGTGGCTACCAAACAGCCGTGCTGGCAAAAATTGCCAAAGAAGTTTATACCGTTGAACGTATTGCCCCGTTAATGGACAAAGCCAGATGTACCCTGCGTGATATGCGCTACACCAATGTGATTTTTAAACACGCTGATGGGCATTTTGGCTATGCTGCAGGGGGGCCTTATGATGCGATTATCACTACTGCCGCTGCTACCCATGTGCCACCGTCACTGCAGGAACAATTAGCAGTGGGCGGCAGGCTGGTGTTGCCGGTCGGGGTGGAATCACAGAAGCTGTTGGTGATTGACCGCATTGATGCATCCCCCACCGGATTTACTGAGCGCGTGGTGCATGCCGTGCGCTTTGTGCCATTGGTATCTGGGCTAGCATTGGGTTAGCCTTGGCTAAAATGCTTGGCTAAAGTGGTGGGTAGTAAACCCTGTATTTTATGAATCGAGATCACTATGACTTCACCATTCGCAATTACAACTAATGCAACTAATTCTGTTGTTAGACTATCAGCTACCGCGCTAGTCCTAGCTATTATGGGCTGTAGTTCCTCAAAACCCGCACCGGTGCTGGAACGCAACCCACTCAACCCCACTGAGGCGGCGCGTGCAACTACCGATGCACCATCCGGTACTCCAGCAGCGCAGAAACCAAACTCAACAGCACCAGCAACAGTACCCGCGCTGGATAGCCGCCCACGCGACCCGAATGCAAAAATTTACGTCGTCAAAGCGGGCGATAGTTTATACGCCATCGCCTTTCAAAATGGCGTGGAATATCGTGAATTAGCCGCGTGGAACAATTTAGAAAATGTAAATAAAATCCGTGTGGGACAGGAGTTGCGCGTGAATGCGCCTAGTGCTTCTGTAGGTAATAACGCTGGGGTAGCTATTAATGTGCCTAGTGTTGGCGGTGTGGCGCAGTTACCATTAAGCGTTACGTCCGGCGCACCTTCAACCTCGTTACCTGCGAGTGGCGTGGTAGCAGCACCGTTGGTGAGTACACCTGGTCCCGCTGTTGGCGTTCCCAGTGGCGCTTTGGAACTGCAAACTGCCCAAAATGCAGCGGCAAGTTTAGCGAACACGCCCGCCAATTCTGCAGCGCTAAAGGTAGAGCCAAAAATTTCTAAGCAGCCCTATTCTGATGCAGCCTATAACCAAGCCTTGCAGCAAGTTGGTGGTGCACCAAATTCAGGCTTAAGCGCCAGCGGTGTGATTGTTGCTGGTAATCGCCCAACAACAGGCGGAGTATCCGCCACTTCGGGTGCGCAGCCACCATTGACGGGCTTGCCTAGCCTTCCCCCTAGCACCAGCACCAGTGTGGCTGCTCCAACGCCAACTAAAATTACCGTCACACCACCACCTACGCCGTCGTCTGCCGATGCGGCAAATAGCGCAGCACAAGCGGCACGTGCCGCCGCTGCTGCTGCAAGTGCTGCTGCTGCCGCTGCTGCCGCTGCTGCCGCTGCCACTCCACAAGCTGCGGCACCAACAACCCCATCAGCTACGCCTTCAGCCGCCGCCGCTGAGGCTGCAGCGCTTGCCAGTACCGATATGCCCGCGTGGATCTGGCCGCTGGCAACAACAGGAAAGCCCCGTATTACTGCCACCTTCACTGATCTTAATAAGGGCATTGATGTTAGCGGCACCCGAGGGCAGGGCGTTCTTGCGGCTGCACCCGGTAAGGTAGTGTATAGCGGCACCGCAATGCGCGGCTATGGTCAGTTGGTGATCGTGAAGCACAATGTCGCGTGGTTTTCCGCCTATGCGCATAACGACAAAATTTTAGTGGCCGAAGGTGACTCGGTAAAGAAAGGCCAGAAAATTGCCGAGATGGGTGCCAGCGATGCCGATAGCGTGAAGCTGCATTTTGAAATTCGCAAACAAGGTGTACCAATGGACCCCTTAAAGTTTTTGCCGCCGCTTTAAAATTTAGCTCCAGCACCTTGTTTATAAGGCCTCGTTATAAAGCCTTGCCATGACTGACCCCCAACTCTTTATTTTGCTTGGCTTGTTTTTTATTGTCGCCATGCTCTACTCCTCGGTAGGGCATGCTGGGGCATCGGGCTATTTGGCGGCAATGGCGTTGGTTGGTGTTGCCGCTGCCACAATGCGGCCAACGGCGTTGGTGTTAAATATCATCGTGGCGGTGCTGGCTACATGGCGCTTTCAACGTGCTGGGCACGTAAAAATTAGGCGCGTTGTCCCATTTTGGCTAGGCTCAGTGCCGCTGGCCTTCCTTGGTGGCAGCATTCAATTGCCTAGCTATATCTATCAAAGTTTAGTGGGTGCGGTATTGTTATGCTCGGCGGGCTATCTTGCGTGGCGTGCCAACACCTTAGCAGCGGCGGGTGCGGAAAATGAATCGCCGTTGTTATCTCATTTGCCTACTCTGCCCTGTGTTTTGATCGGCGCGGCAATTGGTTTTTTATCCGGACTCACCGGCACCGGTGGTGGCATTTTTTTAAGCCCGCTACTGCTACTAATGCATTGGGCAGGGCCTAAAAATACAGCGGGCATTTCTGCCCCTTTTATTTTATTGAATTCAATCGCGGGCTTACTCGGTGGTTTGGTGCAAGGTAATATTGCGCTTAGTGCTTTTAGCGCAACCATTGCGCCCCTAGCCCTCGCAGCGCTTTGCGGTGGGGCAATCGGCTCATGGGTGGGTGCCTATAAATTGAGTAGTCGCTGGCTTAATATCACCTTGGCCGTGGTGATGACCGTGGCGGCAATAAAGCTTTTGGGTTTGGCATGGAAGGCCTGAAAAATAGCCGACTCATTGCGACAGATTCCAGTAATCAGATCGGCTGTTATATCGGCCATTTACGGTGCAGCGTTTAGTGCAGAATCGCTTGGTAAAATCAAAATCGCTGCTGTTGCCCGCAGCCATTATTGTTGCCTTGGTAACGCTAGTTGTGGCGCTCACCATTGGCCGCTATGCGCTGAGCTTCACGGCGATTGCTCGCATCTTATGGGCGGCGATGAGTGGCCAGCCTCAACCCGATATCACCGCAGCCACAGTGTTGTTTGAGCTACGCGCCCCAAGAGTGTTTGCGGCCTTCATTGTTGGTGCGGCATTGGCGGCGGCGGGTGCGGCCTATCAAAATTTATTTCGCAATCCTTTGGTGTCACCCGATATTTTAGGGGTGTCGGCGGGTGCATCCTTAGGCGCTGTATTAGCAATACTGCTAGCTTGGCCGCTTGCCGCATTGCAGGGTGCTGCTTTTGTGGGGGGGCTGGCGGCAGTGGTGGCGATTGTTGCTGTAGGGCGTTTAGTCGATCAGCGTAATACCATGAGCCTAGCCTATGATCGCACCCTAACTTTAGTGCTGGCTGGTGTGGTGCTGGGGGCTTTATTTAGCGCGGGGGTCACATTGATAAAGTCGATGGCAGACCCTGATAATAAATTGCCCGCCATCACCTACTGGCTGCTCGGTAGTTTTTCTGCAGTAGGTGTGGGTGAACTAAAATTCGCCTTGGTGCCGATGCTGGGGGGGCTAGCAACATTATGGCTGCTACGCTGGCGTATAAATTTATTGAGCCTGACTGATGATGATGCCAAAGCGCTTGGCGCAAATTTAGGCATGCTCAGGCTGTGGGTTATCGCCGCAGCAACCTTATTAACGGCAGCGGCGGTAGCCATTAGTGGAGCGATAGGCTGGATTGGTTTGGTGGTTCCCCATGCAGTTAGGCTCATGGTGGGAGCAGAATTTTCGCGGTTGCTACCGCTGGCGATGTTAATTGGTGGCACCTTTATGGTGGCGATGGACACCATCGCCCGCAGTATCGCGGCAACTGAAATTGCCCCAGGTATTCTCACCGCCCTCATTGGTGCGCCAATGTTTATTTACTTATTGGCACGTGGACACCAAAGCAGCAATCAACCACAGCGAGGGCAGCCATAATGAAGCGAAAAGTGGAACCCAAAGCCCCGTATCTGTTGGCAGTACAAGGTGTGTGCTTGGCGCACGCGGGATGCGCACCGTTTGTGCGTGAAGTATCTTTTACGCTGAATGCTGGCGAATCACTAGTCATTTTAGGCCCAAACGGCAGCGGCAAAACCACTTTACTGCGCACCTTACTAGGCTTGATGCCAGCGGCTGCAGGCAGCATCACTTTTGGTCAGGATGGGCGTGAAACAACAGACAGTATTTGCGCCTACGTACCGCAACATAGCGCCCCCTTCAGTGGCTTTAGCGCGGTGCAAGTAATACAAATGGGTCTAATGGCGCGGCAACCGTGGCATGCACAGCCAGGTGCGCGTGAACTTGCACTAGCGCTCAATGCCCTGCAGACACTGGGCATTAACGCTTTGGCGGATGCCGATTTTTCAACCCTCTCCGGCGGCGAGCAACAGCTAGTGCTAATTGCGAGAGCATTGGCAATGAACGCCCGCATCATCATGTTAGATGAACCCGCAGCAAGTCTTGATTTAGCCAATCAAGCAGCACTGATGGCGCTGTGTACGCGCCTAAAACAAGGCGGCGTAGCCCTTATTTTGACAACCCATAACCCCCAACACGCATTGGCCTTAGGTGTAGAAAGCCGCGATCAGACGTTAACAATGAGTCGTGTTGGTGCCGTGACGGTAGGCGCTACCATTGATGTGTGCAACAGTGCGCAACTGAGCGCATTGTATGGGGTGGAAGTAGAAGTGGCGCAGCTAGTAAAGCGTTGGGTGGTGGTGGCTTAATGCTATTTCTAATTTAAGAGCGCGGATCATTTACCATCGATGGCTCGGGCGCAATGAAATGCGCCCCGCCCTTGCATTGCCCCACGCTTTACAGAACCATGGGGTATTCACTGAAAGCTGCTAACGCTTTGGGTGCGGCACATGTTGATCGAACATCAGGGGGTTGCCATCGGGGTCGGTGATGATGAAGTGAGCTGGCCCTGCCTTCGTTTCATCGGCTTCGGTGGCTATCTTTAGACCGCGCGCCTTTAAGGTACGCTGTAGGTCGCGCACATCCTGAAAATCCGTCAACGTTTGTTTGTCCTTTGTCCAGCCGGGATTGAAGGTCATGATGTTTTTGTCAAACATCCCCTGAAACAGGCCGATGGTCACAGCGCCGTTTTGGAGGACAATCCAATTCTGTTCCAGCTTACCGCCGACGACCTTGAAATCGAGCTTCTCGTAGAAGGCTTTGGATGCCTTGATGTCCTTGACGGCAAGGCTGACGGAAAAGTTGCCGAGTTCTAATGGCTTTTTTTCCACGGTTTGCGAAGACCAAGCGGTAGTCACACCGATAATGGCGGTCAATGCCAGCGCGCCAACGCTTGAGACGATGCGTGTTTTCATGCAGATGCTCCTTCGGAAGAGGGGGTAATGAGTGGTTTGGAAATGCAAGCATGCCAGGGTCTTAATATGCCAGAATGCTGCGAAAGCAACTTGCCAAATCTTGCTTTTTCTATTTTTATAGCGCGATGGTAATTGTTACTGCCACAACTTCGTTTCTCTCTGGCGAAAGGTTTCATTTCTTCTTCTATTGAAGCGCGGATCATTTGCCTTGCGCACCGGCGTTACATTAGCTAATTTTTTTCGTTCATGTATTATTGAATTGGAAATCCTTGGGAAAAAACCAGTACCGCGAAAATATGCAAGAAATCCATCAACATCCCGTCGATTACGTCGAGCGCGTTAACCGCGCCATTGACCACATCATGCGTAATCTCGCGCGGCCTATGCGGCTAGAAGAGATTGCGGCAGCAGCTTGCTTCTCACCTTTTCACTTTCATCGTGTCTTCAAAGCGCTGTTGGGTGAGACGCTGAACCAGTTCATCAAGCGGCAGAGGCTGCAGCGGGCGCTATACATTATGTCTCACGCCCCTAAGCGCACGCTGACGGACGTGGCGCTTGACTGTGGCTTTTCGTCCTCCTCCGATTTTTCGCGCAGCTTCAAGCAACACTATGGCGCGGCCCCTAGGGTGTTTGATCTCAATAGTTTCCGAAACACCCGACGTGAGGCGTTCGAGCGAACCTTGTTGAATCCGGAGGGATTGCCGCTGCTCAAGGCTCTGCCAGCGGGCGAGAACCCTGATGGCTTTGTGGTGACCTTGCGCGACTTGCCCGCGCGTACGGTTGCCTACATACGCGTCCTCGACCCCTATCGTGAGGGTGTAGCGCAGGCCGCCTGCGAACGGCTGCTGGCGTGGGCAATCGCGCGCGGTATTGCGGACGGTCAGTGGCTCGGCTTTATGTGGGAGGAGCCGGAAATTGTCGCCCTCGCGGATTGTCGTTACGACGTTGCGCTGGTCGTTGATGCGGTTGAACCAGCGGGCGAAATTGGCCGCTTCGATTTTCCGCCAATGCGCGTGGCCGAGGTGGTCGTGCGCGGCGATATTGCGCTTGAGGCGCGCGCACTCGATTGGCTCTATAAAACGTGGCTGCCGCGCAGCGGTTTTGTACCCGACGATCAACCCGCCTTCGAAGCCTGGATTGGCAGGCCATTCGCACACGGCAATAGCTATTTTGAGATCGCCTGTCAACTCCCCGTTAAGCCCGCTTGAATTGGTGGTGCGTGTGGAGGCATCGTATAGCTCGCCCCCGACCAACTGCGACGCACGTACGAGCTTTGGATAAGCCGCGCGAGTCTTGGTTGCCGCCGTTTCCGCTCGCCAAACGATACGAGCACGATCGTGAAGCCGCGGGGCGAACTGAATAGTAGTATGAGGCATGAACGACAAGTCGCAACCAATTGCGGTCATTAATTGCGGTCATTTGCAATGCAGATACCAGCCCACACCCAAAGTGCAGCCGCCATTGTAGGGGCTTATTGTATTCGCCCTCGTCGTGCTGGCACGAACGCATGTATCTTGTGATCGACATTGCATAACAACGATTGGAATCCACGCACGGCTGTCATATTTTCACCGGCTAGACGGCATGCTGAGACAAAGACCATAGCCGCTAAGCAAAATTGCAGGCCGGAAGATTTGTTCGACCACTCAGATCGGCCTGATTTCAAATGTTAGTGGAATCTGCATAGCGTATTTTCCGAAAAAGTGTACAATATTTGGTATGAATACTATTTCAATTGCCGACATTCTTGAGCTTCCGGTGCAGGAGCGTATCCGTCTCGTTGAGCTTATCTGGGACAGCGTTGCAGCTATTCCCGAAGCTGTGAAAATTTCGCCTGTGCTAAAAGCCGAACTTGAGGCACGCTTGGCGGAGTTCGAGGCAAACCCAGAAGCTGGCTATTCTTGGGATCAGGTGAAATCACACCTTAAAGATGGCTCGTGGCGTTCCACCTGAAATTTTCTACGCGAGCGATGCAAGAAATAGGCGAGGCGCAAGCGTGGTATGAATTGCAGAGTCGCGGCCTCGGCGAAGAATTTCTCGCCGCAATGGAGTTACAGCTAAAGCGGCTAGAACAAGCGCCACTGATTTATGCCGAGGTAATTCCCGATGTTCGCCGGTCTCTTCTTCCCCGATTCCCTTACGGTTTGTTTTATGTAGTGCGCGGAAATCTCATACATATTTTGGCTGTGCTGCATAATGCCCGCAATCCGCGTCGTTGGCCCAAAGATCGCTAACCTTGCAAAGTCAATTTTCTTCGACGATTTTGGCGTTCAGTTCTTCGATGACGAGCATTCATCTGATGAAGAAAGTTTGCTGATGCTCGGCATGAGTTCAAGCACGAAGCTGCTCATCGTCTGCCATTGTGAGCGGGACCACAGTCTTAGAGAAGTTCGCGCCCGCAAAGTCAAGTTCGCGATGCATCGCATGTACCAGTTCTCCGACTTCCACGTCCCTGCGGTTCGGATTGTCGATGGTCACCCCCAACACCGACGGTGTGTGTTCACCAATACGATTTAATAATTGATCCTGTGCGTTTATCCACCGACTACGGACGGGAATGAAGCGCCGTTGCGTACCACAGCATCTACTGAATATTATAAGTAAGCATGATAGGCGTACCACCACGCTTTATCTCGGCGCGTACTTGCGGGGTGGTGGCGAACTGTTGATATAGCCTTGCCATATCACCTGGGCCGGTAATTGGCGTGCCGTTGATGCTGGTAATTACGTCACCGGAGCGCAAGCCTAATTTTTCCGATAAAGACCCTGCGGGCGCTTCTTCAACGCGTACGCCGCTGCCATTGCTGTTTACGCCTACCCGCCCTAAAACGCCCAATTGACGCGGATCTTGGAGTGAGCTATTGAGTTCTTGACGCGATAGGGAGTAATTATTATTGGCGCTGCTATTGACGCTTAGGCGAAAATTAGTTGCACTGCTTGAAGTGCTTGCCGCCGCTGCATTCGTGGGGTTAACGATGCCGGATTTATTGCCGCGTACGGAAAGCATTACCCGTTCGTTTACACCACTTCGGGTAAGCACAATATAATCCGCACCCACTTCGCTCAGCTTCAATCCGGCTTCTATTTCATCGCCGATTAGTATTGGTTTATCTTTACCGCCTAAGCTTATAATCGCCGCCGAAAGCGTGGTGCCGTTGACTGCGAATACGCCTTTTAAGATAACTGCACTGGTGCTGGCAGCGGGCTTTGCTGCCGTTGCCGCAGGTGTTGCTACGGCATTACCAAAATGGCTGTAAGCGGCCGTAATATCGGTGTTTACCGCCGTTGGTGAATCCATGCTAATACTGGCAACGCGCGGTTTGATAAGCTGCATCAGGCTGTAGGCAATGGTTAAGCCCAGCACGATAGCCATCACCGCTGTGCTTGCGGTGGCTAAGGTTTGGAGGCTTTTGTGTTGCGGTGTGGTGGCGGTCATTTACGTTGTGACGCGGTTAGTTTTGCAAGGTCAATATCAAGATAGCGGAAGGCATCATGGGCGAAAGGGTGCTTTTTCATCCCCAGCAACCACGGGTGAATCAAAATGGTGCCACGTTTCAAGGTATTCACGCGCCACGGGTTATACACCCAAATTAGGCGCACCATTTTTGAATAAATTGCAGTGCGTGCGGGTGAATCTGGCATAGACAATATTTGTTGGTACATGGCATCAAATTCGGGGAGGGAGAACATGCTGTAATTGGCACCACCAATTGATTTAGTGGTAAACAATTGCAGGAAGTTTTCCCCATCAGGATAATCCGCAATCCAGCCATAGGTAAACATGGGCATTTTGCCAAGCTGGGCGATTTTACGCAATTGCGGTAGGGCTTCTACTTTTTTAAACGTCATGCGAATACCGATATCGCGCATGGCGCGTTGCCATAGTTCATTGCGGCTTTTTGCACGTTGATCCGGTGTTGAGGCGTGGTCAATCACTAAAGGTTGGCCGTTGGGTAGTTCGCGATAACCATCGCCATCAATATCTTTATAGCCATACATATCGAGCAGCGCTTTGGCGCGCGCGGGGTCATATTGCAGGGTGGGCGATTGCTCCCGCACAAAACCCACCATGCCTTCGGCAATGGGGGAATGGGCTTTGAGCGCCTGATTTTTTTCGACAATGCGAATTTCTTCTTCAACTGGATAGCCAAGCGACATGGCGCGGCGCAGCGCTATTTTTTCAGCCGTGTAGCCACCAATCACCGGATCATTCATATTGAAAGTAGTGTAAGTAAGCCAAGCCACTTCATCTGGCCGTGCGGTGATGCCAAGCTCAACATACCGCCGTGCTAGTTTACCGCCGGGCATGGCAATATCGGCAAACGGTGTGGGCAGGGGGCGTAAATAATCAAACTCATTATTCAAAAACGCAATCCAGCGCGGCTGCTCTTCTTCTATCACGCTAATTTCAATGCGCTGCACGAGCGGCAGGCGCTTACCCTGCAAATGCTTAACAATAGCCGCGTCCACCGGCTCTGTGGAGCCAGCAGTCTGAAAGTAATCCTCACGATAAGTGGGGCTAGCCGTCAGCACAATGCGGGAAGAACGCCGCCATTCTTTAAGCACATAAGCACCCGTACCCACGGGATGCTCATTAACAGCAATGCCGTACTTTTCTACTACTTCACGCGCCACGGCGGAGGTAGCTGGCATGGCTAAAATATAGCTTAGGCTATAGTCAGGTTCCTTTAAGCGAATAATTAAGGTTTCATCATCGGCCGCTTCCAAGCCCACAAACGCGCGATCGTAATCAAATTTATTCGTTGTCTTTGCCTCAGCTACGAGGGCATCGGCACCTTGTAATTTATTGTCGAATAAAAATTGCCACTGCGCTTTTAGCGCCGGATCAAGCAGGCGCTTTAGACTATAAACATAATCCCGTGCACTTAAAAAACGTGGCTTGCCATTGAATGCGGGATGATCTGAGAAGCGAATGCCCGACTTAATTTTGATGGTGTAAATGCGGCCATCCGCACTTATTTGCGGCATGGCTGCTGCCGTGCGCGGCTGTAGCAGAGCAGGGCGGGCAAGGTGATCATATTGCAGCAGGGGATCAAAAATGCTATCGCACAAGGTGCCGGTAAATTCACTGGATTCCACCGCACAATCAAAACCATTTTCAGAAGACTGCATGGCGATGCGCACTACTTTTTGTGGTGCTGGTGGCTGTTGTGGTGGAGTTTGCGCTAGCGCTGCAAAGCCTAAACTTAAACAAAAAATACCACATGCTTGGAATAGCACAATATTCGGGCACCTTAATATCTGCTTTAAGATGCCTTGCCCAGTGCTTTTAGGCAGCAATTTCAATGCAAAATCCGTGCAGTGCCTTGCTCTACCGCGCTCGTCCCATCGGGGGAAATACTCGCATGGTGGATCAAAAGACGCCAGCCTTGCGGGGTAAGGGTGTACACATTTGTAGAAAGTAGTGGGCGTGGTCGCTCATCGGGTGAATCGCGATGGGTGATGGTTTCATACACGCAATGAATTGCCAAGGTTTGCCCGTGATGACGGCGTAAATCGGTGATATCAAAATGCAAATTCGGCCCATGGCTAAAAATTTCCGCAAAACTAGCGCTAATTGCATCAAAACCCGCTAAACGCGGACCGTTCGGATGAATGCACACGGTATCTTTGTCAATAGCCCAAACCGTCATCATGGCCGCTAAATCAGCGCGTTCAAAGGCATCATAGAAGGCCGCTTCGGCATCTTCAGGTGTAGCAAAAAGTTTTTTCTTCATAGGGTGTAATGATACACCGAGCAGTAAAGTACAAAAAAACCATAGAGAAAATACCGAATTTATGGGTGACGGATATTTTAAATGGTAAGCGCGGTTGATAGTTTTTTAAATTTATTTTGATAATTGCAAATAATATTTGTTTGTTTATATAAATAATTGTGTAAACTCAATTTTTTGGTAGATTTGATTCGGTATGTTGATGGTTAGTTATTGTTTAAATATAATAATTTGTATTAGTCTCAATTTTGTATTTCAAAATTTTTAATGGGAGCTAGGCAAATGCGCTTTTTAAACACTGAAAATCGGCTTAAGTTGAACGTGTTAGCTTGGGTGCGGAGCTTGCTACGGGTAGGTATTATTGCGTGTGCCTTCCCAGCAACTGCAACAGCAAATGACAACGTGATGGTGAATTCTTCAGCTGCTTCAACACCAAGCCAACAGGCCACCAGCTGCGAAGCTGCTGACGAAACGCTAGATCCAAAGCTTGACCGCTCTTTTTTACTAGATCAAAAAAATGAGAAAAATAATCCGAAGCTCGTAGTTGGCAAATATAGCAAAGCCGAAGGCATGGTGGTTGGTTACCAGTCGAATAGAGGTAAGCGTATTATGTTTAGCGCTAAATTCCCTGATGCTGGTGGCGTTTATGCGCAAGTGCTCCACTTTGACCCAATCAAGCAAAAAGTGGTGCCTGTATTTCATAAGTCGAAACGCGCATATGAGACAGGTGAAAAGGTGCGTGATATTAATGTTGGAGATGTAGACATTTTGGCCTTCATGAAAGGCGAAATGGGACAAAGCAGGGGGGACGAGCATGCTAATAATTTAAGGAAATTGGTCGAATTTCTGGATTCTGACATCGGTGATGCACTAGCAGAAGCGACGCCTGCGCTTTATGCAAGGCTCGACAGTATGGAGTCAGTAGAGCAAGAAATTGCGAAGCTTAAGGCACCTTTTGGGGCCGTTGCGATGGCGTTACAGCTTAGTACGAAGCGGTTTACCGGATTTGAATATGCTGACAAAGTGCTAGGAAGTGCTCGAACAAAGAATATGAGAGACGCGTGTGCTGGAGATGCAAGCTGTCAGTTTCGAGGTAAGGGCTATATTGTGCACAATTACGGATTATTTGACGCGTTAAGTAAGCACAAAGGCTTGCCTGATTTAAATCGTGATGGTGCGGCACCAGCCGTTAAAGGCTCGACGGGGTGCGGTAGTGGTTTCAGTAAGCTCAACTATCGGGAACCTACAATTTCTCAATCCTTTGCGCCGGGAACGGTGAAGCCTTCGCTGGCGCGGCTTTTGACCGATCCTGTTACGTGCATCCTGACCGAGCCTTGTTTTGGAATGTGCGGGCCTTTGTGTTTTAACCCAGGAAATATCGAAACTCCTGCATGCTTGGGGCATGATATGTGCTCTTGCCAGTTTGGGCATCTGTCTTGCGTTTTTAGTACGCCTGCAGGCTGTGGCGCAGGGACAAGTGTAACTTGCGCGTCGTTATATTCTGCGGTATTCAGTTGGCTAGACGGACTTTTGGGCATAGCCAATGAATTCCTACAGACCCTCATTGATTATCTTGCGGATTATGACGATGATGGCTGTTTGTCTGACCCGCTATGCGACAGCAATAGTCCATGAATCAAGCGATCACAATTAATCGCTCGCGTAGATCGATAAATCAGTTTGGCCATTTTGTGATGGCTGTAATTCTTGTAGCGCTGTTAGCGGGTTGCGGCTCGCATACTGTCGCATTTCGAGTAGATGCCGAATTGTCTGGGCGCGATGCAACAGGCGCAGTTTGGAAAAGTAATCCAGAGGAATTTAGCCGCCGAATTGGTTCAGTGGCTAAACGTGAGGGTTCAACTTTCGAAACGTATATTGCTTACGATGGAAGCAAGCTGGGATTTTCACTCAGCACACTTGCTGGCGGTGTGCGCATGAGCATACTCAATAAACGTGATGCGCCCATGTGCCTGCGATTGGATATTGCCACGCTGCAATCAAATTTCTCTCCGGAACCAAGACCCATGAAAGTTTGGAGCGCTTCTTTTAATGGGATAGGTGTAGTAGAACGCTTCGATATTAAGCAGTTTAGAAAAGGCACCCAAGTTTCATATTTGTTAACGCCATATTGCATCCCTGTAAATGGACAGGTTGTCTTCAACTTAAACATGGATTCATCAGAGCTTTTTCCTAACGCCCAACTTTTCAATGTGCGTTTTGTGCACAATCATATTGTCGAAAGTGGTGTGGGCAATACGCTTAAATTTAGTATTCCCTTAGAGGTAGGCGGTAAGCTAGAAGCGTTTGAAATCAGTCTTAAAGCAACTGATCATATTTATTACAATTACTCGATGTAATTTCACAAAATAGCTGGAAATGCCCTATTTTCGGCTGTCTGTAGTCAGCTTACATATTAATGCGGTGGCGTCAGTGTACCAATTAATTCCAATTCATCTTCCAAAGTTGTATGGGTGCGGCGGGTGGGCGGGAGATCGCACAGCGCTTGAATGCGAAAGCGCAGTATTTGCAGGGTGCGGGCAAAGGCGGCGCTTGGTGTATCGTTGTTGTGCGCAAATTTTTCAGGGTCGGTTAAGCCCCAAAAAGCGAGTGCGGGGGTGCCCGGAAAATCTGGTTGCGCCTGACCATTTACGGTGTCGCAAAGGGTAATGATGGCGTCCATAGGCGGGGCATCCGTGTTGCCGCGCGCAAAGTTATTCCAGCTTTTACACTTTAGTAAATCTACTAAATAGCCATAGGTGCTGATTTCAGCCAAAGTCAAGGCATTAGGTGCGGCGGCGGGGGTGGCACCGGCACTAAAACCTTCAAAGCGATTTGCACCTAGGGTATTGAGTAGGGCTTCTGCCATTAGGCTACGCGCTGCGTTTTTTTCGCTTAAAAAAAGAACGCGCAGTATTGAGGATTTCTTCATGTTGGCTGTGCAGTTTTATTGTTAGAATGCATTAGTTAATTTCATTTCAATTTTTGGAGACCTAACATGCTGCAATTTACGGTAAATGGCGAGAAAATTCAGACTGATGTTGCACCAGATACGCCAGTGTTATGGTTTTTGCGCGATCAATTGGGTAAAACTGGTACGAAGTATAGCTGTGGCATGGGCTTGTGTGGTGCCTGTACGGTGCATTTAAATAATGAGCCGATTCGTTCCTGCTCCACGCCAATTTCGGCTGTTGCCGGAAAGCGCATTGAAACCATTGAGGAAATTGATCGCCTGCCTGCCGGTCGTGCGGTGCAGGCCGCGTGGATTGCTGAAGATGTGGTGCAGTGTGGTTATTGCCAATCGGGTCAGGTGATGGCTGCAACGGCCTTATTGCTGAAGAATAAAAATCCTAGCGATGCACAAATTGATGCGGCCATGAGCGGCAATATTTGCCGTTGTGGCACCTATAATCGGGTGCGTAAGGCTATTAAGGTAGCCGCCGTAAATTTGGCAAAGCCCGCAAAAGCGAATGACGCGATGCGCGTGCCTACCCCCGCTGCAGCCAAGCCTAAAGCCAAAGTTTAGCGTGGTAATTTAGTTAGCTAATACGCCAATGAGCGCAACCCATTTAAGGAAATTTTCATGATGAAAATATTAGAAACTTCAGCCGCTGCGGTTACACCTTCCAAACCTAGCCGTCGTAAATTTATGCAGCAAACTGCTACCTTGGGCGGTGGCCTTGTTATCGGTTTTTATTTGACGGATGCCAATAAAATCGCGAATGCACAATCGGGTGACAAAAAGCCGGTTACCCCCCCTAACGCATTTTTACGTATAGGCCGCGATGGGATAGTAACGGTGCAAGTAAAGCACCTAGAATTTGGGCAGGGTGTGATGACGGCGTTGCCGATGCTCGTAGCTGAGGAATTGGAATGCGAATGGCAAAAAGTACGCGCCGAATTAGCGCCCGCCGCCCCGCAATTTGCGCACACCATGTTCGGTATGCAAATGACAGGTGGTTCTAGTTCCGTGATAAATTCATGGGAGCAAATGCGCATGGTCGGTGCCATGGCTCGCACCATGTTGGTGACTGCCGCCGCGCAGCGTTGGAAGGTGGATGTGACAGCCTGTAAGGCCAGCGATGGTCAGGTGCTAGGCCCTGCTAATCAGCGCTTAAGTTTTGGTGAATTAGCAGACGTGGCCAATGCGCTGCCATTGCCAGAAAATGTGAAGTTAAAAGAGGCCAAAGATTACAAGTTGATTGGTAAGCCAACGCGCCGTAAAGATGCCCCAGAAAAAGTAAATGGCACGGCATTATTTGGCATGGATATGAGTGCTAAAACCGTACTCAATTTGCACACGGCCTTGGTCGCCCATCCGCCCATGTTTGGCGCTAAAGTGAAAAGCTTTGATGCTGAAAAAGTAAAGGGTTTACCCGGCGTTACTCATGTGGTGCAAATTTCCAGCGGCGTGGCGGTGGTGGCTAAGAGCTTCTGGGCGGCGAAAAAAGGTCGTGATGCTTTAGTGGTGGAATGGGATACTTCGGCCTGTAATAAATTCAGCAGCCCCGAGCTTGCCAAAACCTATGCTGAAACCGCTAAAACAGTCGGTATTCCCTTTCGCAAAGGTGCTGCAGCGGAAGGCTTAAAAACCGCTGCAAAAACAGTCAGTGCGGCCTATAGTATGCCGTTTTTGGCGCATGCGCCGATGGAGCCACTAAATTGCACCGTGCATGTAAAAGCCGATAGCGCAGAAATTTGGGTAGGCTCGCAATTTCAAACCGTAGACCAAGGTGCAGCCGCAAAAGTGTTGGGCATGCCAGTGGAAAAAATTAAGCTAAATACCTTGATTGCTGGCGGGGGCTTTGGGCGTCGCGCTAATCCTGCATCGGATTATATTATTGAAGCCGTTGAAGTTGCCCAAGCTGTAAAAGTACCCGTTAAAACCGTGTGGACGCGAGAAGACGATATTAAAGGTGGCTACTATCGCCCAGCTTTTGCGCATAATGTAGAAATTGGCTTAGACGCTAAGGGTGAGCTAGCAGCGTGGCAGCATAATATCGTGGGGCAATCCATTTTAGGCGGAACACCTTTTGAAGCCTTTTTCGTGAAAGACGGCATTGACGCCACCTCAGTTGAGGGCGTGGGTGATACGCCTTACAACATCCCTAATATGGCGGGGTCATTGCATACTACTAAAACTGGCGTGCCCGTGTTGTGGTGGCGTTCTGTTGGTCATACTCACACCGCATTTGTGATGGAAACCATGATGGATGAAGCCGCAAAAGCGGCCGGCAAAGACCCGGTGGTATTTCGCAAAAACTTACTTGCCAAACATCCACGTATTATGGCTACTTTAGAGTTGGTTGCAGAAAAATCCGGCTGGAATCAACCGTCGGCAAAGGGCAGAGGACGCGGTATTGCCGTACATGAGAGTTTTGGCAGCGTGTGTGCACAGGTAGCCGAAGTGTCGATTGAAAACGGGGCGATTCGCGTGCATAAAGTGGTGACAGCCATTGATTGCGGTTTGGTAGTGAACCCATTAACCGTTGAAGCACAGGTAGAAAGCGCGATTGTTTACGGCCTATCGGCTGCACTAGGGGGGGCGATTACCTTTAAAGATGGCGTGGTGGAGCAATCAAACTTTCATAACTATCCGCCCTTGCGGATGGATGCCATGCCAAAAATTGAAGTGCATATCGTACCCGGCGGTAAAAGCCCTACCGGTGTGGGTGAACCTGGTACGCCACCGATTGCGCCAGCGGTGGCCAACGCCGTGTTTGCACTAACTGGTAAGCGGCTGCGGGCGCTGCCGTTTGTGGTTTAAGGTGTAGTTTAAGTAATATCATGCAATGCCTGAAGATACTTTATTTTAAAGCGTCTTCAGGTTTTTTTAATTTTACGAGCCAGTATGCAAAGTGTAGATATAGAAGTTTTAGATCGCGCCTGCGAATGGCTGGAGCTTAACCATCAAATTTGGTTAGTGACGGTTACGCAAACATTTGGTGCCAGCCCCCGGCCACCGGGATCGCTGATGTTGATGCGCGATGATGGCATTTTGGTAGGCTCGGTTTCGGGTGGTTGTATTGAAGATGATCTGGTAGCGCGGCGTGCCGAATTTAGTGGTGCGCAGCCTGCCATAGAGCGCTACGGCGTGACTGCCGCACAGGCGCAGCGCTTTGGTTTGCCCTGCGGTGGTGCGCTAGAAGTGCTGATTGAAGCGCAGTGCGCGCTGCCGCAACTGCGGGCATTGCGCGAGCGCATTGGTGCTGGTGAAGTGGTTGCCCGCCAAGTTAATTTACATACAGGGGTGTGGCAGTTGAGCAGCGCCGCAGCCACGCAAGCGTGTAGCCGCGATGCGCATTTTTTTAATAGCATTCACGGCCCGCGTTGGCGTATGCTAGTGATTGGTGCATCCGAAATTGCCCGCTATTTGGCAGAGATTGCGCAAACTTTAGACTTTCAAGTAAGCGTGTGTGATCCCCGCGAAGAATACCGTCAGGCGTGGCGCGTTGGGAATGTGCGGTTTGTGGAAGGCATGCCCGATGATGCGGTAGTGGCGTTTAAACCTGATGCCCACACTGTTATCATCACCGTTTCACATGACCCAAAGCTTGATGATATGGCGCTGCTCACTGCCCTTGCAGAACCCGCGTTTTATGTGGGTGCAGTAGGCTCACAAAAAACCAGCGCCGAACGTCGCGCGCGCCTGCAATCGCTTGATGTTGCCGATACGCTAATTGCCAAGCTGCACGCGCCGGTAGGTTGTGCAATTGGCAGCCGTACCCCGCCAGAAATCGCCTTGGCGATACTGGCCGAACTGGTTGCTGCTAGAAATAATATTCATATATCTACCAAACCCGTATGAGCAATTTTTATACAACAATCAAATATAGTGTGAGGCCATTATGACCTGCGCGATTTTGCTTTGTGCTGGACAAGGTTTGCGTTTTAAAAAAACCCGCAATGAAGCCAAACTATTAGCAAAATTACCCGATGGCCGCAGCGTAGTGGCCGCCAGCGCCGCCAACCTACTGCAGGCCGTAGGCCGCGTATTTGCTGTGGTTGCAGGCGATAAGCGCAACGATGCCTTGATTCGCGAACTAGAAGATTGCGGCTGCCAAGTAGTGCTCAATCAACAAGCAGCAACAGGAATGGGCGGCAGTATTGCCGTGGGCATTATGGCGAGCGAATTTGCCGATGGCTGGCTAATAGCGCTAGGTGATATGCCCTATGTACAACCCGCCACGATCAAGCGCATCGTCAGCATGGGCAAACAAACGCAAAACATCATTGTGCCCGTCTACGACGAAAGCCTAGGCCACCCCGTGTTTTTCCCACCATTCGCCCAAGCCCAATTATTAGCCCTGCAAGGCGACACGGGCGCCCGCAAAGTGATATTAGAAAATACGGATCGCGTAGCCGAAATTGTGGTGGGTGATAAGGGCGTGTTGCAAGATGTAGATGTGCCTGCGGATTTGCAGTGATGGGGTGGGTCTAGGTGCATATCAATAGCAAGCGAGGCTCCTACAACGGCGATGATCCTACAACGGCGATAATCCTATGTGCCAACAACGGAGTTCGTCGCCTCTGTAGGGGCGTATTGCATACGCCCTCGTCGTGTTGGTACAGCCGGCGTAGGGTGGGCAATGCCTCGTTTGCCCACCGTTTAATGATCTGCATATATCGACCGCGTGGGCAGATGAGGCGTTGCCCACCCTACGCATACTACGCGCCTGTGGCCATTGGTTCGTGATGGCGTGCCTTGAATTTTGACTCCAATCTTATTCCCGCAATCAGCCCCAACCCCGCCAGTGCCCCAAGCATATGCGCGCGCCATTCCACTGCAATGTCAGTGGGTAAATCTGCCGCGGCGGATGACATACCAAAAAATTCGCCGAGCAGTTTAAGGCTCAGTATTATTGCTAGCAGCGCTATATAAATCTTGGCTGTCTGCGCTTTTTGCGCCACGATGTAGAGGGCGCAAATGGTAAGCGCTATAGCGATGCCGGATAAGCCTCGGTAGTCCAACAGTTCCTTACTTAGGTACATCACCCCAGCCGCTATAAAGGCGCATATTAGGACAATAACGCCGCTAAATCGTAACGTGCCAATCACGCGCTCAACGATGGTGCCGGTAATAAAAAGTACCAACGTATTCATCAGAGCATGCTGTACTGAAAAGTGCACAAAGTGCCCCGTCCAAAGCCGCCACCATTCGCCCTGCGCCAGCGCAACGCGCTCTAAGGATAGGGCGTTGATATGGGCTTCTGGCAGCAACAGCAGGGCGCAACTGAGCACGGCCAACAATGTTGCGCAGGGGCGCAGCCACGCGGTGCGTAACGGTGGTTCTGCAGGCGCTGCCAATATTTGCATTAGATTGATGTTACGTTGGTGCGTTGCTTGGCTTTTAGCCCCATGATGGCAAGCAAGCCCAACGCTAGCGCCAGACCGATATCAAGCCAGCTTGTTGCCCCGCCGCCGCGATAGCCTTCACGTGCTTCTACTTTAAAATTTGCGGCGGTTTTAACGCGTTCTCTAAAGCTATCAAGCTCAGACTGCAGCTTTGGAATGAGCTGTTCAACGGCTTTGTTATAACCATCAAGTTGTGCGGCTCTGGCGCGTTCACTGAAGTTTGCCCAATTGCCCCCCCCTTGTATTTGGCTGGTGCCGGGTGCGCGGAATAGCAGCTTGCGGCTGGCAACATCAAATACGGAAACATCAATCATGGTGTGCACATCATATTGATTGCCATTGACCACGTACGCGCCAATAATGGTCCAATAAAGTAGCGCCAGCGAATTGCTATCGGTAAATTGCACCTGATCGTAAGACAACATCGCCATGATATCCACGCCAAAGGTGCGTGCTACCTGCTCCATATTGGCAAAGCCGCCGCCTTGCTGCAAATACTGCGTGGGAATAATTTCAATGGTGTCGATATAAGAGTGGCTTGCAAATGAGGCCTTGGCGCGTTCAAGCAGCTTGAGTTTCTCGGCCTCAGGCAGTGATCTCACACGCGGATCAGTAGGCACAAACGCGATGCCCACGCGCACGGGGGGGCGCAAGGTGGTCATACCCGGTTCGAGCTTTGGTGCCTGCGTAGCCTTGGGATAAAGGTAATCAACAATGCTGGCCGATTGCTTAGATTCGCGCGACGATAGCGAAGTGGAACAGGCGCAAAGGTTGATGAGGAGTGCTGCCGAAATTAATTGGATGAGTGTTTTCATATGCGCCTTTTTGTGGGTTGCGGGTGATGGCTTATGGGTGGTGGCTTAAGATTAGCTACTGTGCGACCATACGCGCCAGCGCACAAGCATAAATTCCTTGAGTATCAAAATATGATACTGCGTAGGGAACGCGGTATCACGGAACCATGCAGCTTTAAATTCTAGTATGGTAGGCAACGATTTATTTGCTCACCGTTTGCTCGCAATTAATCCCGATTCTGTCCCATCAAAAATGATGTACTATTGCATCAATTTAGAATCCCACCGCGTTTATTGAGGAGCTACGCCATGCGCACTACCATCACCATCGACGACGCACTGTACCAAAAAGCGCTTGAATTCGCTGATCCACAAATGGATAAAGCCGATTTGTTTCGGGTGGCAATCAGCACCTTTGTACGCGTGCAAGCAGCCAAGCGGTTGGCCGCATTGGGCGGCACTGCACCGGGCATGGCTGACGTACCGCGCCGCCGTGAGCGTGTCGCACCAAAATGAATGTGCTGGCAGACACGTCAATATGGGTCGCGCATTTTCGCCACCCGAATAGCGCTTTGGTGAACTTGATGGAGCGTGATTGCGTTCTCGGTCACCCGCTGGTGTTGGCCGAAATTGCCTGCGGAACGCCACCTATGCCGCGCGCGCAAGTTTTGGGAGATATGGCGCTATTAAGGCAAGCGCACCCCGCCAGCCACGCGGAAGTGATGGCCTTCATCGAACATGAAAAACTCTACGGCCTCGGTTGCGGCTTTGTAGACATAGCCCTGCTAGCCAGCACCTGCATTACCCCCGTCGCAACGCTCTGGACACGCGATAAAAATCTCATCGATTTAGCAAAACGATTTGGTGTTGAGTTCGTGCCGCCTGTGCATTGAGCCGCTACCGTACCTCACTGTTATCGTACAACACGTTTTTTTGGGAGAATAATTAATCACCTCTACGACACTCGACCGCTGGTGTGCTCGTTATCATTACCTTGCCGCATGACGTGGGGGCGAAAAATCTTTCGCCCGTGTTGGATATTGGTCACAGTGCTGGCAAGCCCACCTTTGCTTTCTTAGGGGGACTGATTAAAGTTTTTTCGCCCCTACATGTACACCCTACGTGACACGCAATTTAGCGCATTTCACGCGTATGCCATAAGCGTAGGATGGTGATGGTTTCGGTGGCGATCTCGTACCGAATTTCATACGCGTTTACAAAAATGCGCCGCACTTCACGAGGGCTAAATGCATCTAATCGCTCACCTAATCTAGGATTCAAAAGCAGACACGCAGGTGCTTTTGCCAGCGCTTGTACGGTGTGCGTCGCATTACTGGCTTGGTTGAGAGACAAAAAGTGATGCAAGCGCACTAAATCGGATTGCGCTTTTGTAGTCCATTGCAATTTCATTTGCTTTGCGCTGCTGCACCATCACCTAAGCTATGCGCCCAAACCATCACATCCTCATGTGCTATAACCAATCCGCTATCTACGTCGGCTAGTGCATCTTGCGTTAATTTATGCCGCGATTCTTCCTGCATAACCCAATCATTAAGTGCCTGCTTCAGTATCCAACCGCGTGATCGGTCAAGCAGCGCGGCAAAAGCATCTACTTTTTGCGCTAACTCCTGCGGCACATGTGCAGTAAATACCTTAGTTTCAGCATTGATCATGAAAAACCCCTAAACTAAATTTAATCAAATTGAATCATAACGATTATATTTGATAATCGCAGGTTTTTACGTGAGCCAGCGTGGGCAACGCCTCATTTGCCAAATACGCTGTCCACGCGGTCGGTACTTACAAATCATCAAGCGGTGGGTAGATAAATCGTTACCTACCCTACTACTCCAAATCCGCCATGCGCATTTTGCGTGCGGCTTCTTCCAAGCGCACATCTTCAATCTCACGCAAAATATCTTCCATATCAATTTGCTTTTGGCTGCGGGCAAATTTGCCGGTGAGCGCGGTATTTATGGATAGTGTGCCTGCGGCGTAGTGCGCCCAAATTTCATCACCATAATTTGTTGCTAATAGTGAGGGTGCAAATCGCCCGAAGTAGTTGCGCAAATTGCCGACGTCGCGCAGCAGCATATTTTCAGCGTGGTTGTTACCGGCGGCATCTACGGCTTGCGGTAAGTCGATGATCACGGGGCCGTCGGCATCTACTAATATATTGAACTCGCTTAAATCGCCGTGGATAATGCCAGCGCAGAGCATGCGCACCACTTCTAAAATTAAGCGTTGGTGGTAATCAAGGGCTAAGTCTGGTTCGAATGCCACATCATTCAAGCGCGGCGCGGCGTTACCGTCAGCGTCCGTCACTAGTTCCATCAGTAATACGCCCTCATAAAAATTAAAGGGCTTAGGCACCCGCACACCCGCCGCCGCTAGGCGGTACAGCGCGTCTACTTCAGCGCTTTGCCATGCGGCTTCTTGGCTTTTGCGGCCATAGGCAGAGCCTTTGGCAATGGCGCGGGCTTGGCGAGAGTTTTTAGTTTTGCGGTTTTCGGTGTAATCCACCGCTTGGCGAAACGCGCGTTTATTGGCTTCTTTATAAACCTTGGCGCAGCGCGTTGGTTCGTCTTCACCACAGTCCACGACGAATACCATTGCTTCTTTTCCGCTCATTAATTGCCTGACAACGCCAGTAATCAGGCCGTCTTCAAGCAAAGGGAGGAGTCTTGGAGGAATTTTCATACTACCATTTTAATGCAATGTAAGCGCGCTCACAAAAATTGCGCATATTGTTGTGGGGAATACAGATAAGCGGATAGAATCCGTGTAGATAATTTTTGCGATTGCCACGTGTCTGCCAACTACTCAAATTTAGGTGTAGCAACCCTTTTGCAGCAAGCAATCGCACTGCATCAGCGTGGTTCGCTAACACCGGCTGCACAATTGTATCGGCAAATATTGCAGTTAATGCCGCGCCATCCAGATGCCAATCACAACCTTGCCTCCCTGCTAGAAGAGCAGGGAACGTTGGCTGCTGCTCTGCCATTGTATGCACTGGCGTGCGCGACAAAACCCGATAATCCAGTGTTTGCACAATCGTACGCAGATGCGCGTTTGCGTGGCGAATTAGCACTAGTTTGTGCGCAGTTTCCGGTGCTGTTTGCCGCACAGGATTATGCACGTTGCGAAACCTTAGCGCGTGAAGTGCTAATACGCGATGGTGAATGCCCGACCGCGTGGAAGTATTTGGGTGCGGCCTTGCTCGTGCAAAGTAAACCCTGCATCGACGCGCTACAAACGGCATTGCGCTATGCGCCCAATGATGCGGGGCTGTGGAGTAACTTAGGCGCAGCGTTTCACCAAGCGGGGCAATCCGCGCCAGCATTGGCGCATTGCCTGCAGGCATTGCACCTAAATCCGCAGTTTGTTGAAGCGCATTTGAACTTAGGCTTGATCTATCAAAAAGATAATGCCTTTGATCAAGCTGCGGCAAGTTATCAGGCGGTGCTTGCTATCGCGCCGGATACGGTTCAAGCCCTTAGTGGCCTCAGTGTTTGCTATAAAGAGCTTGGCGATTTTGCCAAGTGCCAGCACACGGCGCAACGCGCCATTACCGCTTGGCTTACTGGGGTTAAACGTAGCCGAGCGAACAACGGTGAGCAACGGCAAATTTGCCAAGCGCCCGTAGAGGCACCTAAAGTGATGTGTGTTGAAAGCGCACATATAACCATGCAGGTATTGCGGCAGCGGCTTGATGCCGCTGGCATTGCCTGGTGTTTGTATGCCGGTAGTTGCTTAGGCGTGGTTCGCGATGGCGATTTTTTACCCTATGATAAAGATATTGATATTGCCATACCCGCAGCGGTATCGCGGCAGCAGCTTATGGATTTAATGACTGCCGATGGATGCTTTAAACTGCTGGCGCAAACTGGTTTAAATAAACATATCGATAACCACTATTCAATGGCGTTTAGCCATACCGCGCAAAATATTGGCATTGATTTTTTCTTCCTACATCCCGATGGAGAACACCACTTTATTACTGGATTTGAGCACCCCGGTCAAGCGGTTAAGTGCCGACTCCGGCGTTTTGATTTTGCTGCCCATCCTTGGGTAAATGGAAGCTACAGCCATTGCCCGATACCCATGCCCGCAGAGCAATATCTGGAAGACGTATACGGTAAAAATTGGCGTATCCCAGACGCTTACTATGACACCGTGTTATCTAATCCTAACCGCATGGCGGAATCATTGCCGGTAGTGCTCTGCTATGGCTATTGTCGGCTAATTGATAATTTAATGCGCCAAAATTGGCCAGCCGCCACTGCCTATTGCGAGCAGATTTTAGTTCGGACAACTGATCCAATCATTGTTGAGCTGCAGCAGTTTTTGCAGGCGGAATTTGGCGCATGAGCAGTGCAGCCAGACCAGATTTAACCATCGTCATTGCCGCAGCCGGTAGCGGTGAGCGCCTGGGTCTTGGTGCTAAAGCCCTACTAGAAATTGATGGGCATTCCCTGCTCTATTGGCTTAGCACCAAAGCTAAAAAAGTAGCTGCAAAGGTGATTGTGGCAATACCGCCAGCGGACATAGCGCAGCAGGCGTTTTGGGTGGCGCACTGTCCAGGCTGTGAGATCATCGAAGGTGCGGAAAGTCATTTGCGCACCTTCGCAAAATTAGTCCATGCGGCGGACTTGCCGTGGATAATGAACCTAAATGTATCGCTACCATTTGTATCCGTGGCGATGATGCATAAAGTGGCCGCAGCCGCTAACGAGACTGGCATTGCCGGTGCGTTTTTAAAGCTTGATTTGCCGGTTGCGCAAGTTGAAGATGCTGCGGTTAAGTTTTTTTCGCCAAGTCGCCAAGCCACCTTAGCACAGGGTCCCAATGCCTATCTGCGGTCGCATTTGCTTGATTTAATTGCCCGTGCCGATGAGGCTGATTGGGCGCGGCAATCATTTTTAGAAATCGCTACGCGCCACGGCTTTAACATTACCGCCGTTGCCGGCGAAAAAACCAATATCAAAATTACCACCGCAGAAGATTGGGTTTTTGCCCAAGCGCTCGTGCACCAATTTGGGAATTTATTACAATGAGTGCAAGTGGCCTACCTGATGTACAAGACCCCACTGTGTATCAGTGGCACGCTGATTTGAATGAGGCCGATTACTTAACGGTGTGCTATGAAATCACCGCCACCTGCGCGGGTATGTCTGCAGCAATAGCAATGGCGATGGATCAAAGCGTGGGCACAACCCACATTCATCATTATCTTGATGCGCCAGCACTTGCCCCCTACTGCACGCGGGTGCGCAACGTGGTGCCGCTCTCAGACATGGCAGCCGCTACCAATACCAACAACACCGGCGTCCGTGCCTATCATTTAGCAACGGCGTCGTATGTTAATACCCACCAAAGTAGCAACGTGTATCCTAGTGCTTCATATCGCATTACCTTAAGCGTACCCCTTTGCCTGTTAGCCGGTAAAACCACGCAGCTTTGGAATATTCTCATCGGTGAGTTACCACGGCTTGGCTTTATTACGCGTTTTAGCTTGGTGTATGCGCCCTTGCCGCCTAGTTTCGGCGCTGGACCTGCCTTTGGTATGCTTGGCATCCGCAAGCTTACGCAGCGCCCCAACGGGCCGCTGCTGTGCCGCGCCATGCGCCCAGCAACAGGGGCGTCGGACACGATTATGGCCAACATCAATTACGATGTGCTCACCGGTGGTTTTCATATCGTCAAAGATGATGAGCTGCAAGCCTATGCCACGTTTGACATATTTGCCGCGCACCTGCGTGCCATGTTGGCCGCCCGCGACGCCGCGCGGAAAGCCACGGGAGAACCAAAGCTCTATATTGCGAACCTAATTTGTGAGCCGTGGGAGCTTAATGCGCGGTGGGAATTATGCTGCACCCTTGGCGTGGATGGCGTGCTCATTGCGCCGTGGATACAAGGCTTCGGTGTGGTGAGCCATCTTGCCAAACAGCGGCGCATGCCGATATTTGCGCACAATACTTTAGGTGAATTAGCAACGCGCCATCCAGATTGGAACGTCAGCCCTGCGGTGGTTAATCATTGGTTACGCGTCTTGGGTGCGGATATTATTGTTACCGAAGGGGATTTCGGCGATGTGATCCCACCTACGCCATTGCAGCGCGAAGCGTTAGCGGCCTGCGTTGAACCGCAGGAACCGCAAAATGATTTGGCAGCAGCGTTGCCAGTATTACCGGTGTTGCAGGGCGGCAAAAATCCAGAAGGGTTGTCGCGCTATAAAGCGCTGATAGGCTCGGATAATTTTATGCTCATCGTCGCCAGTTGGGTAGATAATTATCCAGCTGGGCTCATTGCCGGAGCAGCAGTATTTCGCCGCGCTGTTGATGAATCTGTAATTTCAACGTAATGCTCCCCCAAATGTTCATGTAATTCTTGTGTACTAGCCAATAAGCCCTAAAATAGGGCATCTCCAGAAAGATTACCGTTGAATAATGCAACATTGCAAGCCCGCAATATTGCCCTGCTGTCGTCCGCGCAGGCATTACTTTTTACCAATAACGTCACCCTTATCGCCCTGAATGGTTTAGTGGGTTATCAATTGGCGGTGGATAAATCATTTGCAACCCTGCCTGTTACCACGCAGATTATTGGCTCGGCCTTATTTGCGCTGCCCGCATCGCACCTGATGGCGCGGATTGGGCGGCGTGCTGGATTTTTGATTGGCACGCTCTGCGGCTTTATCGGCGGCGCAATCGCCACGTTTGGCGTGTATAGCCACAGCTTGGTCATGCTCTGTTTGGGCACTTTTATTCTGGGTATTTATGGCGCGTTTGGTCAGTTTTACCGCTTTGCGGCGGCGGATGCCGCTACGCCGGATTTTAAGGCGAAGGCGATATCCCTCGTGGTGGCTGGTGGCTTGGTGGGCGGCATTGTTGGCCCTGCTTTGGCGAAGTGGACGCGCCATTTAGCACCGACGGAATTTTTAGCATCCTACGCTTCACTGTTGGTATTTTGTGTGCTCACGGGTTTATTGTTAAGCCAGCTACGCATACCAGATGCAAAGGCCGCAATCAATGCCGCACCGCCGCGCAATTTACGCGAAATTGCGCTGCAACCCGTGTTTGTAGTGGCGGTAATGTCCAGCGCCATCGGTTACGGCGTGATGAATTTGCTAATGACGGCAACGCCGCTGGCTATGGGCATTTGCGGCTATCCTTTCAACGATGCGGCAAACGTAATTTCAGCCCATGTGGTGGCGATGTTTGCACCCTCATTTTTTACCGGCTCATTGATTCAACGCTTTGGTGTATTAAAAATTATGCTCGCCGGTGTGGCATTGATGGCAGTGTGCTTAGGCATTTCACTATCGGGCATCAGCGTGGCGCACTTTTGGTTTTCCTTGGTACTGCTGGGGTTAGGCTGGAATTTTATGTTTGTCGGTGGCTCCGCCTTAGTAACCGAAGCCTATCAGCCGCAAGAAAAAGCCAAAGCCCAAGGCCTGCATGATTTGCTGGTGTTTTGCACCACCGCCACCTCATCGTTTTCGTCAGGCTTGCTGCTAAAAGCCAATGGTTGGAATATTTTGAATTACGTAGCCATGCCGTTTTTAGCCATCGTTACCATTGCCATTGTTTGGTTGATGCTGAAGCGTGGGAAGTAAACGGAGAAATTAAATAAGCTGAAGACGGCCTAAAGTAAACGGTCTTCAGCCCTTATTCAGCACCAAGGTGGCGCATAGCCCACCCGACTGTGCATCGTTCAACACTAACTGCCCGCCGTGGTTTTTGCAGATGCGATCAACAATGGCAAGCCCTAGGCCGCTGCCGATAGCAACGCTGTTGCCGTGTGGCAGACGATAAAAACGCTTCACCACATTTTCCCGCTCTGTCGGTGCAATACCTGGGCCTTGATCAATTACGCTAATGCTTAGTTTGCTTTTATCGCTTGGGTTTGCGTCGGCCATAATTTGCACGATGCTGCCGGCTGGCGAATAACGGATGGCGTTTTCAATCACATTGCGGAGTGCGGCGCTAATCTGTTGGCTGTGTTGGCTATGACCATGCATTTTTAAGCTCGCAATATCAGTCGCAATTTGAATTTTTCGATCCAGTATTTCAGCATCCAATGCCATGAGCGCCTCTTGAACTACCTGCTCCACGGTAAAAAATGCGCTGCTGTCATCACCGATATTGTGGGTAGACGACACTACATGGTGATCTGCCTTCGCGAGTGCTAGCAACTGCTCGGCAACGCGGGTGGTGCGGTCAATGCCGCCAAGCATACTGTTGAGCGCTATTTGGCGGCGTGTGGCATCCGGCTCGCGCGCGGCTACCTGCGCCTGCAGGCGCAGGGCGGCTAGGGGCGTGCGCAGTTCGTGGGCGGCATCAGCAAAAAAGCGCTGCTCGGCCGCGCGGGAAAGTTGCAGCCGATCTAAAAGCGTATTGAAAGCCCCAGTAAGCGGGGCAAGTTCAGTGGCCGTTTTGTCGATATTAAGCGGCGTTAAATCATCAGCTTGGCGCTTCAGCACTTCAGCTTGCATCTGCTTTAATGGCTTAAGGCTCCAAGTGACCACCCATGCCAAAATGGGTGCAAGCAAGAGCGAAAGCAGCAAGGTTTTTAACCCCGCTTTTAAGGCGTATAACACTGCAATTCCGCCCCATGTTTGTGCCATGCCCATCTGCACCTGCACGGCGTTGGTGACATCCCACAGGCCATAAACGCGCCAGCGCTCTCCTTGGTAGGTAACGGTGGCAAAGCCATCGAGGCTCGCAGGCGCAAATCGAGCATGTGGCGTGTTGGGGGTAACAATCAGTAGGCGATTATCCGCCGACCACGCCTGAAAATGCAGTCCGCCAGGTCCGCCATGGGACGGCGTATCGCTAGGTTTTATTTGGAAGTTACCGCTCGCATTTAGCGTCAAAATATTGGTGGGTAGGGTGCGCATAACCAGCGCCGCTTCGCTCGCCAACGCACCGTCCATCATGGTGGTTTCGCCGTGCTGGCTTTCCCAGGCCGAATAGGCAATCCACAATAGTGATAGCAACATAACAGTAAGCCACATCGTTAACAGCAAGCGCCAGCGGATTGATTTTGGGTGCTTCATCCCAGCTGCCCGCTAATAGAATAGCCCATACCGCGAACGGTTTTAATGGTGTCCACACCAAGCTTTTTGCGCAATTGATGGATATAAACTTCCATCGTATTGCTCTCTACATCGTCTGCCCATGCGTATACGGCATCATGTAATTGCCGTTTGGAAACAATATGATTTAAGCGCTGTAGCAAGCACAGCAAAATCGCGTATTCGCGCGCGGTTAGGGCAACAACCTTACCTTGATAAGTAACGCGCTTGGCGACGGTATCAACTTCAATATCACCAACCAGCAACACATTGTTGGCGCGACCCGCAGCGCGTCGCGTCACAGCAATAATACGTGCGCTTAACTCGCCCAAATCAAATGGCTTTACCAAATAATCATCCGCGCCTAAATTCAAGCCTTTTACGCGGTCAGCAATTTGATCGCGGGCAGAAATAATAACCACTGGCGTTTTACGTCCACTGTTGCGCATGTGGGTGAGCACATCAAGGCCGCTCATTTTCGGCAGGCCTAAATCAAGCAATATGGCATCGTATTCAACAAGCGCCAGTGCGTTCAGTGCGGCCTCGCCCGTGTTGACGCAATCTACGGCAAAGTTGTCTTGCAACAGCCCTGCCTGCGCGGCTTCGGCAATCATGATGTCGTCTTCAACCAGCAGTATGCGCACGCTTTCCCCGTATTTTATTTAAAATTGAATGATAGTTTGCCCAACTTAAGGCAGTATTAAGATGTTATTTCTATCGCTTTAAGATTGGCTTAATGTATTAGGGTTACTGTGATGGCAAGGAAATTTTTAGCATTTTCACACGGAAGCCATACTTAAACCACAAGGAAGGGTAAGCCCCGCCATGAATTTAACCATCAATGCCGCTCAACGCAGCGTGCCCGATGCACAAAAAGATGATGCGCTAGTATGGGTATTGCATGACACCTTGCAAATGAACGGCACACGCTATGGCTGCGGGGCGGGCTTGTGTGGTTGCTGCACGGTACTCATTGACGGTCAAGTCAGCCGATCATGTCAAACCAAGGCTGGCGATGTTGCAGGGCGGGCCATCACCACCATAGAGGGCTTAGCCACGGGCGATAAATTACATCCGGTGCAGCAGGCGTTTTTAGAAAACCCCCTACAATGTTGCTATTGCATGAGCGGGCATATGCTCACCGCCGTGGCCTTGCTAAACGCCAACCCTAATCCAACGGATGCGCAAATTGAAGAGGCGATGGCAATCAACCTATGCCGCTGCGGTGGCTATAACAATATTCGCGCCAACGTAAAACGTGCTGGTGAATTAATGCGGGGGCAGGGATGAAAACGACGGCACTAGCATCTGAGAAAAAAAGTTCACTGTTTTGGCGACCTACGCGTCGTGGTTTTTTAATTGGCACGGGCACGATTGGCGCACTGGCCGTTGGTGCCTGCGCATTGGTGCGGTCGCTTATCCCCTTGGTGGTGGATCAGTTTGATAGGCCCAGTACCGGCAGCGTTGACGATGCCTTAACCGCACCATTGCTTTGGTTTGCCTTAGACCAAAAACACGGCATTACCTTATACCTGCCCAAGGGCGAAATGGGGCAGGGTATTCATTCAGCCGTCGCGCAGTTAGCCGCAGAAGAACTTGAAATTTTGCCCAGCGCCTTGCGCATTGAAATGGCGGCGTCTACACAAGCTTTTGGTAGCCTCTTTAATACCTACGGCAGCCGTTCAATGCGCACCCTATATGCGCCAACGCGTAAGGCGGCGGCAATGTTGCGCGAAATGTTGCGCATTGAAGCGGCCATGCAATTGCAGGTGGAAGGCGCGGCACTACGTTTAGCCAATGGTGTGTTTGTGGCTGAAAATGATCCAGCAAAACGATTGAGCTATCAACAAATTGTGGCTGCTAAAAAAGGTGCATGGGTTGTGCCGGAGGGCAAAATTCCGCTCAAGCCGCGTGAAAAATTTAAACTAATTGGCACTAACACGGCGCGTGTTGACACCTTAGGCAAGGTAGTTGGCAGCACACCCTATGGAATCAGTGCGCGGCTGCCAGGTATGCTGTTCGGCGCACTGGTGCGCCCACCGCGTTTGGGGGCGGTGTTGGTGTCGGTGCGCGATGATGTCGCCAAAAATATGCCCGGCGTTAAAAAGGTAGTGGTTGATCTTGCCAAGAATTTTGCTGGTGTGGTGGCCGAAACCCGCACCCAAGCCCGCAATGCGGCAGCGGCCTTGGGTGCGCAATACACTGGTGGTTCCACCATGAGCCAAGCCGAACTTGAAAAGCTGCTCACCGCCACCATTGGCGACGGCACGGTAGTACGTTCACGCGGCAAAGCGGCAGAGTTTGATCACACAGCAATCAATGCCGCTTATCGCAGCCCCGCCGCCGCTCACGCCCACCTAGAACCGCTGACAGCGCTGGTAGATGTGCGCGCAACGTCGGTAGAGGCATGGTTGCCAACGCAAAGTGTAGCCATAGAATCTGAGGTGCTAGAGGCGGAATTTGGCGGTAAAAAAACTGTGCAGGTGCATGGCATGCAAATGGGTGGCAGCTTTGGTCGTAAAGGCTTTCAAAGCGCCGTATTAGAGGCCGCAAGACTATCAGCGGCGGTGGGTGCGCCGGTGTCGGTAGCGTGGACGCGCGAAGAAGAAATGCGCCATAGTTTCTATCGCCAGCCTGCACATATTGCCTTGCGCGGGCGCGTCAACAGCGCGGGCAAAATAGACGCTATTGAACAGGCGGTTGCCACTGCCAATACCGCCACCAGTGCCTTTGGGCCAGGCTTTGCCCAGCGGCTTTTGGCCGATACGTATAACTTAGATATTGGCGCATTTATTGGCCTATTTAGCCCTTATGCGGTTGCCAATTACCGCGCCACAATGAAGGTAGTGCCTTTACCTATTCCTACCGGAATTTGGCGTGGGGTGGGCTTGTTACCCAATGTATTTGCCACAGAAAGTTTTGCCGATGAGTTGGCGGTAAGCGCCAAAATTGATCCATTAAAATTTAGAATGGATAATTTGCCCGCAACCGAAGAGGGTGCGCAACTTAAAGCCGCACTTGAAATGGTGGCCGCAAAAAGTGGCTGGGCAACCCCGCCACCGCCCAACGTTGCCAGAGGTGTAGCCTGCTGCCTGAGTGGCGGCGCGGCCATCGCGATGGTGGCAGAAGTGCAGCAAATCGGGTCGCAAATTGTGCTGCGCAAATTTACCGCCGTGGTAGATGCTGGGCTTATCGTCAACCCAGTAGGTGCGGCGTTACAGGTTAAAGGCTGCATCGTAATGGGAGCCTCAAGCGCCCTGTTTGAAAAAATCACCATCAACGCCGGTGCCGTAGAGCAAGCTAATTTTGATACCTACGCAATCGCCAGGCTATCGCAAATTCCGCCGCAAATCAGCGTCCATTTCATCGACAGCCCCCGTGACCCCCAAGGCATGGGCGAACCCGCCATCGGCCCCGTAGCCCCAGCGATTGCTAACGCTATATTTGCGCTAACGGGTAAGCGTCAGCGCGAGTTGCCGTTGATGATTTAGGTTGCGTTGCAGTGGCTGTGGTTTTTGTGTGAGTTGCCCACAGTAATTGTTTCGGTGGTGGGCATTACAGAATATCGAGCAGCCCCCTCTCCCCCTGCCCGAAGGGTATGGGAGAGAGGCTGGGAGAGAGGGGGCTCTGCACCGAGACACACCCACAGTAGGCATTGCAATGCTGAATGTTGCAATAGCGGGCTTTACCATCCCGTCCGCTCATTTGGCAAACTCGGCGGGGGTGCTTTTCTTTGGTTACTTTCTTTTTGCACAAGCAAAAGAAAGTGACTTGCTGGCGGCAACCCCGCCTCGGTTATGAATGTAGCGCGCCAATTCTCATCTACTGACTTTAACAAGTACACCTTAGCACCGCCCACCAAATAGCAACCGACCGCTTGCAGTCACCGCACAAACGTGGAATTATGGTGCGCCACCATCAATCACGCTGAAAGCGAATCATGCGAAATAACAAGTCAAAAACTGTCCTCATCACCGGCGCATCATCCGGTATTGGTCGCGCCCTCGCTGAAAATTTTGCGCAAGATGGTTATCACCTAATTTTGGCTGCGCGTAGCGTGACAAAAATGGAAGCGATTGCGGCTGATTTAGCAGCGCGCTTTAATGTGTCCGCAATCGTGATTGGTGCGGACTTAGAAACCATCAACGGCGCTAGAAATCTCCATGTGCAAGTCAAGGAGCGCGGCATTGTGCTCAGTGCTTTGGTAAACAATGCGGGCTACGGCTGCTTTGGTGAATTTAAAGATTCAGCGTTGGGTGATGAACTGGCAATGATGCAGTTGAATATGACATCATTAGTCAGCTTAACCAAGTTATTTATGCCCGACCTACTTGCTACTAAAGGCAAAATATTAAACCTTGCCTCCATCGCCGCGTTTCAACCTGGCCCCTACATGGCCGTGTACTACGCCACCAAAGCGTTTGTGCTGAGTTTTTCTGAAGCCATTGCCGAGGAGCTTGATGGCACGGGGGTTACGGTCACGGCGCTCTGTCCAGGCTTAACGGCTTCGGGCTTTCAAGACAAAGCGGTGATGAATCAATCGGCACTCGTCAAGGGCAAAAAACTGCCCACATCAGAAGAAGTGGCGGCCTTGGGTTATCGCGCCATGCAGCGTGGGCAGCGGGTGTACGTGCCGGGGGTGCAAAATTGGTTGTTCACCCAAAGCGCGCGCTTTACGCCACGTAGCGTGATGACGGCGATGGTGAAGAAATTATCGAAGCCTGCGTAGGTGTTATTCTTAAGGCGTTGCTGCCAGAGCTACCTTGTCTAACAGCATCCTATGCACCCCCATCTACCGTTAAGGAGTTTCAATGAACCCTGCCAAAGCCGCCGAATTGCTTGATGTGCTCAAAGCCGCCTGTATGCGCCAGTTTCGCTTTAATCCGCGCCGTGTTGAAGCGGGTATGCGCTACAAAGGGGTTGAAGGCACCGGCAATGCGCTAGTGCATGTGTTCCGTGATTCCCATACCCATAGTCAAATTACATTGAAGGGAACCATGGCAACCTTGCGAGAGCAACACGCTGATGCCACGCATAAAGATCATTGGAGTGATGCCGAAAAAGCGCGTTACTGCCACACCGATGCAGAAATTGATGCCGAGATTGCCGCTAAAAAAGCGGAACTAGATTTCATAAGAGCATCCGCTTTATACCAAGACCATCGCGAGCAATTGCTCGGCCATTATAAAGATTGGCCCAGCTATGCTGCAGGCAAACCCACCGCAAAAGAAGCGGCACGTGCGCTTTTAGCGCAATTATCAGCAGCTGAAGATCCGCGATTTACCGCCTTCGCCAGCCATCTTAAAATGACCGAGATGGAAGCCTTAACGCATGCCTTGTTAGCACCTTGCCATTTAGAAATTGAAGCACATTTGGCTAATCACAAAAAGAGTTGATCTTGATGACTGCTATTGATGGGCAGATATTTAACGGCCGCAAATCAGAGCCACCAGTATTAATTGACACTGCGCAAGTGGTACTTGCTTGCAGAAACTTTGCTGAGTTATTTACTTTTTTTACTGAAAAGTTGGGCTTTAGCGTTAGTTTGATTTTCCCTGCTGATTCACCTAGCACTGCGGTGATTACAATACCTGGCCTCGCCTTGCGTTTGGAGCAGCAGGCCGATGTTTCGATAGCGCCGCCGATACTGACCTTGCGGCTGCAGTGTGAAACCTTGAGCGCTGTTGCGTCACTGCAAATACCTGCTGGTATTAATATTGTCTTCGTACCTAAAGTTGCGCCTGCGGCCACGGCCTTGCCGCTGGTCGTACCCAAAGGTGTGCCAGAGTTTGTGCTCAGTCGTGCAGGTGATGCACAGCAGCACACCACCGTTGGTCGCGCGGGCATGATTTATCGTGATCTTATTCCTGGGCGGCTTGGTGGCCGCTTTATCGCATCACATATTACGATTCCTACAGCGGGGGAAGTGCCGGATTACGTGCATTTTCATCGCGTTATATTTCAAATGATTTTTTGTAGGGCAGGTTGGGTAAAGGTGGTGTACGAAGATCAGGGTGAGCCGTTTTTATTGCAGCCTGGTGATTGTGTATTGCAGCCACCGGGTATCCGCCATCGCGTGCTAGAAGCGTCTGCGGGGCTAGAGGTGATTGAATTGGGATGTCCGGCGGTGCATGAGACTTTCGCCGACCATACCTTGACCTTACCTACGGCCAACGTTTTACCAAAGCGCGTATTTGGAGGTCAGCATTTTGTGCGCCATATTGCGGCGCAAGCGAGTTGGGGTGCATGGCTGGAAGGTAGCACCCTCGCACCTGATTTTGAGGCAGCAGATTTAGGCATTGCCGCAGCCACTAATCAGCTTGCTGAAGTAACGGTGTTGCGTCTGCGGTCGGGTCTTGTTTCTGGTAGCTTAGCATCGTTGCACGAAGGGGAAATTCTGTTTTTTTATGTGCTCAGTGGGGCACTTGAGATCACGTTGCCAGCGGCTAACGGTAAGCAAAGCACAAGGCATAAGTTGCAGGTGGATGATAGTGTGGTTATTCCCAAAAGCACAAACTATACGATGGTTGCCACAACCGGTGAGAACGGATTTTCATTGCTTCGGGTGGCGCTGTGATTGTTGTGTAATATCGGGGTTCACTGTTAACTCGGTTAGTTGTTTCCTCATGAAATTTTAGGCAAAGATGAACGTATTGCGCTGTTTTAAAATCATTAAATTATTGCGCTTGGCCTTATTGTGTGGGTGGTATGGTCTGCCTATTTTTAGCGGGCAATTTTCGCGTGATGCTGCTGCGCAAATTCCACCTATGCCATCAATGACGGCACCTACCGACGCGGCCAAGACCCCGTCTGCGACCTTGCCACTGCCTTCTGCGTCGGCGCGCGAACTTTTCGCGAAGTATAAGGAACGTCTGGTACAGGTGCGCGTGTTGTTAAATAGCGCGAATGAACAATCATCGCTAGGCTCAGGTTTTGTGGTGCGTGATGATGGTGCTAAGGGGGCGTGGTTTATTACCAATTATCACGTGGTGTCTTCCCTTGCTATCAACCCTGAAAAGTATCGGCTGGAGTTGCGCCCTACCAATGAGCGCACCGTGAAAGCAAAATTGATTGCGGTTGATGTGTTGCATGATCTGGCGGTATTACGCTCGGAACCTGATCAAGAGATTACTGAAAAAACGGCTGCTGAAAAATCCGCACCGTGGACGCCGTTTGCCTTGCGGGATACGAACCTAACGCAGGGTGAAAAAGTGTTTTCTTTAGGCAATCCTTTAGAGCTTGGTTTTTTAATTTCCGAAGGTATTTATAACGGCGGCGCAGAATCAAAAATTTATGAGCAGATGCTGTTTTCTGGTGCGCTCAATTCTGGCATGAGCGGCGGACCCGCTATTGACGAGGCTGGGCGCGTGGTTGGGGTGAATGTATCCACACTCAATGGCGGGGCGTTGTTGAGCTTTTTGGTGCCGATTCGTTATGCCCGTGATTTATTAGAACGTGCGTGGCAAGCCGCACCGCGCAAGGAATGGCGTACCGAAATTGCCAAGCAGTTGCTTGCGCATCAAGCGTTTGTGATTGATAAGTTATTGACTGGCACAACGAACAAAGATAATGCGGTCACCACTCCGACCAATACAACGCTGGCCGCAACCGAAACCAAAGAACAAACCGGCAAGGCTGGATTTGCCAGCCAAACCTTATCGGGTCGCGTTGTGCCTACTCTGGATGGCAATTTAACCAAATGTTGGGCGGGTGGCCGCGATGGCGAAAAGCTGCGTTACCAGCGGGATACCTTGAGCTGTGCTTTGCGTTCTAGCGTGTATGTGCGCAGCAATTTGCAAACAGGTTCTTTAGCACTGAGCCACACGCTATTGCGCAACGATAAATTGGCGACACCGCAATTTTTGCATTTAGATTCTGGCAGCCGCATATCAAGGCTCGCCGATACGTCTTTTGGCAACGGCGGTAAGGAACTAACGCGCAATGAATGCCAAGATGATTATGTGCGCGGTGCGAAGCATGTTTATCGAGTAGCAGTGTGCTTGCAGACGTTTCAGAAGTTTGAGGGCTTGTATAACTTCGATGTAAAAGCCATTCAGATGGATGACGCACGCGAGCGCTTGAGCAGTAATTTAGTGCTTAGTGGCGTGTCGTTTGAAAATGGTCAACGCGTTAGCCGCTTGTTTTTGGAGCGCCTCCAATGACTTGGTATGTAGAGCAATTGCAGCGCGATGGCGCGGTATTATCGCGCTTACAAATTAAGGAAGATGCAAGCGTAATTACTATAGGCCGTGCGTTGGAAAATGATGTAGTGCTTGATGATCCGCATTGCGCTGTGCATCATGCGCAACTTGAGTTAGCAGCCGATGGCAGCGCTCGCTTGGTGGATTTAAATAGCAAAAACGGCATCCTTGGCAAGGTGTCAGGTCGCGTTAAGCGGGCACCGGCATTCACCGTGACTGATGATGCGCCGTATCGATTAGGGCAAACATCGCTACGCATCCGCTCAAGTGCTTGGGTGTTGCCGCCAGAACGCGTATTATCGCGGCGGCGGGTGTGGCTATATGCCCTGCTTGCCTTGTTGGTGGTATTCGCACATGGGGTGTGGGAAATTTGGTTGGGCGATGTACAAACTAAATCACCAGCATACTTAAATCAGTTAAGTGGTTTGGGGTTTGGGCTAGCATTATGGAGCGGCATGTATGCCTTATTGAGCCGCATTTTTACGGGTGCGGAGCGGTTTTTTTCACACCTGCTGATTGCCTGCACCGGGTATATGTTGGGCACTTTATTGCTCTATCTGCTGGAGCTATTAAGCTTTAGCATGGGCTGGTTGTGGCCCATACGCATTACTGATCAAGCCGTTATCATTACTGCCGCCTGCACCGTGAGCTTTCACCTGCGCTTGGCTGACCCGCGCCATTGGCCGACCACGCGTATTGTGGTGGTGCTGGTGGCCGCTGCTGCAATTATCATCCCCATAGCACAGCGCTGGGTATCGCACGGTAGACTTACTGATGTGCAAACGCTTTACGCGATAAAGCACCCCGCATTGCGCTTGGCTACGCCCACGCCGATAGCCACGTTCAGTGATAGCAATGCCGCGCTAAAAGCTAAGGTAGACAAAGCGCGTAAGACCGAACAAAATGATAGCGAGTGGGGCGATTATGATGTTGATTAACTGTCTGATTCCTTTCTATATCGAAAGAGCCATTACCTACATGTTACCAAATATGAGGCATCGTCATTCCAGAGAAGGCTGGAATCCAGTCCTACATCATACTGTTTAGCATTTTAAAACCTAAATTAGTCATACGATGGACTGGATTCCAGCCTTCGCTGGAATGACGGTGTTTATATAACACTCGGGGAAATTGGCGCACGAATGAAATGGAAATGGATTGAAGACAGCAGCCCGAAAAAATAACTTAAACCCAAAGGAAAATAAATGAACAATGCCCAATACAGTGCTTCTGTACCCGTTTTTAAGCAAATGCTAACGGCGCTTGCCGTGACTTTAGCGAAGGCGGACGCCCATGCACACGCTAAAAATATCGAGCCTGCTGCGTTTCTGCAAGCGCGCTTGTTTCCCGATATGTTTGCGCTGGTGCGGCAGGTACAAATAGCTACAGAATTTGCGCGTGGCGTAGCAGCGCGGCTCGCCAATGTGGAAGTGCCGGTGGTAGAAAGCACCGAAACCAGCTTTGCCGATTTGCAGGCGCTGATCAGCAAAACATTAGTATTTTTAGATGGCATTAGCGCACCGCAAATGCTCGGTTCAGAATCCCGCGAAGTGGTGCTGCGCCCTGGCACGCCGAAGGAAAAGAAGCTGGTAGGCCAAGTGTATTTATTGCAGTATGGCTTGCCGCAATTTTTCTTTCATGTTGCAGTCGCCTATTCAATTTTGCGCCACAATGGTGTTGATATTGGCAAGCGCGATTATATGGGCGCATACTAAAATTAAACTCTAAAAAAGGGGGCTGCAAATGCGCAAACTGTCATTGCTTGATCTTGGTTTTTTTATTGCCGAAACCGCGGCCAGCCCCAAGCACGTTGCTGGCTTACTCATTTGTAAGCGACCGGCTAAATCAACCATCGGTTTCGCTAAAAATTTATACAAAGAATTTTTAACCTTTACCGATGTAAAGCCCCCGTTTAATCGGGTTATTCAGTTTGCGCTTACGGCGGTGCCGCAATGGCGCGATGTAGAAACGGTAGACCTCACGCAGCATATTTTTTATCATAAATTGCCCAAAGATGCTAATGATCGGCAAGCGCTCTATGATTTTGTATCGGCGCTGCACACGCCCATGCTTGATCGCAGCCGCCCGCTTTGGGAAGTGCATATTATTGATGGCTTGAGTAGCGCCGCCGCCGAAGGTGGTGCCGGACGATTTGCCCTCTATCAAAAAATGCACCATGCCTACGCCGATGGCGTGACCATGACCCGCTGGACCGCCGAAGGTATGTCAGAAACGGCGGAAGACGACACCTTAAAGCCGGTGTGGACGCTCAAGCACGGCAGCCACGCCTCGAAGCTGAAAAAAAATCAGGAAATGTTGCAATCAATATGGGCACAAGCCGTGGGCAATGGTCGGCGGCTATTAGGCATTAGCCGCTTGGCTACCATGCTATTTTTAGAAAGCGTGAAGCTAACTAAAAACGCCATCGCCCTACCATTTGCCTCCAGTGCTAAAACCCCGCTGACGGGTCAGGTTACGTCAGGGCGGCAATTTGCATCCGTTGGTGTTTCGATGGATAGAGTGAATAAAATTCGCGCCCGCACCCGATCAACCATCAATCATGTGGCGCTAACCTGCCTAGACGGGGCTTTAAGGCGTTATTTAGACGATCAGGGTGTGTCATTAAAGCAGCCCATTATTATTCAGATGCCGGTAAATTTGCGCCAAGACGGCGAGAAAACCGCTGGCAATAAAATCGGTATTATTTTAGTAGAACTTTCCCCCCCCACCGATGACCCCTATGTGCGCTTACGCAATATCGGTTTTTCGCTGCGCGGTGTGCGCACCATGATTGACGGCGTAGCTCCCGAAGCCATTGAGTCTTACACCATCATTACCGGCTTAGTTGCGCAAATTGCGGAAATACTCAAGCTCAGCAATACCCTGCCGCCGCTGGGAAACACCTTAGTATCCAACGTACCGGGCCCCAAAGACCATCTATATATCAAGGGTGCCAAAATGTTGGAGATGCACCCCATCAGCACCCTACCGCCCAGTAATCTGCTCAACATCACCCTATTTAGCTACGCCGGTGATCTATTCTTCGGCCTAATCGCCACGGATGAACTGCCCAATTTACAGATGCTTGGCAAGTACGTGGAAGAAGCGTTTGCGGAGCTGGAAGCATCGGTAGCGGATGCGCATGAGGTTTAGTGTGCGTTTTAGTGCACGTAAGAGGTGGCATGGGGTTTAGGGGTGATAGCCACCTATTGGCGTAGGCGCGTGGTGCAAAACTCAGATTTCATAACCGCGCATTGGGCGGAGTTACCGTATAGCTTGCTGGGTAGGGTATCGAGCCGGATTACTAACGAAGTGCGTGGGTTTAGTCGCGTGGTTTATTATATTTCGGGGAAGCCACCGGCTACTATTGAGTTGGAGTCATATTCCATTGACGGAATATTTTATTTGGGCTATATTCCACCATGAATTGGGAAATTGAGTTTACCGACGAATTTGAACGCTGGTGGGACTCGCTTAGCGAGGCTGAACAAATGTCCATCGCAACTTCCGTAAGTTTGCTTGGAGATCAAGGGCCAAATTTGAGGCATCCCAATAGCAGTGGCATCAACGGCTCACGCCATACACATATGCGTGAGCTGCGCACCCAACATGCAGGGCGACCTTATCGCACGCTGTACGCCTTTGATCCACGTCGCATGGCAATTTTACTGATCGGCGGCGACAAAACGGGTGATGACCGTTGGTACGAGGTTCATGTGCCGATCGCGGACAAACTCTATGACCAGCATTTAATTGAATTGAAGCGCGAAGGAGAGATATGATGGCTAAAAATTTTTCAGTGCTACTCGCAAAAATGACGCCCGCCGCGCGTCAGCAAGTAGAACAGCGAACGCAAATCCTACTGGCAGAAATGCCCTTGAACGAGCTGCGCCGTGCGCGCGGTTTGTCACAAAAGATGCTCGCGGATGCCTTAAACGTACAGCAACCTACCATTGCTAAGCTGGAGCGACGCACCGACATGTACGTGTCTACTTTGCGCAGCCACATTGAAGCGATGGGAGGGGAGCTGGAAGTGGTAGCACGATTTCCGGATGGGGCGGTGAAGATTAAAACTTTTGCGGAATTGGGTGTTGTTTGATAGGCTTAAATTCTATTTGTACCGCGTTATAAAATTTACTCTAAGACGAAAAGTGTAGGCGTAAAGGGCTATGGCCGAACATATGAAAACGTAGCAGCCCTGCGAGCCGTACAAACGACGAACTTTATGACCGCGCATTGGGCGGAGTTGCTCTATAGTTTGTTGGCCACAGTATCGAATAGGATCATTAACGAAGTGCGCGGGTTTAATAGAGTGGTTTACGATATTTCTGGGAAGCCACCGGCTGCTATTGAGTGGGGGTGAGGAAATTCCAAAGCTGGTTTGGACGCGGAGTTGTATGCTGCAAAGATTGCATGCCAGCAAAATTCAGTTTCATGTATTGGACAGTCACTCATCGGTCAATTGCCGTAGCCAAGGATCGGCCAACGTTGGCTTTTGAGCGTAACTAACGGCTCCTGCGGTTTGGTCACGCCATCATTTATATAACTCGACAAAGTACGTCCGGTGCTATGCAGGCAAACGAATCTCTCGAAACGCCTCACTAAGCTGAAGTGCAGCGCTTCGCCGGTCGCCCATGTCGACCAGTATGTCGAGGATACGCAAGAACTTCTGAGCCAGCAGTAGCTTCATTGGAGTTTCTCGATGTGCGAAGTGCTGCACCAGCTCCGCGATGCGAGCGGGAATGAACGTTCCAAGCCAACCTTTTAGGCTTTCGGGATCGTCACCTATAATTGCTTGTATTTGATCTGCGAAGATTTCAGCCGGATAATTGACTTTAGCTCTCTCGCAAAGCGTCAAAAATGAGTCGATTACCGAAGAAGACCAGCCGCCCGCGCGCACAAATCGGTCGATTAGCGGAAGAATGCAGCTGATTTCTGACCAGTCTCCATTGACATAACGCGCAGCCATGGGCGCGTGTTCAACTGAAACAAACATCAATGTGCGCACAAGAGCAGGCTTATGAAACCCGTAGAATTCGCCGCCGTTATAGGCATTGCGTTTGAAGCTGGAATCCTGAAGAAATCGTCCAAGACAGAGATCAATAATCGCGAATGCGTCGTCTGAAACGACCGGCGCATTATACAGATAAGTACAGACATAGGCGGATGTGAATGGAGAGAGGAGAGCCCAACAGTTATCTCCTTCAAGTGCACGAATAGGACTGAGGAAACGAGTTTGAACGTCCCCGAGGCTGATAAGTCCGGCTACACGGCCAAGGTTCGAGCCAAGTGATGCTGTCCATTCATAAAGACTTCTCATCGGACGATTTCGACGCTCTGGCTTCACCCAAGACGGCGAGTTCTTCTGGCTGGTCCAGTCCAGCATATCGGTAAGAAAA
>JANMDR010000135.1:0-12561 GCA_031376425.1 Betaproteobacteria bacterium
AAATAACGACTAACAAGCGCAAAGGCGCGTGATTTAACTGCGAAAAGTACATTGATTTCGCTCAATCAACTTAGAAATTCTTCAACGCTGCGCTAGCGCTCAAATTCATCGGGTTTTATGTGGTTGTGCAGAGGTCTTTTAGTGTTAAAGCAAGGCGAGGAATACGTCATCTTCGCCGTCAAAGGCAGCGATGGACGGTATCATGCTGGAGGTGGTTGCGAGGGCATTCAAACGACGGATGGTGAACGCTATTCGAAAGCGCTAGATGCTGAAATCGCCGCGCTAAAACAAATGCGCCAAGCTTCGATTGAAATAGAATTTCGCGATCAACACGATAAATTGACGCCATTTTCTGGTGTTTTAATTAAAAGTAAAACAGGCAATCTGCCGGTAGTACCTGATAAAAATGGCATGTTTCGTGCCCTTGTTTCCCCCGGCACTTACTCGGTTAGTCTGCCAAAATCGCTTGAGCCACACAGCCAAGATTATTATTTTGTCGATTCCGAGCCGTTTAAGCTGGTGCCAGGACAATGTCAGCAGCTTGCCTTCGTCGAAAAGACGGCTGACAAGTAGTTATCGCCAGCTTGCTGTAAACCATTCCATCACTTCTGCGTTTTGTTTGACAGCAGTGGTTTAGTATTAGCATAGGCATTGAGCGTACGGATGATTTGATTGCGGATTTAGAAGCGGCTTTAGAGGTTGCCTTTGCAGTGGCATTTGCGGCGTGAATACGGGAGACCACAAAAAATGAATTCATTAAACCAAACGCTACGCAATTTTTGCTTTTTAACCATTGCGCTTGCCCTTGTATTTACCCTTATGTTACCTACAGCCGCGCAGGCACTGTGCACGTGGCCTCCGCCAAAACTTTGCAATGAATTGTTCACAAGCGATCTTGTGGTTCGGGCAAAAGTGTTCAAAATCAAAAACGTGATTGACCCAGAGGACCCCATTGGCGTTGACGCCTGGGACTATCACGTTGACGTTATCAAGACCTATCGTGGTCCGGCCCTGAAACGCCAGATAATTCGTAGCGAGAACGGTTCCGCCAGCCTATTGCTAAAGCAAGGCGAAGAATACGTTATCTTCGCCCACAAAAGCCGCGATGGGCGGTATCATGCTGGAGGTAATTGCAAGGGCATTCAAATGATTAACGGTGAACGTTACTCGGAAGCGCTAGATGCCGAAATCGCCGCGCTAAAACAAGTGCGCCAAGCATCGATTGAAATCGAATTTCGCGATCAAAAAAATCAATTGACACCTTTTCTTGGGGCTTCAATTGAGAGTAAAACAGGAACTCTACCGGTAGTACCTGATAAAAATGGCATGTTTCGCGCCGTTGTTCCCCCAGGCACTTACTCGGTTAGTCTGCCAAAATCGCTTGGGCCACACAGCCAAGATTATATTTTTGTTGATTCCGAGCCGTTTAAGCTGGTGCCAGGACAATGTGCGCAGATTGCCTTAGTCGAAAAGGTAGAACTAAAGTAGCCATCCTAAGCCCGCTGTAAACCATTCCCCCATTTCTGCGTTTCATCTGTTGGCAGTAGCGTCACGCTGTATCCAGCGCTAATCTGAGCCAGTCGTTAATTCATCCTCAACTCGGGAGTATCTCAATGTTCAAATTTTTACTTTGGGTTTTGCTGTTCGTACTCTGTTGGCCACTCGCGATTTTGGCGCTCATCGCCTATCCAATTGTGTGGTTGCTGTTACTGCCATTTCGCCTTCTGGGCATTGCGGTCAATGGCGTATTCGAATTTTTAAAGGCAGTGCTGCTGTTGCCCGCTAGGTTGCTGCGCGGCGGACGTGCTTAGGTAAGCGGGCCGCTGGGTTCCAACCCTTGCTTTGCGATGTCGATCACAAGATACGTGGGCCTGTGCCAACACAACGAGGGCGAGTGATTATTCACCCCTACGGGGCGCACCGCAATATTTGCAAGAATGGGCATTACCCTCCCGTACCGCGCCGCCAAGTTCATTTTAAAAGTCGGGGGATGTCGTGGGCAACTGTTTGAGCGGGCGCTGTTCTTCTAACCACGCAGTGCAGTGCAACCGCCCGCAAGTTTTGCCCGCGCCCGACTTTTCAAATTAACTTGGGTACTTTTCCGTAGCTTTATCACGGAAAAGCGCTCATTTGGCAAACTCGGCGGGTGTGCTTTTCTTTGGTTACTTTCCTTTTGCACAAGCAAAAGAAAGTGACTTGCTGGCGTCAACCACGCCATGGTGGATGAACATACGCCGTCGAGCTAGCAGAAGCATGTCAGCCATGCGTTAGTTCCAACCGTTGTTATTCAACGTCGATCACAAGATACATGCGCCTGTGCCAACACGACAAGGGCGAATGATTATTCGCCCCTACAAGTTGGGCAGCGTATGTCGCGATTGCATGCGCACGAACATGTCACAATTGTACGGGCATGCCGTGCCCCTACCGGTGGCTATCTGCCACCTCCGCCACTGCCGCGCCCACCCAATGCTCACTCAACGCCACCGTTTCGCTGATGATTAATAGCCCCGGTCGCACGCCGTAGGCGGGGGCGTTTTCCATTAACTGGGCTAGGGGCATTGCGGTTACGGTTTGGGTTGAGCGGGCACCGTCTTGTACTACGGCGGCTGGCGTGTCGGGGGGTAATCCGTGCGCTATGAGTGCGGCGGCGATGCCGCGTAGGCGCTCTACGCCCATGTAGAACACGCGGGTTTGTTTGGGGCGCGCTAGTCCAGCCCAATCGATTTGATTATTGTCATCTTCGCATGCCAAATGGCCGGGCAAAAACGTGACGCTGTGGGCGTGGTCGCGATGGGTGAGTGGGATGCCCGCCGCTGCGGCGCAGCCATTGGCGGCGCTAATGCCGGGAATGATTTCAAAGGCGATATTGGCGGCTTGCAATGCCTGCGCTTCTTCGCCCCCCCTGCCAAATATTGTGGGATCGCCGCCTTTTAAGCGTACTACTTTTCGGCCTAAGCGCGCATGCTCCACCAAGAGCGTGTGTATTTGCGATTGCGGCACGGCATGATTGCCAGCGGCTTTGCCTACGTATACACGCGGCGTTGCGGCGGGAATAAGGGCCAATACTTCCGCGCAAATTAAGCGGTCATGCACCACAATATCGGCTTGTTGAATGCGGTTAAGCGCTCGTAAGGTCAATAAATCTGCGGGACCGGGACCTGCCCCCACTAAGGAGACGATGCCTTCGCGCGCCTTAGTGTGGCCAAGTGCGCGTGGGAGGTCCGCTATAAAAGCAATAGGATCACGCTGCATATTGGGCGCTCCTTTGAAGGTGGATGATACGTTTAATTTCTGGCACACAGGACCCGCAACCGGTGCCGCAGTTTAGGTTTTTTTGTAGCCCCGCTAAATCCATTCCGGCAGCTACGCCGTTAATAATGGCGGCCTCACCCACGCCATTGCAACTACAAATAGTCTTGCCTTTGGTGCTACCGATATTGGCAGGCGGCGTGGCTACTGGGGCAAATACCCAGCGCCGCAAATTGGCGGTATCCACACCTTCTAGCGCAATATCGCGCAACCATTTGCCTGCGGCAATTTCGCCGCAAAAGCGGATGCCTAGCAACCTGCCATCTTGCAACAGCGCTTTTTTATCAATGTGGCGGCGGCCATCTTTAAAGCTTAGGCAGTTGTCATCGTCCAAATGCAATGCGGTATCGATAGCCTGAGTTTGTGCGGCACTGATTGGCGTTTTGCTACCGATGCGCAAAACTACGGCGGGATCATCGCGCCCGGCAAGGGCAATTGAGGCGTAATCAAACTGCTGCAGCAAGGGCTGTAACGCCGCCATGCGCTGCAGAGCCAACTCATGCAGAGACTCACCAGCGGTGCCACCCAAGCGCATTGCCATTACTTGATACGGCAAACTAACGCCGGATACTTGTATGGCGGCGTGTTTTAGCTCTGGCTGCTTGGAAAATGGATCAAAATTTGCGGGCATGAGCTCATTGGCACCGGAGTGCGAAAGATGGGCGCGGCCAAAATGCATGGGTAAAAACGTTTGTCCCAAACGCATTTGTGCATCGGTTTGCACGCGCACAATAATCTTCCCACGGCGACTTTTTACTTCTACCAAATCACCATCTACAAATTTACGGCGCTGCATATCATCGGCATGCATGCCAAGGGTTGCTTCGTCGTAATGGTTAAACAACTGCGCCGCTTTTCCAGTGCGGCTCATACCATGCCATTGATCGCGCAAGCGCCCGGTAGTCAAGTGCAGCGGATAGGGTGCCGATGTAGCCTCGGCCACGGTGTTAAGCACAATGGGCACAAATTGGGCGCGGCCATTGGCGGTGGCAAATTTACCATCAGCAAACAAGCGCTTGGCACCGCCAGATACCGTGTTATACGGCCATTGCTGCGCACCCTGCTCCGCTAAAATTGTGTAGGTGAGTGCAGCAATATCAAGGTCGCGGCCTTGCGTGGTGCTGGCGTGCTCGTTAAAAATATCTTCTGCTTTTTGGTAATCAAAATAGGCCAAGTTTGCGTTATTGGCGGCGCCATTGCTCGCCATTTTTAGGCGCAAAGCCTTAGCAAAATCACAGGCAATCTGCCAATCTGGTTTGGCGTTACCAGCGGGGGTGACGGCGCGGTGTAGGCGGGTAATTCGGCGTTCGGAATTAGTGACTACACCCTCCTTCTCCCCCCATGTGGCCGCGGGCAAAATAAGGTCGGCATAGGGTGCTGTTTCTGTTGTGCGAAACGCTTCTTGCAGCACCACAAACTCAGCCTTTTCTAGCGCTTCACGCACCAGTTTTTGGTGGGGCAGGCTTTGTGCTGGATTGGTGCAGCAAATCCACACGGCCTTAATCTCGCCAGTGCGAATAGCTTCAAACATTTCTACCGCCGTTTTGCCGGGTGTTACGGGCACGCTGGCCACATTCCATAACGCGGCAACTTCAGCGCGGTGCGTAGCATTTGCCATATCACGATGGCCTGACATTAATCCGGCCATAGCGCCAACTTCACGCCCCCCCATGGCATTGGGTTGCCCTGTGAGCGAGAATGGCCCAGCACCGGCACGGCCAATTTGGCCGGTGGCTAAATGCAGGTGTACCAATGATGCCGAATTATGCGAACCATGTACCGATTGATTTAAACCTTGGCACCACATTGATAGCGCCGCTTTAGCATTGCCAAACCAGCGAGCGGCTTGAATAATATCGTCCGCTTTAACACCGCAAACTTGTGCGGCGAAGGCGGGGGTAATTTCACGCACCGCATCCCGCAATGCGGCAAAACCATCGGTATATGCCTGAATATAGGCGTTGTTAGTCAAGCCTTCCCATAGCAGCACATGCAGCAGGGCGCTGTGCAGCACTAAGTCAGTGCCCGGTAAAATGGCTAGATGCAAATCAGCAAAGGCAGCAGTATCGGTGCGCCGTGGATCAATAACGATAATTTTTAAATCTGGATTTTTTGCCTTGGCATCTTCAATGCGTCGAAACAAAACGGGATGTGCAAAGGCGGTGTTGGAGCCAGAAATCAGCAAACAATCGGTGTGATCAATATCCTCATAAGAACAGGGGGGGGAATCAGCACCAAGCGTCATTTTATAGCCGCTAACGGCTGATGACATACATAGCCGTGAGTTTGAATCAATATTATTAGTGCCGATTAAGCCCTTCGCGAGTTTGTTGAACACATAATAATCTTCGGTGAGCAATTGTCCAGAAACATAGAATGCCACCGCATCGGGGCCGTGCTCACGTATTAACTGCGCAAATTTTTCTGCGGCATGGTCAATCGCTGTTTCCCAGCTTACATTTTCACGCGCAAGGTCACGTCGCGTGCGTAGTTCTGGCTCTAAGGCGCGGCCTTCACGCACTACCGTTAAATGCAGCGCAGCACCCTTGCTGCAGAGGCGGCCAAAATTGGCGGGATGGGTGGGATCACCGCGCACGCCGGTAATTTTATTGGCGCTATGCTCAATAATGACTCCGCAGCCAACGCCGCAATAACAGCAGGTAGATTTAGTTTCGGCCATCGTTAATGCTTAATATAAAAGTAGAGCAGCAATAAATTGGCAAACACGGAGGCGGCGAGCGCTAATTTCAACATCAATAAGGGTGCGCGCTGCATTAGGGGCATACGCCGAGGCACAGTTAAGGGCCTACTAGCACCGCGTTCTAAGGCCAGTAAAAATTCTTCCGCTGTTTCAAATCTATCGGCTTTATCACGCGCACAGGCACGCAGCAGCACTGCTTCCAACCACGCTGGTAGGTCGGGGCGAAAGCGTGTGGGTGGCAGGGGATCACCAAATTTTGGATGCTGAAATGGCTCTACTTCACCATAGGGAAATTTGCGCGTTAGTAGTTGATACAAGGTCACGCCGCAGGCATACAAATCACTTTGCACCGATGCGGCTTCGCCAGCAATTAACTCCGGTGCCATATAGGAAGGCGTGCCCGGATTATTAATTTCTGATAAATCCGAACCATCGGATGCGGCCACGCCAAGATCTAAAATGCGCAAGCGCTTATCGGTGCCTAGATGCAAATTATCAGGCTTAATATCGCGATGCAAAATAGAAAGCCGATGCAATGCCGCCACACCTTTTAGTAGGCGAATGCCTAACTGCACCGCCTCCGCCGCCGTGGTGTGATGCCCATGCGCCAAGGTTGCGGCCAAGGTGGCACCTTCATGCCACGTCATTAAATAATACAAATGCTGCCGCGCCTCATGGGGAATCACTTGCGGAAAATAATGCGAGGTAACGCGCCGCGTTAGCCATTCTTCATGCACTAGCGCGGCATTGGCGTGGTCATCGGCATTGTCATGCAGGGTCTTTAAAACCAGTTGTGCGCCATCGCTCAAGCGCGTGACGCGGTAAAGCACGGTGATGCGCGAATCATGTATTACCGCATCAATTTTTAAACCATCAATATGGCTGCCAAGCCGCAATTTTGGCGGCACGGGCAGGCTTGCAGCTTCTACAAAACGATCCCGCAAATTACTTTCAGGCACACTCAAAATCTGCACCACCATGGCCGTACAATTATCTTTAGCGCCGTGCGCTACTGCTAGGCGGGTTAGCTCTAGTGCGGCTTGTTGCGGATCACTAAACTGGGCTATGGTTTCGCTAATACGCGCATCGCTTAGGCTAGTCCAAACACCATCGGTGAGCAAGATAAAAATGTCATTGGTATGGATTGCGCCTTCAGAAAAATCAAGGTCAAGCCGCGCATCTAAACCCACCGCTCGTTTCAGCACATTGGTAAGCTCAGGGTGATCCCATAAATGATCTTGCGTTAGGCATTGGATGATGCCATCACGCCGTAAGTAAATGCGCGAATCACCCACGTGCGCAGTGGTGTAACGCGCACCGCGTAAGCACAGCGCCGATAGAGTACAAGCCATACTGGCAGTTTGGCGCAATTGCTGACCACGGCTTAATAACCATGTATTCAGTGCGGTTAACACCTTATCAAAGCTTAGGGGAATGCTCCATGTTTCTGGCGTCGCATAAAAATCAGCTAACAGCCCACGCACCACGTATTCTGCGGCTTCACGGCCATTGGCGTGACCACCAAGGCCATCAGCAATGGCGGCCAGCACACCCTTGCTATCAAGGTCAGCACCATCGGGGGTGACGGCACCACAAAAATCTTCATTGTGTTGCCGTGGGCCGTTGAGCGACGCATGACCGATATTAATTTTTGGCGCGGCAGGTTTTGGGCGCACCGGTAGGGCGAGCACATTATTGGCTGCTAAGGTGGGCACCGATTTTGCCACGACGGTCATTTTAAATTTTTGCAGCCGTTAAGTGTGCAGCGCCCCAAGTGGTGCGCCAGCGGGTTTTAACACCGGCTAGTCCAGCAAAAGCCACTAATGCCAAGCCCGCAAAAATCATAAATCCAGTGCTATAGCTGCCGGTGAGCTGTTTAGAAAATCCAAGGCTTGAGGCCAGATAAAACCCACCAATGCCACCGGCCATTCCTACCAAGCCCGTCATCACGCCAATTTCTTTACGGAAGCGCTGCGGCACCAGTTGAAACACCGCGCCATTGCCCATGCCCAAGCACAGCATAGCGCAGGCAAAAACCAGTAAAGCCGCATATTGTGAAGCAATACCGTAGGCCACGATTGCCAAGGCAATGGCCGCGCCGATATACATAAATGAGAGTGATTTAATGCCGCCAACACGGTCAGCAAAGGCTCCACCAATGGGGCGCATCAAGCTGCCTGCAAAAACGCAAGCTGCCGTGAAATAACCCGCCTTTTGCGGCGTTAGGCCGTATACATCATTGAAATAAATAGTGAGTGATGAGGCTAGACCGACAAAGCCGCCGAAGGTAACCGAATAGAACAACATGAACCACCAGGCATCACGCTCGCGCAGCACCTTGAGGTAATCCGCCAATTTTTTCGGCGGCGGGCATTCGGGGCTGTCTTTTGCTAAAACCATATACAACACCAAGGTAATTGAAAGCGGTATGAGCGCTAAACCAAACACGTTTTGCCAGCCATAGGCCGCCGCTAAGCCGGGCGCAAACAGCGCAGCAAAGGCGGTGCCAGAATTACCCGCACCCGCAATACCTAAAGCCCGCCCCTGAAAATGCGGGGGATACCAGCGTGAAGCCAGTGGTAATGCTACCGCAAATGAGGCACCAGCAACACCGAGAAAAACGCCCATAATTAAAGTGTCGCGATACGAATGCAGCCCCACCTGCCACGCTACAGCCATCGCAATAAGCACAATGATTTGACCAATCAAGCCAGCAAGTTTTGGCTTTAAATGGTCAACCATCACACCCATGACCAAGCGCAGCAAGGCTCCAGAAAGCACTGGAATAGCTACCATCAAGCCTTTTTGCGCGGGGGTTAAGCCTAAATCTTTGGCAATTTGCACGCCTAAGGGGCCAAGCAATACCCAAACCATGAAGGCGATATCAAAATAAAGAAACGCCGCAAATAAAGTTGGGGTGTGGCCAGATTTGAGGAAAGATTTGTTGTCCATTTTTCGATGACCTAATTTATTAAACCGCCGTCATTCCAGCGAAGGCTGGAATCCAGTCCTAGACAATCACTGATTGGGCTTTGATGTTGATTAAAGTGTTGGAGGGTGGGCTAGATTCCAGCCTGCGCTGGAATGACGCTACTTCACCTGAAGCATCACCACACCAGCCTCTACCTTTACCGCAAACGCGTGGGTACAACCGGCATCGGGGGCTACGGCATTGCCGCTATCCAATTCAATTTTCCAGCCATGCAATGGGCAGGTAACGGTGCGCTCATGCACAATGCCTTGCGATAGCGGGCCACCTTTGTGGGGGCATTGGTCGCGCACGGCAAGCACTTCGGTTTCGCTCACTTTGAAAATAGCGATATCGCCGCTTTTTGCCTGCACCACGCGTGAACCCAGCAGCGGAATTTCATCAATGCCGCAAATGCTAAACCAATCATCTTTTACGAGCATGATGGCCGCACTCATGCTGGCACCTGAATGAGTTCAAACTCGCGCTTTAGCAAACTCTTAGGCTTGGCTTCGGCACGTTCGGCCCATGGGTCTTTGTAATCTTGTACGGCGTAGAGCAAACGCTCATAGAGGGCTTGGCGGTTTGCGGCATCGGCAACAATTTTTTCTTTGATGTAGTCAATGCCAACACGGGCTACGTAGTGCACGGTGCGGTCCAAATAACGGGCTTCTTCGCGGTATAGCTGTAAAAATGCACCGGTGTAAATGCGCACCTCTTCGTCGGTATCTACCTTCACTAAAAACTGCGCTACTTCCGTTTTAATGCCGCCGTTACCGGCCACATAAATTTCCCAGCCACCGTCTAAGCCAATTAGCCCCACGTCTTTAATACCGGCTTCACTGCAATTACGTGGGCAGCCAGATACGGCGAGCTTTACTTTATGCGGGCTCCACATACCGAATAACATGCGCTCTAAATCAACGCCCATTTCCATCGACTTTTGCGTGCCGAAACGGCAGTGCTCTGAACCTACGCAGGTTTTAACCGTGCGCAAACTCTTGCCGTAGGCATGGCCTGATACCATACCGGCAGCAGATAAATCGCCCCAAATCTTGGGTAGGTCTTCCTTCTTAATACCGAGCAAATCAATACGCTGGCCGCCGGTAACTTTTACGGTAGGCACGGCATATTTTTCGGCAGCGTCAGCAATGGCGCGTAGTTCAGTTGGGTTAGTTAGCCCCCCCCACATGCGGGGCACGACGGAATAGGTGCCGTCTTTTTGAATATTGGCGTGCACTCTTTCATTGATGTAACGGCTTTGCGGATCATCCTCAGCTTCATGCGGCCATGTACTAATTAAATAATAATTGATGGCGGGGCGGCAGCTCGCGCAGCCATTAGGGGTGCGCCAATTCATGCCGTGATACACCGCCGGAATATTGAGCCACTTTTGGGTGCGAATGCCTTGGCGCACTTCTTCATGGGTATGATCAGTGCAATTGCATACGGGTTTATTTTTGGAATCCGTGGGCTGGTAAGCACCGCCCACGGTAGAGGCAAGAATTTGTTCAACCAGACCAGTGCAAGAACCGCAAGATGATGATGCCTTGGTGTGTTTGCGTACTTCTTCAATGGTAAATAAGCCATTGGCTTTAATTGATTTTACGATATCGCCTTTACACACGCCATTACAGCCGCACACCTGCGCACTATCGGCCATAGTGGCGGCTTGGGTTTGGCCTTTATGGCCTACATCGCCCAAATTATTTTCGCCAAACATTAAGTGATCGCGAATGTTGGAAATATCTTGGCGGTCTTTCATCAATTGAAAATACCAAGAACCATCTGCGGTATCGCCATACAACACCGCACCTTGAATACGATTCTCTTTGAGCACGATGCGCTTGTACACACCGCCTTGACGGTCATGCAAAATAATTTCTTCGGTATCGGTGCCGCCGCTAAAATCACCGGCAGAAAACACATCAATGCCAGTTACTTTTAGTTTGGTGGAGGTGACTGAACCTTGATAGCGGGCTATACCATAGTGCGCTAAATGGTTGGCGCATACTTTGGCTTGTTCAAACAAGGGCGCTACCAAGCCATAGGCAGTGCCACGATGTTCCGCACATTCGCCCACGGCGTAAATACGCGGGTCATAAGTTTGCATAGTGTCATTCACCACCACGCCGCGCACGCAATGCAGGCCGGAAGTTTTAGCTAGGGTCATATTAGGGCGAATGCCTGCGGCCATTACTACTAAATCAGCCGGAATCACTTCGCCATCGCCAAAGCGCACGGCGCATACGCGCCCAGATTCACCTTGTACTAATTCAGAGGTTTGTTTAGCGAGCTTAAATTTTAAGCCTTTCGCTTCCAACGAAGCCTGCAACATTTTGGCACCCGCCGCATCAAGCTGGCGTTCCATAATCACATCACCTAAATGCACCACAGTCACATCCATACCGCGCATCGCCAAGCCATTCGCGGCTTCCAAGCCAAGCAGGCCAGCGCCGATTACTACCGCGTGGGTGTGGGCAGAAGTAGCATCAATCATCGCCTGCGTATCTTTGATGTCGCGATAGGTAATGACACCCGGTAAATCTTTACCGGGGATAGGTAAAATAAAGGCGGACGAACCGGTAGCTAACAGCAAGCGATCATACTTTGCTACTTCGCCATCTTCAGCAATAATTTCGCGGCGGGCGCGATCAATTTTTGCCACGCGGCTGCCGCAACGTAAAGTGATGTTGTTATCTTTATACCAATCTAAATCATTGAGCATAATTTCTGGCAGGGTCATTTCACCAGACAACACTGGCGACAACAAAATGCGATTGTAATTGCCATGCGGCTCGTCGCCGAACACCGTAATGTCGAACATATCCGCATTTAGTTTAAGCAATTCTTCCAGCGTGCGCACGCCAGCCATGCCATTACCAACCATTACGAGTTTTAGTTTTTCCATTGAATGCAATTCATCCTAGAGTCGATTAAATAAGTCTGGAGGCGTATATATTGTTTGCGCATGTTTGATACTGCCCATCCGCGCATAACTTAATAAAGGCACAGCAAGTTCTGTGCCATGCCCTATGCTTGTTTGCTTGCAGGCTGAAGATGCCGGTAAATAGGGGGCTTGATATGATTGAGCGCGGGTTATTTTTTGAGTGCTACGCACAAAAGTAATGCAGCGCTTGGTGATAGCCGATTATTTTGGTGCGTTTTTATGCGCTAAATTGGTGCATGAATCTTTATGTGGTGCGTATGCGGCGTATTTTAAAATTTTAAATGGCGCGGTGTAATTCCCCTCTGTGGAGGGGTGCCCCGCTAGGGGCGGGGTGGTTGGTGGCAACGAAGTCTTACCCAATTATTTGCAGGGTGCGGTGGCTGCAACAAGACGCAAAAAGCAACCACCCCGCCTCTTCGAGGCACCCCTCCACAGAGGGGAATCGAATCGCAGATTATTCACCGACGGATTACTTAGCTGGTAGCCGAGGGCACAACACTAAAACCTACCCCCCCAGCCGCGCTTTCAACTTTTCCATCGTTGCAATTAATCTTGCTCTTGTGCCTGGTTCAAACGCGGAATGTCCGGCATCGTTGATGTTGTGGTATTCCGCTTCGGGCCATGCTTGTG
>JANMDR010000217.1:0-3300 GCA_031376425.1 Betaproteobacteria bacterium
GGGATTACGTCCCGATTCAACAAGCTCGACCATTTGCTGGCGAAAAGCGACTGAATACGGCGGTTTATGGGTATGTGGTTTTGACATCTTTGACTCCTTATTAGTGAATAATAAAGTGTCCGTGAAATGGGGGCAACTCCATGCCATCGAAAACAGTAAAGCTGTTTTGCATTGAAGGTGTGTGACGCACCCAGTTTTCAACCCAACTCGCTGGTTCTGTTGGGCTGTAATGTTGAACGCGGAGCAGGAGTATAGCTGGGGGTGCAGCCAATTGCTGCCCATAAATTAGCTCACCAAAATCACGGTCAAAGGTTACGAGCCACCGCGCTGACGTACATGCTAACAACAGCACTTCACGATCATCAATGCTCGCGTGCGTTTCAGCAATTGCTTGAATGTCCCAGCCAGTTAGCTTTAACTTACGAACTGCGGGCAAGGGAAAATTTTCGTCTAACAATAACTTGATCAAGCTGCAACCTTATTGATTGCAACGTACGTTTCTTCTTTAAATATTTCTGCCGCAAACGTCAATGCTGCCAGCACATCATCACGCGTAATTGCTGGATAAGCTTCCGTTAAATCTTCAATCGTCCACCCGTCGGCAGTACGGTCTAGGATGAGCTCAACCGAGATACGCGTGCCACTGATGGTAGGTTTTCCAACCAGAACATTTGGGTCAACAACGATACGGTTTTTCCAGTTCATATGAATTTGCTCCGATTGACGATTTGCTTGATCAATTATTATAAATGAGTTATCGATATTTACTATACTCATCCTTACCTAGAGAACATCTTCAGAAACACTTAGCCGCAATGTTGCCCTAAATCACTCAATCACGCCCCACGCAGCAACTGATATCCCAACGCAGCCAAGCACACGCTGCCCACCACATGCGAGCAGGTAGTGGCAACGGCCCAGGTAAATTGGCCTTTTTGGATCATGCCGAGCACTTCGGCGGAGAAGGTTGAAAAGGTGGTGAGTGCGCCTAAAAAGCCAGTAACGGCAAATAGTTTTAGGGCGGGTGATAGGCTGCTGCGCGTTTCAAAATAAGCGAGTGCTGCACCTATTAGCAGCGCACCAATGCCATTGGCTACAAAAGTGCCAATGGGGAAAACTTGGTGCCGTGGGTTTAGCCAGATGGATAGCCCCCAGCGTGACCACGCACCAAGCACCGCGCCTATGCCAACGGCGGCAAAACCACTAAGGGTGAATTGGGTGCTAAGCAAATTTCTAACCTAATTACTTTTTATTTCCAATCCGTAACTTAGCACGCAAGTTCTGTTGCGCTAGCGCAGTACGGGGCTGATGGACGTGGCGGGCGCATTCATCACAGCGGGAACAACATCGGCGCGGCGCGTAGGGCTGGATACCCAAATCACCTGCGTATTGTTGCGCTTTGCCCATGCATTTACGGTGGCAATTTTTTCTTGATCCACCACAGTTTCAACTCGATCGGCAGATGTCATACTGGCGCAGCCGCAAAAACTAAGGCAAACGGTGGCTATTGCGGCATGGCTGATTGTTTTCATGATGAAGCTCCTTTAAAGATTAAGGAAATTCGGGAAATTCGCAAATTAAATACTGTACTGCATTACTATCATACGCCCAAATGCTGGCGAATTTGCTCTAGCGAGGTTGCATCTTCAATGGTGGTCAAATCGCCAGGGTCACGGTTTTCGCACAGCGCTTGGATAGCGCGGCGCAGTAGCTTGCCAGATCGCGTTTTGGGTAGTGCCGTAACAAAATAAATACGCGCTGGCCGCCCTATTGCGCCTAGCTGTTTATCTACGGTGGTTTGTATTTCTTTTTCGTGGGCTTGCTGCAATTCATGCGTGGCCGCTTGCGCCATATTTTTAAGCACCGCGAAGGCAACAGGTATTTGCCCTTTTAAGGCATCAGCAATGCCCACTACGGCCACTTCGGCTACGTTGGGGTGGGCTTGTATGGCTTCTTCAATTTCACGCGTGCCTAGACGGTGGCCTGCCACGTTTATCACGTCATCAGTGCGGCCTAAAATGAAGTAGTAGCCATTTTCATCGCGTACACCCCAATCAAACGTGGTGTACACCAGTTCGTCTTCAAATGATGAAAAATAGGTTTCTACAAAGCGTTTGTCGTCGCCCCAAATGGTGCTCATGCAGCCTGGCGGTAGCGGTGGCACAACGCACACCACGGCTTTTTCATTCGCGCCTGCTGTAACCCCCGTTTGTTGATTTTTAAGTTTTACGTTGTAGCCGTAGCACGGAAAGCTGGGGCTACCCACTTTGCGTGGTGTGAGCTCTATGCCCGGCTGTGCAGACAATATGGGCCAGCCGGTTTCGGTTTGCCAGTAATTATCAATTACCGCAACACCCAAGCCCTGCTCTATCCATGTAGACGTGGGTTCGTCCAGTGGTTCACCGGCTAAAAATAAATACTTAAGCTGGCTTACATCGTATTTGCGCAGTTCTGCAGGGTCATGCTTTTTGAGTACGCGCACCGCCGTGGGGGATGAGAACATACAGCGCACTTTGTAATCCTGCACAATTTTCCACCACACGCTGGCATCGGCTTTGCCGTCTTTAGTCACTACGGGCAAGCCTTCATACATGATGGTGGTGGAGCCGTTAATAAGCGGCGCGTACACAATGTATGAATGCCCAACTACCCAGCCAATGTCGGATGTGCAAAAGAATGCCTCACCCTGCTTGGTATCGTAAATATGCTGCATAGATGCCGCTAAGGCCACTGCATAACCACCAGTATCCCGCTGCACGCCTTTGGGTTTTCCGGTAGTGCCGCTGGTATACAAAATATAGCTGGGGTGAGATGATTCCACCCATGTGCAGGGCACAATGTCATTGCAAGTTGCAGGGGGGGCAATTTCTGCGTAAAGCACATCACGCGGGGTGTTAAGTGCGCCAACATCTACCAGCCCACGCGGCATAATCAAGGTGTGCGCGGGGGGGTGCTCACACAATGCAATAGCTTGATCCACCAAGGGTTTTAGCGGAATCGGTTTGCCACCACGCGAGCCAGCATCGGAGGTAACGATTACTTTAGGTTTAGCATCGTCAATCCGTGCGGCAAGCGATACTGATGCAAAGCCACCAAATACCACTGAATGTATTGCCCCTAAGCGCACCGTGGCTAACATAGCAAACACGGCCTCAGGCACCATCGGCATATAAATCAGCACTCTATCGTTCTTACCCACGCCTAAGCGCTGCAGCGCATGGGCGCAGCGGTTTACCTCGGCATGCAGTTGCGCATAGGTGAAGGTGCGCGTTTGGTTTACTTCAGACGATATCCACACCA
>JANMDR010000163.1:0-9524 GCA_031376425.1 Betaproteobacteria bacterium
AATATTTTTTGAAGGACGACCACAAAGTGCTACGTTGATTGGCAATTTAGATATTGATGAATTTGACCAAGACTGCGAGCACTTAATTGTTCGCGATGTAGATACCAACCAAGTTGTGGGTTGCTACAGAATCATGCGGCCAGAAATAGCAGCAAAACGTGGCGGTTATTATTCTGACCAAGAATTTGATCTGCACATGCTTGACCCCATTCGATCACGCATTGCCGAAGCGGGACGCGCCTGTATCCATCCAGAATACCGATCAGGCGCGGTAATTATGCTGTTGTGGTCTGGCCTTACACAATTTATGCTTAGCAATAACTACCAATATATGATTGGCTGCGCCAGTATTCCGCTCAATGAGCCGAATGACTATGCCCATGCAAATGCAGTATATGCACAAATGCAGTTGAAATTTCTCTCCCCATCCAACCTTCGCGTCACACCAAAAATCCCTTTGCCACTGCAGACGTCTAATGCCGCAGTAACGCATAATGAAACAGCAGCGAAGCCGACATCCATACCGCCGCTGTTAAAGGGTTACACGCGCCTAGGCGCGTGGATATGTGGCGCACCAGCGTGGGATAAGGCGTTTAACACCGCAGATTTATTTACCATGCTGTCGCTATCGCAAATGAACAAGCAATACGCGAAGCATTTTATTAAAATAAATGCCACGGCGCAATTCCAACAATAGCCAAATTGTATTGTGATGACGAGGTGCTAGTTTGCAGTCAGTGCTGCTAACGCAACAGGCTGCCCCGACTGATTTTGCAATAATTTTATCGGCTTCCCGTCTTGCGCCACCACCCCTGCAAGTTGCTGAACTACACGTGTTTGTGTTGCTGCAGGCAGGGGTGCAAAGCCACTGCCTACAATTGCATCGTCACCTTTTTGCATCGCCCAGTAAAAAAATTGCAGGGCGCGTGCATTGGCTGGTGTTTTCGGTTTTGCATCTACCAATACAAACGTGGCCGTCACGATTGGCCATGAATCGGCACCGGGTAAATTAACTAAACTAGCGCGTGCGTTATCCTTCAGCGCAGAGTTAGCCACTGCTTTGGCGAAGCTTTGCTCACTTGGGGCAATAAATTTACCTTCCTTATTTTGCATTAGCACAGACGATAATTTGTATTTCAAGGCGCGGTCTAGCGACACATAACCCATCGCGCCAACGTTGTCGCGCACATAGGCAGCAACACCGTCATTTCCTTTGACGGCAGCAGCCGTACCCGACCAAGGTAACTTACGGCCCCGTCGATTTTCCCAATCGCTGCTGGCTGTACTTAGATAGATGGCTAGCGTATCAGTCGTGCCAGAGGCCTCTTCGCGCATAACCAAAGCGATTTTTAGATCAGGCAATTTCATACCGGGATTAACTAGCGCGATGCGCGGATCGTTCCAGTTGCGAATACTACCCCTAAATAGATCGGACAATAATGCACCAGTCATTTTGAGAGTTTGCGTACCGACATTAGGGATATTTACCACAGGCACCACACCGCCGACAACGGTAGGGAATTGCAACAGCCCTTGCCGCGCTTCTTCCGATACAGAAATGGGGATATCTGTTGCGCCAAAGTCAACTTCATGTGCCTCAATGCTACGCACGCCTGCGGCTGAACCAGAAGCTTGATACTTCACCTGAATGCCCTTTTCTTTCGCAAACCCGAAAGCCCAAGTGGTATAAACGACCGACGGAAATGACGCGCCTGCACCAGTAATTTCTGGCTGCTGCGCCGAAGCCGTTAAATGCTGCGAAATGGTAAGAGCAGTGACAAAAGTGATGATGAGTTTTAGTACAGGGGTAGTTTTCATTATTTTTACTTTCAGTTTACGTACAGAGATGCCGAAAAATTTGCAGAGCATACAAATACTGCAATTTAGTTTAGCCCAAAAATCGATTTGCAACCATGGCAATTGTTTCAGTTTGATGTAAGCCACAAAAATTCAACTTTTCCAGCCGAACGTAAAAGCCGATCGCGTCCAGTGTATTGTGCCGTTGGGGAATATTTGGTTCTAGTAAATCAGCACCCAGTGGGCACATCGGAACCGCTTTCTGAGCAATCTTAAGGCATTAATACTATTGAAATATTAGTCCTGCATGCTAGCGTTTTCTAACCCATCATCGATAGGAACGCCCTAATGTCATACGATAAAAGTGCAGAAGACTTCGTCACTAACCAGTCCGATAACCCGCATATTGAAGCAATCATCGAAGCGCGTTTAGCTGACCCCGCCCGCCGCAACGTTTTGGCGGGCGGCGCGGGTGCTGCAGCGCTGTCAATTTTTGGTTTGGGTAGCGCGGTAGGTTTGGGCGGTTGTAAGTCAGATTCAAACTCACAGCCAGATGTAGCTACCCCAGCAGTTAGACCCGCTGAACGCGCAGCCACGTTAGGTTTCGCCGCAGTTCCAAAATCGACTGCTGATGTCCTGACAGTGCCAACTGGTTATACCGCATCGGTGCTGTTTCGGCTCGGCGACCCGATGAGCGATGCGACGCCCGATTATCGTAATGATGGCTCTGAAACCGGCGCGTCATTTAATATGCGGGCGGGCGATCATCACGATGGTATGCACTTTTTTGGCCTTTCTGCCAGCGGCGCGTATGATCCAAACGCGTCGGATCGCGGGTTGTTGTGCATGAACCATGAAGCCTTGACCCCAGCTTACTTGCACACTAATGGCGTGACTGCTGCGGGCGGCGTGAGATTATCCGCTGATGAATGCATCAAGGAAATGAACGCCATGGGTGTATCCGTAGTGGAAGTACGCCGTGGCGCCAACAATGCATGGAGCTATGTTCGTAATTCCACGTTTAATCGTCGCTTCACAACGGCTACCGAGATGCAAATTGTTGGCCCCGCCGCTGGCTCCAAATTTATGGTTACACGGTTTTCACCAACTGGTGTTTCCACACGCGGTACGCTCAATAATTGTGCTAATGGATACACACCTTGGGGCACCTACTTAACTTGCGAAGAAAATTTTGCAGGTTATTTCCGCCGTATAACAGCCAATGACAATCCGAATCGCACCTCTAAAGAGCTCACTACTCTTGCCCGTTATGGTATAGCCGGTGCAGGCCGTGAGGGTTGGTCCACAGCAACGGCAGCCAATACTAGTGATACCATCTTTAGCCGTTGGATTGCGGAGAAAACGGGCGCTTCAGCAGACGGTAGCGATGACTTCCGCAATGTCGCTAACACCTTTGGCTGGGTTGTTGAAATGGATCCGTTTAACCCGACATCCGTCGCGAAAAAGCGTACTGCGATGGGTCGTTTTGCCCATGAAGGTGCTTGGCTTGGCCGCGTTGTAGCTGGCAAACCTATTGTTTATTACATGGGTTGCGATTCCCGTAACGAGTATATTTATAAATATGTTTCAACTGCCTTGTGGGATCCGGCAGATGCCACACGCGGATCAACTGCCGGCGATAAATATTTAAACGACGGCAAACTCTTTGTGGCGCGTTTCAACGCCGACGCCACGGGTGATTGGATTGAACTACGGTTTGGTAACCTCGGCGTCACTGCCAGCAACACCACGTATGCTTTCGAAAGTCAGGCGGACGTGTTGGTAAATCCTCGCCTCGCGGCAGATACCGTAGTTGCCACCAAGATGGACAGACCTGAATGGGGTGCCGTAGACCCATTTAACGGTACGGTATATATGACATTGACTAATAATAGTCAACGCACCCTTGCCGCTACAGACGCTGCAAATCCGCGCTTCTACAATGATGCGCGTACCAATGGCACCGCTCAGCGTGGCAATCCGAACGGCCATATTATTCGCTGGATTGAGGCCGGTTTTGATTCATCATCACCATCGTTTGTTTGGGATATTTTCCTATTTGGTTCACGTGCGGCAAGCGATTCACGTGTAGTTAATCTTTCCGGCTTAACGGCTGCAAACGACTTCTCAAGCCCAGACGGGCTATGGTTTGGCCGCAACGGTATCTTGTGGATTCAAACTGATGACGGTGCATTTACTGACGTGACCAATTGTATGATGCTAGCCGCCATTCCTGGTACCACGCGCGACGGCACTGCCATCACTGTTGCCAATACAGACGGTACGAGTACAAAATCGGTAAACACCTACATTGGCGCACCATTGGGTGAAACCAAGCTGCGTCGCTTCTTGGTGGGCCCAAAGGAATGTGAAATTACCGGCTTGGCTGAATCGCCAGACGGACGAACACTTTTCGTCAATATCCAGCATCCCGGCGAAGATACGGTGCCTAATTTTGGTACATCAACATATGGCAGCAACTGGCCAGATGGCGGTCGCTCTCGTCCACGGTCAGCCACCATTGTCATTACGCGCAATGATGGCGGCGTGATCGGAATTTAAAATCAAGCCTATTTACGCGCCGCGCGTTCTTAGCCCCAAAAAATTATATTGCTGCTTTTAAGTGTAGGTGGTAGGTGTTATGCCCCAAAGTGCCCTCTAGAGGCAAATTTGGGGCTTTTTTTTTGTTGCTCTATGTGCAACGTTTTGTTGAAAAAACGATTAAATAATACGTTAAAAAACTCCTATTTTTTGCTATCACTTACCGCCACGTCGCCCAATGGCTTGGCATTTTTTACATAAGTCTCCATCCAAGCATTCGTTTCAAACAACATATGCGAGATTGATTCGCGCGCGCGGTAGCCGTGGCTTTCGTTGGGTAGCATCACCAAGCGTGCGGTGCCGCCTAAACCCTTTATAGCTTGAAAAAAGCGTTCGCTCTGCACCGGAAATGTGCCGGGGTTATTGTCTTGTTCGCCGTGAATAAGTAGGATTGCATCTTTAATTTTGTCGGCATAATTAAACGGTGACATGGCATTATAGGTTTCCTGCGCTTTCCAAAATGGTCGCTCTTCAGCTTGAAAACCAAATGGCGTCAATGTGCGGTTATAGGCACCAGACCGTGCGATACCTGCACGGAATAAACGCGTATGCGCCAGCAAATTTCCGGTCATAAACGCACCATAGGAATGGCCACCGATAGCGATACGGTTTCTATCGGCTACACCACGTTTTACCACTTCATTTACTGCAGCTTCGGCACTGGCAATAAGCTGCGGTAAGTAGGTATCGTTTGGCTCTTTGCCATTTACGCCAACGATGGGCATAGAGGGATTATCGAGCACGGCATAGCCCATCGCCAGCATAGATTGCGGACCCCAATAGCTAATATTATTAAACCGATAAGGCGATGAGGTAACTTGGCTCGCCGCATTTGTAGTCGTGAATTCCTGTGGGTAGGCCCACATTAGCATCGGCAATGGACCATCCCGTTTTGCGTCATAGTTTGGTGGCAAATAAAGGGTAGCGGTGAGGGATACGCCGTCGGCACGGTCATAGCGTATTTGCTCTTTTTGCACATTGGCTAGTTGCGGCGTCGGGTGCGGGAATTGCGTTAGTTGGGTAAGCTGTGCATTTGCTGGCTTGCTTAGATCGCGTACATAAAAATTCGATCTTTCGGTGGGGGATTCGCGGGTGGTAAGAACACGTTTACCCTGATTATCGAGCAGTTGAATCACCTCCTCGTAGTGCGGGGCGCTTGAATGGAATAGGCGCTCCTTGCCCTTGGTTTTTAGGTTTAATCGATCTAAAAATGGTCGATCACCTTCAGGCGATGCGCCTTCGCCGTCAAGGTAAATAGATTCCCCATCTGCACTGGTGAGTAAGCGGGCGTTGCCTGCTTCATCGGTGCGGGTAATCGGTGAGCCTGGTGAGTTATAACGGTCTTCACTGGAATAATTTGCGATTAAATCTGGTGCTGTTGAAACAACATCAGGTGAAACCCGCCATGTTTTTACGGCACGCGTTTTCCACCAATATTCAGTCACCATCGCCAGATCGCCGCGCCCCCATGTTGAACCCGCATAACGACTACTCAGTTTGATTAACTCTTGTGGTTTGGTTTTAAATGGCGCTGCGTGCATAAATACAATATCGCGCACATCGCTTACTTTAGCGGGATCACCGCCGTCCTGTGCTTCTGCCCAAACTAAAGTAGCGGGAGCATCAGCACGCCAAGAAATGCTGCGCACACCAGTATTTACCGCATCATTACCCGGAGGTAAGCCTTCAATTAAGGGTAATTTGGCGACGGTGTGCAGCACAGCGCCACTTAAATTGCGCACCTCAATACGACGCGGAAAAGAACTAGATGACACCGCGTATGAATACGGACGGTCAATCGCTTGGGTCAATAACAGCTTGCCATCTGGTGATGCGCTCAAACCCAAAAAGCGATCCGGCGCACCCACCATTGTTGCCTTACCTTTAACATCGATAATCGCCGCTTGCGCCAAGGTATAGTGATCAAAAATAGCGGCATCGCTTTCGTTTTTAAGTAAGTCTTGCAAGGTACGCGCTTGCCGCTGCGCCCCGCCCGCCAAGGCATCTTGACTATTTGGTCCATTGGGCACGGTTAAAGCTGCTGGTGCCGCACCCTGCTTTGCAGGGCGTAGCCGCACCAGCAAAGATACATTATCAGGCATCCACGCAAAGCCACGACCATAGACGGTATTTAGCGCCAATGGCGATATTCTGGCGGCTACTTTTCGTGCCACATCCACTCGCCAAAGCTCTACCGCGCCGGACTCCGCCACATGCGTAAACGCAATAGACTTTTGATCAGGCGACCATAAGGTATCCGCTAACTTTAAATTTTTTGGTAAACCCGCAATCGGTATTTCTTTGCGGGTTTCAATATCTAAAATCCATAAATCCTCACCGAATGAAAACCGACTTTGGCTATAACTCATCGGATTAATCCGCAATCCTGCCAACTTTAATTCCGGTTGGGCAACGTCACGAATACTTGGCAAGGCGGGTGTTTTTACCATTACCACCATGTCTCGACGCGGGCTCAAAATAGCCGACGGTGCGCGTTGTTGTTCTACCAGAGCCTGCAGCGCTGCGGGCGGGGTTTTGTAACCTGATTTTGGGTTCATATTTTTGTCACTAGGTGCGGCGTTGCTGTTTGTAGCAAGCATTAAAGTTAGAGCGATGGCTGTGCCAAGTACGCGGTGTGTGATAACCGAAACAGGTAAGTGGGGCATTTTTTACTTTCTTAAAGGCAAAGAGTTCACGGTAGCTGCGATGATGAAAATGATTGTAGATGATTCGACCCCTTCCTGCGAAAGTCAGTAGTCTATTTCAATTAATCGCTATTTCGTTTATTCAGCGCTTACTGCCAAGGTTAAACGGGCTGACTTTAACGCACCGGCCATCGTAAGCGATAAAACCCAACGTATAATCTGATTACCCTAACTAACAGGTGAAATTGTGCTCCCTATCAGATCTCTGCGTTTTGTTAAATGTTTCTTTAAAAGTACCTACTTTTTGATATTTACAGCCATCACATTGGCAATTTTTTCAGGTGCAATCCCCGCTGTTGCCAAAACCACCACTACGATTAGCAAACCCGAAACCGTGCTGGTTTTTGGCGATAGCCTGTGTGCCGCCTATAACATTGCGCCTACTTCGGGTTGGGTATATTTGTTAGAACAGCAGTTGGCACCACGCAATGTGAAGATCGTGAACGCCTGTGTAAGTGGCGAAACTACAGCAGGAGGTTTGGCGCGTTTGCCGCAGGCATTACAGACCCACAAGCCCAGCGTGGTGGTGTTAGAGCTGGGTGCCAACGATGCTCTGCGTGGCTTGAGCGTAAAGCAGATGCGTGCAAATATGGATGCGATGATAGTGGCCGCGCAAAAATCAGGCGCTAAGGTGCTGCTGCTGGGCATTCAAATTCCGTCTAACTACGGCCAGCAATACACGATGGATTTTAGAGCGGTGTTCACGGATGTCGCCAAGAAATTTAAAATAGATTTGATTCCATTTTTTCTCGAAGCGCTCATGACACCTACTGGTATGCGCGCTGATTTAATGCTGGATGATCGCCTGCATCCCAATGCAACGGCGCAACCGATGATTCTAGCCACGGTGCAACCATTGATAGAAAAACAACTGGCTAATAAAACAGCCACTGCACCGAAACGATGAATGCTGACGAAGCATTACCAGCGTTTTCAGATGCTGTGGATGCGTCAGCTGAGATTACGCCCAAGCCGCAATCTAAGCCACCACACAAATTAAGACCTAGCGGTGATGTTGAATCGTTGCCGTTAACAGTCGAACAGTTACAACAGTATTCAGCAATTATTGATGTGCGTTCACCAGCTGAATTTGCACTTGATCATTTGCCCAATGCGATTAATCTGCCAGTTTTAAGTAATGACGAACGCGTGGTAGTGGGTACGCTTTACAAGCAGCAAGGGGCGTTTGCCGCTAAAAAAATTGGCGCGGCTGTGGTGGCGCGTAATATTGCGGGGCACTTGGATGTTTATTTTGCCGATAAGCCTAAGCATTTTAAAGCCTTGATTTATTGTTGGCGCGGTGGCGGGCGATCAGGCGCTATGACGCATATTTTGCGCACTATTGGTTTTGATGCCAAGCAATTGCAAGGCGGCTATAAGGCGTGGCGGGCACAATTGGTGCTAGATATTGACGCACTCGCGCCGCAATTTAGCTATCGAGTCATTTGCGGGCGCACTGGTTCTGGCAAAAGTAGACTGCTTGAAGCGCTGGCGCGCCAAGGCGCTCAGGTGCTGGATTTAGAGCAATTGGCTGCGCATAAGGGCTCTATCTTAGGAAACCTACCAGACACGCCGCAGCCCAGCCAGAAAGGCTTTGAAAGCTTGGTGTGGGCAGCCCTCAATCGCTTTGATGTGACGCAGCCCGTTTTTGTGGAAGCGGAAAGTAAAAAAGTGGGCGCGGTTCAGGTGCCGCATCTACTCATGGAAACCATGCGCAGCAGCGCCTGCATTGAAGTGGTAACGCCCCAAAATGCCCGTATTGACTTACTGCGCGAGGAGTATCAACATTTAATTGAACACCCTGCCCTACTTTTTTCTAAGCTTGATTGTTTGGTAGGATTACATTCGCAGGCACAAATTGACGAATGGAAGGCATTTGCTAATGCTGAGGATTGGCACAGTTTTGTCGAGAGCATGCTACTAAAACACTATGATCCCGCCTATACACGTTCCATGTTTTCCAACTATATTCATGCCAATACCGCCGCCGTAGTTGCCGTAAATGATATTTCAACAGCGGGTTTTGATCGTTGTGCGCAAGCCTTACTTGCGACTTTTTCCACACAATAGGGTGCTAAGTTGCAAACACGCATTTGCAAACAATATGACGCTGGCTATCTATTCTCATTGATTTAATCGCAATTTGCGCTACACTTTGCCGATAGGTTGAATAAGGCAAGCTCAGCGAGGAGAAACACTTCAACCGTAGCAGTAAAAATAACGGGGACAAAATGGCTGCCAGCAAACCACAGAAAATTGGCAAATATAATGTAATTTCAGAGCTAGGACGCGGCGCTACTTCCGTCGTCTATTTGGCTGAAGATGAATTTAATGACCGCAAAGTAGCCATTAAAGTAGCCAATGCCATGGAAGGCATGGGTGCTGAGGAAGCCAAACGCTTTGAAATTACATTATATTTGC
>JANMDR010000223.1:0-5750 GCA_031376425.1 Betaproteobacteria bacterium
TGCGGGCGGGCGGAATTGATCCTGAAAAATACACTGGTTTTGCCTTCGGTATGGGGTTGGATCGGATTGCGATGATGAAATATGGCGTGAATGATTTGCGGTTATTTTTTGATAATGACATGAAGTTTTTATCTCAATTTCGCTAATCCATTAATCCATAAGAGAACAAATCATGAAAATATCGACCAATTGGCTCAACGAACTCGTAAAAACGGATCTCACCGTGGCGCAACTTTCCCATACCCTGACAATGGCGGGGCTTGAAGTTGAAGAGCAAACAGGTGTGGCAGCAGTGTTTGATCATATAGTGGTTGCCGAAGTAAAAACGGTAGTTCCGCACCCCAATGCTGATAAGCTACGGGTATGTGAAGTGGATGCTGGTACCGGCACCATCTTGCAAATAGTTTGCGGTGCGCCGAATGTAGCGGCGGGCATGCGCGTACCCTGTGCGCTCGTTGGAGCGAAGCTGCCCGGTTTAGAGATTAAAGCGGCAAAATTACGCGGTGTTGAATCGAACGGTATGCTCTGTTCTGCCCGTGAGTTGGGCATCTCCGAGGAGCATGGGGGTTTATTGGCGCTGCCCGCAGATGCGCCCATTGGGCAATCTATCCGTCAATATTTAGATTTGGACGACGTTTATTTAACGTTGAAGCTCACACCAAATCGTGGCGATTGTTTGTCGGTAAACGGTGTGGCGCGCGATTTAGCTGCCATGCTAAATATGCCCTTTTCACCTCTGGTGATTACGCCTAACAAGCTGAATTCCGCACATCTTCGTGGCATTACATTGGCAGAACCGCAAGCGTGCAGCCGCTATTGTGGTCGGGTGATTATGGGCTTGAACGCCGCCGCACCGACACCCGATTGGATGGTGCGCCGTTTAGAGCGTGCTGGTTTCCGATCGATTTCTGCTTTAGTAGACATTACCAATTATTTGACCTTGGCGCTTGGCCGCCCGATGCATGCGTTTGATAACGATAAATTGCAGGGTGATATCGTTGTGCGCTACCCGATGGCAGGCGAGAAGCTGACGTTATTAAACGATCAGGAAGTCGCCCTTACAGCCGATATGCTCTTAATTGCCGATGCGAATGGCCCCTTGGCGCTTGGTGGTGTTATGGGTGGTAAGGCCAGCATGGTTGATTTAGCCACCACAAATGTGTTTTTTGAAGCGGCGTATTTTGACCCCGACGTGATTCAAGGCAAGACGCGCCAGTTAGGGATAAATTCCGATGCTGCCTTCCGTTTTGAACGTGGCGTGGATCCAGAAAGCTGTGCGTCCGGTATTGAGTACGCAACAACATTAGCAATCCAAATTTGCGGTACGCCAGAAACACAAATTGGTCCTATCTCTCAAGCGGATGGCGCAGTACCGCAACCTAAAGCAGTGCGGGTGCGGCCACACCGTGTAGTGAAGTTGTTAGGCGTGCCATGTAGCGAAGTTAGTATGCTGGCCACCATGCAAGCGCTTAATTGCATTGTGGTTGAGTCCAATGATGGAAATGCACAAAGCTGGCTAGTAACGCCGCCTAGTTACCGTTTCGACTTAAATATTGAAGAAGATTTCATTGAAGAAATAGCGCGAAGCATGGGTTTTGATGCTATTCCCGTACGTGCTCCGCAAAGCCGGATACCCATGTTGCCAGAACCTGAAGGCGCACGTGGTCGCAAGGGCTTACGCCGCGCCATGGTGGGCTGTGGTTATCAAGAAGTGATCAATTACAGCTTCATTAGCGACACTGCAGAATTGGCATTTACCGGTAAGCCAGCACCGGTGGTGTTGGCTAATCCCATCGCCAGCCACATGAATGTAATGCGCACGTCGTTGTTAAGTGGTCTGGTAGAAACCGTGGTTTCAAACCTAAATCGCGGTGAAGCACGGCTGCGCCTGTTTGAAATAGGGCGTTGCTTTTTGGCTGATAGCGCGGATTTAGTGCAGCAGCCAGAAAAACTAGCCGGTATTGCTTACGGTGCCCGCTTTCCTGAGCAATGGGGCGAAAACAAAGCTGAAGCGGTGGATTTCTTTAGTGTTAAAGGTGATCTGCTGACACTTTTGAACGGCGCAGCTGCACGTTTCGAGCCAATCAGCAGTTACGCAGCGTGCCACCCCGGACGCTGTGCGAATGTGATTATTGACAATAAGGTAGTTGGTTTTATCGGTGAACTGCACCCGAAATTACAGCAAAAGTATGGACTGAGCACTGCGCCTATTGTGTTTGAAGTTGATACATTAAGTCTATTAAATCAGCCTGCACCGCGTTTTACTGGTGTGTCTAAAATGCAAAGTGTGCGCCGCGATATCGCCTTTATTTTGGATGAGACGGTGCGCGCTCAGCAGGTGCTAGATGTGGTTAATAAGCAAATGCCGACACAAGTTGTTGACTTTGCGCTATTCGATCAATACCGTGGGCAAAACCTGCCCGCTGGTAAGAAAAGCCTTGCGTTTCGGGTAGTTATGCAGGATACTGAATCCACTTTAACCGACATTGAAGCTGATCAAAAGATAGCGGCGATTGTTAAAGTAGTTTCTGATGAACTTGGCGCAAGCCTCAGATAAATAAGCATATTTTATGGCACTTACGCTAACTAAAGCGGAATTAGCTGACCTCATGTTCGACAAAGTGGGTCTCAACAAACGCGAAGCCAAAGATATGGTGGAATCGTTCTTTGAAGAAATTCGCACGGCCCTCGAAAGGGGGGATTGCGTTAAGCTTTCCGGTTTTGGAAATTTCCAGCTTCGTAACAAACCACAGCGCCCCGGTCGCAATCCAAAAACCGGTGAAGAGATTCCAATCAGCGCGCGGCGGGTTGTCACCTTCCATGCAAGTCAAAAACTTAAAAGTTTAGTGGAGAAGTCGTTTAATGGAAACGGAACCAACTAATACGTTGCCTTCGTCGTCCGCGCCACCGCTAGTTCAGGCGCAAAATTCCGCATTGCTATCGCAAGTGGCGCTTCCTGCCATTCCTGCAAAACGCTATTTCACCATCGGCGAAGTAAGTGAATTATGCGGTGTAAAACCCCACGTACTGCGCTATTGGGAGCAAGAATTCACGCAACTCAAGCCATTGAAACGTCGTGGTAATCGACGTTATTACCAACACCATGAAGTACTACTCATCCGCCGCATTCGTGAATTGCTTTATGAGCATGGATTCACAATCAACGGCGCACGTAATCGCTTGGAAGAGCCGAGCGCTGGGTCAGGTGCGATCGCACAATCTACTGCTACGCGCGCGGCAAGCCCTAGTATTGTAGCGCTGGGAAGCCGTACCACGGCAACTACGCTACAAATGGACGATGTGCGCACGGAGTTGAAAAGTATCTTAACGTTGCTCGAAGCGTAAAATTTAACGCTTATTTTTAGGCAAATTAAATTAAGCGGCACCTTAAATAATGCCCCAAGAAACCCGTACGGCTTTCTTGGGGTATTTTTATTGGAGCGTTGTTTATAGTAATTTTTAGTAACGCTTTGGATGCTATCTTGCCTATACAGGATGTGGCGCTTCCCAAGGTTACCGTTGGGCAGTGCACTTTCGCACCTTCACTCGTGTTTGGTTACACACTGACGAGGCTTGCTGATACACTTATTTGCGTAAAGTCGAAGAGATTCGATTGAATTAATGCGTTCATTTTTGGAGTGTTTGCCATGAAATTATCCATTTCCCGTCAGCGTTTCTCTGCAGTGATGTTCGTAGCGTTACTTACCTTGCTCAGTTTTTTCGGGGGCGCAAATGCGCTTGCTAAAGCGTCAACGCCGCTAACGCACACGGCGGCGACGCCCTTTGAAGGTAGCGTGTTACGGATCATTGAGCCCACCATGGCGCAGAAGCAGCAAACCAAAAAATTAGCGGCCGAAGCGGCTAAGTCCATGCGGGACACGATGGGCGCATTTACTAGCGCCAGCGGCATTTCTAAGGAGTACGCTCTGCCAACAGCGTCGGCTTTGGCAGTAGAGCTTGATCACGCCACTATTCGCGCTAGCAGCGTGGGCGATGTTTTAAATTTCGCGCTCCCTGACGGCAAAACCCATGCGTTTGAAATGGATACGGCACTGGTCCGAAATGGCGATACCACCACGTGGATAGGTCGTTCGGCACTATTTGGGAATCGCTTCCGTGCCATTATTTCTACGAGTACTGCGGGTACTTTCGGAGCAATTATGACACCGACAGGCGAATGGCGGCTTTCCCCTGGTGGTGCATATGAGTGGTTGGTAAATGAAACCGCAGAACGTACCAACGAGCCGAAGGAGTTTTGCCAACCAGCGGTCCCTTATACTGTAAGCGAAGTAACACCTGAGCTACAACAGCAAATTGATCAGCAGGTGAGCTTTGCTATCAACGAGCAAAAAAATAGAACTCAAAGTGCCAATGCCCGAAGCGGTGGTGAGGAAAAAATTGCATCCCAAGTAGCACCCACGCCACAAGTGGTGGTTGATTTGATGATCCTATATACGCCGCAATTTCAAGCGAATTTGGGCAGTGGATTGGCAACGCGCTTGGCACAAATTGTTGCCCGTGCGAATCAATCCTATATTGATAGCGATGTCGCTATTACGTTGCGCTTAGTACACCATACCGCCATTGATTTTAACGATAATGTCGCTTCAAATAATTCCACCACGCTAAACAATATTACAACGGGCGCTGGCGCGTTTGCAGGCGTCGCGGCATTGCGCAACCAATATGGTGCCGATATTGTGGCGCTGTGGCGCGATGGCAGTAATACTGGTGGTAGCGGCGTTGGCTGGGTCGGCGGTTTTGCCGGTCAAAACTATGCGGGTTCTAACGGATTCATGTTCTCAGTCACGACCGGTTGTGTGCGTGGCTGTGACGTTGTGTTGATTCATGAAATTGGCCACAATATGGGCGGAGCACATGATCGTGCCAATGCGGGCACGCCCGGATCTAACGGCACCCACGGGTCTTTTCCATACTCGTATGGATGGGGCTCAGGAAATTGTACGAGCACGAATAACTGTGCCGTATCTGCACCAAGCGATTTTGGTACGATCATGAGTTATCAGTTACCAACAGTTTTTAAATTTTCAAATCCAGATTTTCAATGCCCAGCACGAAACGGCGTAAACGCGCCATGTGGCATTGCCGAAACCAATATTGCCAGCCAAGCAAACGTGGCCAAAGCGTTTAACAATGTGCGGCAAACGTTGTCGGGTTTTCGGGCATCCGTGGTGAGCGGTTCGCAGGCGGGTGTTTTGGCGTTTAGTGGTGCTGGTGGTGTATCAGTTAGGCGCGACGCCGGAACGGCAGTGTTTACGGTTCAGCGTCTCGGTGGCAATGCGGGTGTAGTGAGCGTTAATTTCGCAACTGTCAATGGCAGTGCAGTGAGTGGTGTTGATTACACCGCGCAATCCGGTACCTTGAGTTGGCCCGATGGCGACACCACAACGAAAAGCATTAGCATACCGCTGCTAAACGCAAACACCAACGATATCCGCAGTTTTGCCATTGTCCTTAGCAACGTGGTTGGTACAGTTTTGGGCGCACCCTCTATTGTTACGGTCAATCTGACAGTGCCAACGTTACCGCAAATACAGTTTGCTACGGCAACGGCTGCCATTGGTGAAAACTCTGGCGTTATCTTCATTCCGGTCAAGCGCACCAATAATTCGGTAGGTAGTGTTAGCGTGAATTTTGCAACCGCGAACCGTACGGCAATCGCTGGTAGTGATTATGTAGCAACATCAGGGACTTTAAGCTGGGCAAGTGGTGATACTGCAGACAAAAAC
>JANMDR010000229.1:0-10052 GCA_031376425.1 Betaproteobacteria bacterium
GCGATGCATCGGCACCGTGGCTATACTGATCGTGTACGTAGGTTTCAATCGCGCCCGTTAATTTATTAATTTTTTGGCGATAGCGCCGCCAGCATTCAAGTAGGGCTGCGCACTCTTTTTTATCAACATAAAATGATTTAAAACTTTGCCGCAACTCCGTCACGCCAGTTTCAATTGCAACGTTAGGCACGGCTTCCACAGTCCAGCCAAAAGCCTCTAAAGTCTCCTTGGGTGAAGTTGCTGTAATCGGGTTTCTGTGCATGCCGTCATGGGGTAGCCACATCGCACCCCAGTTGTATTTTTTGGCTTTCAGCAGCTCACTAAAGTATTCGTAAGTGCGGTGGTTATCCTGCATAAAACCGATAATGCGCAGCTCTGAAGCTTGGCGTTGGGCTAAGATGATTGACATAGAATCATTCCAGCCCAAATCCCACACCGCGTGCACCTTCAGCCGCGCATCGTAAGGCACCACACCCGCGCGTCCTGACGTTTGTAGCTCCTCCACCTCATCTGCATACACCGCGCCATCCACAGCGGCTTTACACTGGCCTAGCCAAATGTTTTTATACTTTTTAATGTCCGTACGCTGCAGCTCTTGCCGCTCGGTTTCTAACACTTCTGGAAACCAGGGATTATCAATATAGTTAAGCAGCACCGCTTTACAGTTAGCTGGCGTATCCAGCGCAAAGCGCTTATGTGTTGGGTCGCTATCTAAATCTGGGTTATAGGTAGCCCATATTTCAGAATCTTCAGCACGAATAGTGGGCGTTAATATATCCCAACTTTTTTCAGTGACTGCCTGCGCTTCTTCCACCCAACACAGGGTAACGCCTTCAAATGATTTAAGCGTATCTGCTGTTTGATCGGATAGCCCACTAAAATAAATTTCCGTACCATTTTCACCGCGAATTTCGGTACTCAGCACTGTATAAAAATCGCTTAGCCCCAAATTTTTAATCTGGTCTTCTAGCAATTTATGTACCGATTGCTTGATTGATTTTTGCACTTCGCGCGCGCACAAAATGCGTTCCTTCTGCTTCGCCCCGCGCAGCAGCAAGGCGCGCGCAAAGCTCCATGATTTAGCTGAACCACGGCCACCATAGGCCACCTTATAGCGCCACTTCTCAGTAAGCAAAAACTTTAGCTTTTTGGGCAACTCTACATCTAGGTTCTCAGATTCATTCACGATGCGGTGCATCCACGAAAGAAACCGTAATGTTTTTAACCGCTACGGCTTTATCCGCATCGCCACTAGGCTTGGCAGCCTGCGCTAAACGGCCTTCTACGCGGTCCCACAAGAATTCCGCGCTCTTAAGATTGCCATCCAGCGCCAACGCCACATGTGTAGCAATAATCTGCTGCGCCACCAAACAATTGTCGCGGCTTAAGGCTTCGCGAACTAGGCTATTTAACCAGCCTTGGGGTAGGGGTGGTAAGGCAGTTAGGGGCGATGGCAGTGGCGGTGGAGCTTGTGGTGCCATTGGTTCTACTGGTACGGGTGGCTGTGGCGTTACTAGAGAAAGCTGCGGCGCAGTAGTTGGGGGGGGAGGGGTAGCCTTAGTTTTTGCCGCCGCCGTACTTTTTTCTTTTGCCATTGATTTTGTCACGTGCGCTTTTTTAAAAACTCAGAGCGCTCATATTATTGCTATCAGCTATTCCCTTAAAGCGTTGATAGTAGAACATCATCAAGCTACAGGCTGCTGATTGCTCAGCATGTCGTACAGGCTTTGGCGGCTAAATAATTTTTGCACCATCTCCTGTGCCTGCGCCTTATTTTTATGCTGTGCATGGCCCTTCAGCGCCGCACTCGGTGTGCGTGCCGGTGCGCTATCAGCAACCGCTTGATACACCTGCTCGCCGTCGTTGTTTAGCTCATCCAAAACCGTAATGCAGCCCTTAGCCTGCAAGCGCGTCAACGCCTGATACAGCAGTGGATACTCCACCCCCAACTGATGCTGCAAGCGCCGCCGCGTTTTAGCGCCATCAGCGTGAAGTGATTCCCAAATACGATACTGCAAAGTGGGGGGGGTGGCGATCATGATGGTTCCTTATTGAGCCGACCAATAAAAAAACCCGCACAAGGCGGGCAGGAATTAAAAAGCCCGCACAAGGCGGGCTGTTGGTTTTTAAAACCGCTGGATACAGCAAGGTTTTGGTGGGCGCAAGAAGCCCCACTGAGATTGATTATAATTCGGCACTAAAAAATTGCAAACACGTTATTCGAAAAAGTATGGGGACGTTACGGGGTGCTTTTTTCTGCGGTGCGGAATAAAACCACGGTGCCCTTCGTAGGGGCGAAAAATCTTTCGCCTGCGGTGGTGAAAATTGCCGCCGTCATATTTTATGTGTTGGCGGGCGAATGATGATTCGCCCCTACGGTTTACGTTGTCCGGCGTTGCGGGGGGGGGCGTTACGGTCTATAAAGGTTGCACAGTTAAGCGCATATTCATCGCCTTAAGGATTGCCGAAAAACTGCTTAACGCCGGATTGCCCTCGGCAGACAGAGTGCGGTAAAGCTGTGTTGGGTTTAGCTGCGCTTGTTCGGCAATAGCTTGAACACCGCCAAATGCTTTTGCCATATGCCGTAATACAACAAGTAATTCACCCTGATTACCATTGGCAAGAATAGTATTGATAACCTGCCGCGCAAATACAGGGTCCTGTCGATACATTTCCGCCATTGCATCATCATGATCTTTAGCTGTCATTGCAAATTCTCCTTTTTCCATAGCTGCAAGTATTTACAAGCGCGATCAATATCCGCATTTTGCGTACGTTTATCCCCGCCTCCAAACAGCAATACAACGTAACTACCAACAGTCGCGTAATAAACGCGATAACCAGCCCCAACATCGATGCGTAGCTAACAAATACCATCGCGACAAAATTTATGGTCACCAAAATTACCCTGCTCAACGCGCGCGATGCGTCGCACTACGGCAATTTTGGCGGCAGTATATTTCATGGCACCTAACCACTCTAGAAATAAATCACGCTCGCCATCTTCGGCTAGGTAATGCTTAATTTCATAAAGGCATAACATTCGTCTTTAAACGAATGCTTGTCAAGCATTACTTGTTATTTTATATATCGGTGGGGAGATTTTTGTAATCGATGCGCCACGCATTGCGGGGGCGAAAAATCTTTCGCCCGGCAGTGGTGATCTGCGCGATATTGTTGATTTTCGTGTTGCTAATAACCATTTAGCGCGTAGCATTAGCCGCGCTGGCCTCAAGACGTTCGGCTAACCAAACTTTAATGATTGACTGCCTTGTTACCCCCAATTTGCTCGCTTCACGATCAAGCGAATCAATCATCCAAGTAGGGAAATCCACGTTTACCCGTTTTTGTGTTTGTAGAACGCGCCTAGCGTTGGATAAATCCAAAGCAGAGGTCAACTCGCCGCCATCATCAAATAATTGCTCAAACTTCTTAGCTTTCATAAAGTGCCACCTCTTCCATGCGTGCGCGTCGGACGGATATTAACCGAATATTTTCCGCCCGATAGCTAATCACTGCCGACCAATGCTTGCCATCAAGAAGGCCAATCACCAAATAACGCGGTTCATCAACTGTTTTAGCTGGAATTTCTAACAGCATTGGGTCGCCCCATAAACGTTGCGCCTCAACGAAATCAATACCGTGCTTTAGACGATTAGATTTACTTTTTGCGTCGTCAAACTCGAAAAAATTCATAATATAAAAACTATACCTTAATTATCATAAGCTTTCCACGTGTAATCACAGCATTATGCGGTGTAGACGATAAAGCGTAATTAGCGATATGAGATTGTTTATGGTGCGCTATCGACAAATTGCAATCGGCTCATTCGAAAGTGGTGGCTAAATTTTTTCAGCTAATTTTTGCTTGGTAGCGGTTGCCTGCATCGGCCCGGTAGAAAAAGGGTTTAGCCTACGTTTCTTCAACAACGACAACCTCATTGCTTGCTGCTGCGCTAACATTATTACGCCGAATAGCAAGCAGTTGTGTCATTACTTCGCCGCCATAGGGCGTAAGGGTCCAGTACGTGCCGTAGTCTTTGAAGCTTCTCGCTTTGTCATTTTTTGTAATGAGTCCTAACGCGCACAATTGCACTTTGATGAGTTGAAAGTCACTCGGTTGGATTTCGAATTTATAGAACCGACCGCCGGCTAGATCTTTTCTCTTTTGCAGCTGATCATAATTTTCTTGCCACGAGAGGTAGTCTAACGCCTCCTTCAGCGCTGCTTCATTGGCTTCGTGAATCATCAACGGCGCTATACATGCAAAAATTTTATTCCATGTGGGAGTAAAGCCGGTTTGATAGTTTTTGTGTTCGCGGGTCTCAACCAATTTTGCGATAAAAGAGAAGTTGACGGTGCACTTCTCTTCTCCCTGAGCCAAGTCTTCCGAGCCTTTCGGCGCAAAAATGCGTGCTTGGGATAGTTCGGTCTGTAACTCGTCAACGCGGCGGCGCAGTTGCAAAATTTCTCGTGTTGCGTCTTCGTCAGCCAGTTTATCAGCACGCACCCAGCCAACAGCCGGACTTGATTTGATCAATTTCATCACGCTTCTGCTGACAACCGAGCCAAGTTCCTGTGCTGATTCCCATTGCTTGCAGAGCTTTTTCTCAACTGACGCGCGAAACGCTTAAAGCTTCTCTCTGCCCTCATCGGTAGCGTCTGTGTTTTTGGCGAGGATATTGTCAGGATTGCGATGTAGGAAGGCTATAGTTGGCTTGTCGATCGAGAGTGCGTACTGGTATTCCTTTTCTGTATAGCCGATGCCATCAGGCGCAAGTGAGCCGTAGCGGCCACCTAATATTAGTACGTAATAGTCGCAGTCATCAATTACATTTTTGATAAGATCCCACTGCGATCCATTGGCCGCTGGAAAGAGTTCCATACCCGATGGTATACAGTCTAATTCAAGGAGCGCCTGCATGACCTCTTGCCGCTCCTGCTCCAGATCACGAAATGTGCTGCTTACGAATACTTGATATCGCTTCTCCAAGACGGCTCCTGATTGAGTAGGTTTGGGTGTAGAATTTTGTGTGGTCACAGTATATCTGTTGCATCACAAACGCGTGTCAAACAGTACTTTAATAGCCGCTGCTTGCCTAGCTTTCATTGAACTTTATAGCCTCTTTAAGAAGCTCAACGCACTCTAAGTGACCCGTCTGCTGTTCATCATGTCCCTACTATCTTCGTTTCGCATTGCCGCCGCGCAGGAGTTCGCCGAGGGGCAGGTATGGAGCTATAAAACACGTTCGGGTGAGGAGGGTTCGCGCGTGCTGATTAATAAGATTGAATCCGTGCCGAAGTTGGGTAAGGTTTTTCACATTAGCGTATCGGCAGTGAAGGTTAAAAATCCAGTGATTGCGGGTGGCTTTTCAACAGAGCTTCCGCACTTTCCGGTTTCGGGCGCAACGCTGAAGCAGAGCCTGATTAAACTCACCGGCAAAAGTGCCGTAAACCCTGAATACCGCGAAGGTTATGAAATTTGGAAGCGTGCTGTTGATAAGGGCGAAGCAGGGGTGTTCATCATTGGTGTTGCTGATATCGTTGATGTGATTGAGCAGTCTATCAACAAGCAATGATGCATCAGCATTCCCCTTTGTGACGGCGCGGCAGGCGGATAGTTTTGAAGGGGGATTCCCGAGGGGCATGCTGTGCCCGCGTACCAAAGGGGAAGATTGCCGCGCTGCCGAGCATAAGCGCTGCCAGTAAAGAGATATTAGGGCCAACGCGTTGTGCGATAAATACCGATGATTGCAGCGCCTGCCAGAATCGGTATAAACTTAAGCGACTAAATTAAGTTGATCGAGCTAATTATGCAAACCTATAATATTCATGACGCTAAAACACAGCTTTCAAAATTGGTTGAGATGGCGGCGCGTGGCGAATCGTTTGTGATTGCTAAAGCGGGTAAGCCGATGGTGAAGGTGGTGGCGCTAGATACCCCTGCGCACACCAAGCGCTTTGGATTCATGGCAGGGCAAATCAAGGTGCCAGCGGACTTTAACACGATGGGGGCAAGCGAGATTCAGGCCTTGTTTGCAGGGGAGGCATGAAGCTGCTACTGGATACCCAACTGTTGATTTGGGCCGCTGCTGGCATTGATTGCGTGCCACTAGGGGCGCGGGCGTTGATGGCTGATCCAGAAAACGAGTTACTATAATTTGGTTGTTATTGAGTGTTGTGAGCATTTGGGAAATTGCGATCAAGCGCGGGCTTAACCGACCCGACTTTCAGGTTGATGCACGCATGTTACGGCGCGGTTTGATTGACAATGGGTATCGCGAGGTACCGATTCTAAGCGAGCACGTGGTGGCTATAGATGCGCTACCGCCAATACACAAAGACCCGTTTGATAGATTGCTGATTGCGCAATCTAGTGTTGAAGGAATTACCCTGTTAACCGATGATGCAACCGTTCTGCGGTATCAGGGTTCAATAAAGCAGGCCTAAACTGCGTGCAGTGCGGTGGCGGTGTGTTGGCAGTGTGTTGGCGTTAAGCCGTCAATAACGCCAGCCACCATCACAGCGCCGCTTCAATAGGCTCGGCCACGCCGTCGCGAATACGAAATAGCCAATGTTCGGCAGCGGCATCGTTGTAGGCGAGTAAGCGGCCTTGCTCGTCAAATTCTGCCCATGAGGGTTCGAAGGGGGGGGGCGGATTGGGGACGCTGTAGCGGCGGATTAGGTTGCCGTTTTTGTCGGTTTTGTTTTCTGGCGTCATTTGTCGTTCGACTTGACGAGAACGTTGGTTCCACAAAAAAATACTTCCATCCGCAACTGCGGTCAAGCATGCATCACCGTTTTCCGTTACAAAGGTTGCGCCGGTTTTGTTGTTAACTTCTTTAGGTTGATATGTCACAACTTCTTCATTCGCTAGTCGAAGCAAATATACGCAATCTGTCGTCACCGCAAAGTCCAAAAGCACATCCCATCCGAGCTTGTCGAGCGTAGATGCGGGGCGGTATTCGGTCTGGGACGGCCACATGGGTGATGCGTAGCTCTCGACTGCGATAGGAACCGTCCACGCTCCAGCGAGCGACGCGTTGAGGTAATGCGCGGTTTCACGAGTATTGGTTGTGCGTAACCGCAGTCCCTCCAGTTGCGCGTCGTTCCACAGAATTTTTTTTGTGTCGCAGTTACGCAACACTGCCCACGACCAATCCGTATTGTCATCGCAAATAACTTTACCAAATTTTATGTGTTGCGCGTGTGTGCGATACAGAATGGCCCCACAGAGATTCAGTGCCGGAAGCTTGTGCAGGTCGGCATCAGCCCACACTTCACGCCTAAAAGCCAAGCCGCGCAAATTAATAGGTTTATCGCATGCTGGACTCAATTCGTTAAACAGTGATTTTGTGTAAAAAAGCAAAAATTTCCAAAGTGTTCTGTGAAGCCCTGGTGCTGTCTTCATAACTATCTCCAACAGCGGCATTCCAGAGAGCCAGAACTTAACCGCCGGCTTCGTCACCTCCTCTCGCTGCAGTATCCCAATCAACAACTCCGCTCGTGCAACCGTATCCCGCTTGTTGAAGCGCTGGCAATCCGCCTTCCAAAGCTCTGTTAAGAACTGCGTCGCTTCACGATTCAACTCGTGAACTGGCAACAGGCGATGAAACTGTTCTGCCGCCATATTCCCATAGCGCACTTGATCCACGCCATCTAATATAAACCTTGCCACAAAATACTCGCTGTAGGATTTATGTGCAAAGCTGAAACCCCGCGCACCGGTGCGCACGATGAAGGTGGCGGTGCGAAGATCTTCTTGAATACTGGCAAGCTCGCTGATTTCATAGTTGCCTGGAAACAGCATATGGATGGTGCGCAGCAGCCAAGCATCAAGCCTATCTACCGGCCAAGCCTCTTCTTCGCTATCCAACATTGCCGCCGCCAAAGCGCCCATTAATAGAGGCTTTTGGTGGCCTCTAATGCGGTGCTTGCCGTTGTCTCTTTCAATCCAGCTCGCAACGGTGAGGTTGTATAAATCCGCCGCAGTTATCTTGCCGCTTTCGTCGCTTTGTTTCAGCAAAGCCATAATGTGCTCACTCATCATCGACAGCAGCACTGGCCGTGTGGCAAGTTCTTCGAGGTTATAGGTGTTATGGATGATTTTAATTAGGCGCGGGGCATCATTACCAAGCCGTTTGCTGAGGTAGCTCTCAATTAGCTCATTGCCCCAGGGCAGCAGCGTGAGCATGAGGTAGTCACTACCGGTCACCCCCCCGCGACTGCGAGCGGTAAAAAAACTGTGCTGGGCTTCAATATCCCGAAAATAATGGCTGCGGCAACTGATGATGGCTTTAGGCTGCTGTGTACTTGTGCTATTTACAGAAGGCTCTATCACCCGCAGAATTTGGTCAAATACTTTATGCAGCACTAAGCTATCGTTTTTTAGTAATTCATCCAAGCCATCAAACACCATGATGAGGCGACCCGCGCGGGCATCGGCTAGCAAGGGGGCAATATCGGACGTGCTTTGAATGCGAACGCCGTCGCGTTTTTTAAGCACTAGCACCAGCATTTCTTCTAGCGATAGCCCCGCCAAATTACTCACACCAGAAAGTTCGGAAAGGTCTATAAATAGGGCTTTCTGCGCTTTTTCACCAAGGGCTTCGCGAGGCCATTTGGGGTGGTCAATCTTGTTGTTGAGGACGCGGGTAAATTGCTGACCGTGGCTGGTTTTACCGGTGCCGTAGTCACCTAAAAGCACCAGTAAGCGCTGCGCGGTTGGCTCACTATCCTGAGCCCATTGCAGCATGGCGTGGAGGGCTACGGGGTGGTTTTCATCTGCTGTTTGCACCGCAATTGCTGTGTTGCTTCTGCCATCGCCTGCGCTGAGTTGCTTGGCCTGCAAGGCTAGCGATTCTTCAAATTCGTCGGCGCGCGCAGCTTGCCGCAGGCCGAATTCCTCATCTTCCGCGTCTTCACCGATGCCGTGTACTTTGTAGGGTGCGCCGTTGTTTAGCGTCGCCTTTGATTTGCTTTCGGCTTGGTCGAGCTCGGCCTTGCGCAGGTCTTCTGATTTAGTGTGCTCAATAATTTCGCTACCCAGCATTTTGCTGGCGAGGGTTTCGCCAAAGCGTTCGGCTACGTCCGGATTGGTGACGGGGGCAAGGTTTGCTGCATCCACACGAGCGGGAATTTCAAACCACACCACCGCCTTGGCAAAACTTGCCGCCTGTTGCTCGCCCGCTTGCAAACTTACACGGCTAGTTTTTAACTGCAAGGCAATTTGGTCCTTAGCAAGCTTGGGCGGACGGTTGGAAAATTGGGTTTTTAGCGCTAAGTGCGCCTGTTCTAGAGGTTCTTCAGGGAATAGGGTTTCTAGCACAGTGGTTAGCGATGCGTCTCCTTGTGGGTTAAGCAGATCAAACACGCGGGCGTAAGCCTGCGCCACCACCCCGCGCCGCGATTTTTCCGGCAGCCGCGCCCATGCGGTTTTGGCGGCTTCTGGGGTTGGTGCTTTGATTAATGGGGTTGATGGGTTTTGTGGCTTTGTCATGGTTTGCTTTGGGGTTTTTGCTTGGGTTTGCGGCGGGGGGGTGATTTGGGTGGGTTAGGTGGTGCGAGCTGTGGTGGCGTTGGTTGGGCAAGCGGCTTGGGCGAACGTGGATTGCTGGGCGGGCGCTGCAGCTGGGTATTTCTCTTGCCGCTGCTGTTGCCACTGCTGTCGGCGGCGATGAAGCTGAGGCCTTTCCAAGAAACATCGAGTGATTTACAGCGGTCTGCAAGCCGCATAATGCCGCGATAGGCAACAAATAAGGTGATAAGGAAAAGGATTGCTAAAATTAATACCACCAGTACCGGAGAATAAGTCAATGACATCTCACCAACAGTGATTGCGTACTTGACAAGGCTTGATGAGAAAAGAGTCATACGTGCACATTACCTCAGGATTTATAAAAAAGCAATAAATAGCAATTTTGTGTAAAGCTTAGTGAGCAGGCCACACTCGCAACCGAATACTAATGATGATATTTCATTTTCATCCCGTGGAGGTGAGCGACAGCAAGCGCGGTGCAATTCCGCTCTGTGGAGGAGGGGGGCGAAATATA
>JANMDR010000247.1:0-1720 GCA_031376425.1 Betaproteobacteria bacterium
CATTCAATAAATAATATTTCCTGCATGATAAGAAATATTTGCGAAATGGTTTGATATAATTTATCCATCTTAACAAAAAAAACACATTACGCTCTGCAATGCAGTATGACATTTAAAAGACAATTCCTAAAACACCAGGAAGCCTTATTCCGATTAACCTGAATTCGGGGAGTTATTGAATATATTTCCAAATCAGTATCTTTAATCGGCTTACAATTCTGGCCAATTTTTTTCAACTATTGCTGCTGAACAAAAAGCACTATTCGTAAAGGACCAGTTCAATAAAAACGACTATATTTTAACAATGAAATTGAGTTATGAAAAAAAATAAACGAAAAAGACTGCTCCTGATTTTTTTTCTACAACTATTATTTTTTCCTGTTTATTCACAAAACAGGCTCAACATCGTATTGATATTTCCTGATAATATTGGTATTGGTGAAGTAAGTTCTTATGGAGGCAGTCGCGGAGTGCCTACACCCAATATCGATAAATTAGGCGCTGATGGTATCCGCTTAACCAACTTTAATGTAGAATATTCCTGTACACCCTCCCGCATTGCCTTACTAACCGGCCGATATGCCACCCGCGCCGGAGATGACTATTATGCAGGCACTACTTTATGGGAGAATACTATAGCGGAATACCTGAAGGGCGAGGGATATGCTACTGCACTTTTTGGCAAATGGGACCTTGGCAGTGAAAATTGGCTGGGAAAACGGGAACCCACCAACCAGGGATTCGACGAATGGTACGGAATACCTAACACCAGCCATTATGCGCAATTTACTTCTATGAAAGGGTTTCCGAAAAATAAAGAAATTCCCTACATATGGGAGGGAGTGGCTGGACAAACTTCAAAAAAAGTTAAGCCTTTTGATCTGCAAACGAGACGTACCATCGACCGGGAAGCTGCAGAAAGAGGCGTAAATTTTATACAAAAAAATGTGGAAAAAAGAAAACCATTTTTTCTTTTTTACCCGATGACACAACTTCATTTTCCTGCACTACCCCATCCGGATAAGACAGGTGTAACGGGTGCCGGAGATATGGGTGATGCAATGGCAGATGTTGATTACAATGTTGGTTTGATTCTAAAGCAATTGGAAAAATCGGGAATTGAAAAAAACACCCTGGTAATTTGGTGTACCGATAACGGTGCAGAAATGAGAAGACCCTGGCGGGGTTCACCGGGTCCCTGGAGAGGTTATTATAATTCTGCTATGGAAGGCGGCATTCGTACACCCTGTGTAATTCGTTGGCCAGGCCGTATTAAAAGTGGACAGTTATCCAACGAAATTATTCATGAAGTAGATTTATATGCTACCATTGCTGCAGCAGCGGGAGCTTCCAACATATCTACTAATGATCGCATAATTGATGGCATCAATCAGTTACCTTTTATAGAAGGAAAGCAACAACGATCAAATAGAGAAAGTGTACTATATCTGAACCGCACTGGTAATGTGATGGCCGTTAAATGGCATGACTGGAAGTTATGGTACAATTTTAAAACAGAAATGCCTGACCCCGATCCAGACAATCTTGTACGGCTTTTCGATTTACGCGTTGATCCGCAGGAGGAAATAGATGTAAAAGATTATTATCCCTGGGTGATTGGTATTATGGATTCTATAGTAAAAGAGTATGAGTTGTCGTTAGTTAAACATCCACGGGTTTCTGCCCAGGCCAATGCTGCAGATAAGGATCTGCAGCATTG
>JANMDR010000261.1:0-14602 GCA_031376425.1 Betaproteobacteria bacterium
AGCGATGGTTTCAAGTTCACGTTGTGCGGCAAACTGGGCTAGGCGCAAACTTTTTCTATCAAATTTGCCGTCAGCAAAATAGCGCTCTGAATAGCTCACACAGCCCATGTATAGGCTTTCTGCAAGCTTTGGCTTTAAGCGTGTGCCGATGATAAATTCCGTTGAGCCACCGCCAATATCTACTACTAAACGTTCAGCGCTCATGGGTGGCAGGCCGTGCGCTACGCCCAAATAAATTAACCGCGCTTCTTCGCGGCCCGCAATAATTTCGATTGGATATCCCAGTGCCGCCTCTGCAGCGCGCACAAATTCTTTCGCGTTTTTCGCTACCCGAAACGTGTTGGTGCCCACCGCACGCACGCAGGTGGGCGGCATGCCGCGCAATCGTTCACCAAATATTTTTAGCGCGTTTAATGCGCGTTCAGCGGTTTTAAGCTCAATGGTCTTGTCGGCGGTAATACCAGCGCCTAGGCGCACAGTTTCTTTTAAGGAATCGTGCATATAAAGCTGACCATCGACCACGCGTGAAATTTGTAGGTGAAAGCTGTTTGATCCTAAATCAGCGGCGGCCAAGGTTTCAGGCAAGCTAATAGGCAATATGCGATTTGGCATCGGTAGGTCAGTCGTTTAATGATTAAATTCTCATGAGTATGTCATAGGACGGACAGATAAAAATTACTCGTAACGATAGTGTCGTATTTTGTGGGGCTAAGCAAAATAGCGACAACTTAAATTTAGGCTGTCGCAATTCTGTAAGATATCACTATTATGCTAAAAACTTCGTCTACCAAAGCGCGATCCAATAAAACCGACGCGAAAAATATGCAAGCTTTGCCTCTAATAGCGACACCAGACCAGCAATTTTTAAATCGTGAAACGCAGCTTCTTGCATTTAATCGGCGCGTGATGGCGCAGGCGGAAGACGTAAAAATTCCCTTGCTCGAACGTTTAAAATATTTGGCGATTGTTTCGTCAAATTTAGACGAGTTTTTTGAAATTCGCGCCGCCGGATTAAAGGAGCAAATTAAGCTGAAAGCCTCAGTTCGCGGGCTTGACGGAGCGACCGCAGGGGAAGTATTCGCCCGAGTCGTGCTTGAAGCGCACGAGCTAGTGGCAAAGCAATATGCATTACTAAATGATGCATTGTTTCCCCAAATGGCGGCGGAGGGCATTCGTTTTTTGCGCCGCGCGCATTGGAATACCGCCCAGCAAGCGTGGGTGAGGGCGTATTTTTTTAGAGAAATGATGCCGCTGCTAACACCCATTGGGCTCGATCCTGCGCACCCATTTCCCCGAGTGTTTAATAAAAGTTTAAATTTTGCAGTAGAGCTAAGTGGTCGGGATGCTTTTGGTCGGGATGCGCAGCGTGCGATTGTGCAAGCGCCGCGTGTACTGCCGCGTGTAATTAAATTGCCCGCTGATGTAACTGATGGCGAGAATGATTTTATTTTCTTAACCTCAGTATTACACCAGCATGTGGGCGAGCTCTTTTCAGGGCTGGAGGTGCTCGGCTGCTATCAATTTCGCGCCACCCGTAATAGCGATTTATTTGTGGATGATGAGGAAGTAAAAAATCTGCGCACGGCATTGCAAGGCGAGCTACCGCAGCGGCATTTAGGTGATGCGGTGCGGTTAGAAGTGGCCGACACATGTTCTGAATCGATGACGCAGTTTTTGCTTTCCCAATTTGAATTGGACGCCGATGATTTATATCGTGTGAATGGGCCGGTAAATTTGGTGCGTTTAATGAGCGTGCCTGACCAAGTTAACCGGCCTGATTTAAAATTTGCGTCGTTTTTGGCTGGTGTTCCAAAATCGCTCGGCAAGGGCGTCGGCCTGTTCGAAACTATTCGCAAAAATGATGTGCTGCTGCACCATCCGTTTCAGTCTTTTGCACCCGTTATTGAGTTTATTGAGCAAGCTGCAAAAGACCCGCAAGTCGTTGCCATCAAACAAACCGTTTATCGCACCGGCACCGATAGTGTGATTATGGAAACGTTGATTGAAGCCGCTAAACGCGGCAAAGAAGTGACTGTAGTCGTGGAATTGCTAGCGCGGTTTGATGAGGAGGCTAACTTAAATTGGGCGGCGCGGCTTGAGGAAGTAGGTGCCCATGTAGTTTATGGTGTGGTGGGGCATAAAACCCATGCAAAAATGGCGCTGATTGTACGGCGCGAAGCCCATGGATTGCGCCGTTACGTGCACCTAGGCACTGGCAATTATCACCCGCGCACCGCCCGTATGTATACCGATTTTGGGCTTATAACCTGCCAAGACGACATTTGCGCCGATGTGAATGATGTGTTTGCGCAACTCACCGGGTTGGGGCGTGCAAGCAAGCTTACGCACCTGTGGCAAAGCCCTTTTACTATGCACGATCATGTCATTAAAGCCATTCACATTGAAACCAAAAACGCCGAAGCTGGCCAGCCCGCCCATATCATCGCCAAAATGAATTCTTTACTAGAGCCAGAAGTGATTCGTGCGCTCTACGCGGCTTCACACGCTGGCGTAAAAATTGATTTAATTGTGCGCGGCGTTTGTGCACTAAGGCCGGGTGTGAAAGGCTTAAGCGAGAATATAAAAGTGCGCTCGGTAATTGGCCGTTTTTTAGAGCATTCGCGCATTTTTTATTTCAAAAGCGGTGGTGCCGATTTGGTCTATATTTCCAGCGCAGATTGGATGGATCGAAACTTCTTCCGCCGCATAGAGATCGCCACGCCGGTGCTGTCATCCAAGCTTAAAAAGCGGGTAATAAACGAAGGCCTGTTACCCTATTTAAGCGACAACACCAACGCTTGGGAAATGGATGGTGACGGCAATTACATGCGCACCAAATTATCAGCGCGAAGCAAAGTGGTACGGCGCAATGCCCAAGCGGATTTGCTGACGGCGTTGGGTGGTGAAGGGTAGGCTTGGTGACTTTTAGGGCACAAAAAAGCCTGTAGGTTCCTTACTTTAGGGAATCTACAGGCTTTTTATTTTAGCTAACTAATACTAAATGCGGCTAGCGTAAGCCCGATGGCGTACGTCTTGCCATGTCTTGAAATTGTTCGGCTGAAACTACCACTACGCCGCTGTTGCGGCGGTAGTCTGTAGCATATTTTGATTTTTCGATTAGCGATTTATCACCCGCTTCAGTTGCGACTGAAGCGCATCCACCTGCTAAGGTTGCAATAATTGCTGCGCCTAAAAGTGCTGATATTTGTTTTGTATTCATGATTATCCTCGATTATTAGAGTGTTCGATTTTAAATCTAAACAAACGCATTAAATCTGAAGCATTTTTTAAAGCCTACCAAACCTTCCACCATGCGCTCTTTTCAACCGCACTTTCCGATTTATTACCCGGAAAATTCTTCTGTAGTACACGCCTATTATCCGCCGCTAAATCTTTCATGCCCATTTTTTCATATGCAGCTACTGTGACTTCTAATGCGCCTTCCAGCGCTGGAGCCTGAGGGTAGCGTTGTAAAATATTTTGCGCGCGGTTTACGGCAGCTAAAAATGCACCGCGATCTAGGTAGTAGCGAGCCGCTGCCAAATCGTGTTTGGCAAGCGAGTTCACTAAAAAGCCCATGCGGCTTCGGGAATCCTCCACATAGCGGCTTTCGGGAAAACGGGTAACGAGGTCTTTGAACACGTCAAACGACTCACGGAGTGCTTTTGGATCGCGTTCGGCTTGGTCAAGGTTAAATACTGAGCCTAAAATACCGAAATCTGGCTTAAAAAATGCCAAACCCTTCAAATACAACGCATAATCCACGTTTTGGTGGTTAGGATGTAGTTTAATGAATTTGTCACATGAGGCGGCTGCTTGTGTGGTGTCACCGTCGCGATATTGGGCGTAAGCAATATCAAGCTGCGATTGCTGGGCGTATTTACCGAAGGGGTATTTGGCTTCTAACGCTTCGTAGAGCTTAATTGCCGCTTGATTATTACCAGCATTCAATTCATCCTTAGCTTCTTTGTAAAACTGCTCCACTGTCCAGGTTTTTTGCGGATCGACCTTTTCGCCAAAGAATTGGCAAGCTGATAAGGCAAAAACTAACGGTAGAGCTAAAAATAATGATCGAAACATACTTCCCCAATGCAAACACCTGATTTAGAAGAACAAGATTATAACGTAAGCACGGGCGATGAGCCTGCAAACATCATTGATGACCTTGATGATGATGCTAACGACGCTTTGACCGACCCGCTTGATCAAGAGTTCCACACTACTTTATCGCTGGCGGGAATGCGTCTGGATTTGGCCTTGGCAAAGTTGCTGCCAATGTATTCTCGCAGCCGCTTGAGTGGCTTGATTCAAGATCAAGCCGTGTGGCTTGATGGAGTGTGCGCTACGCCTAAAACACGTTTAAAAGGTACGGAAGTTATTCGTGTAAAAGTGCTACCACGCCCCGAAGAAACCGCGTTTGAGCCAGAGGAAATGGACCTCGATATTATTTATGAGGATGATTTTGTGCTGGTCGTCAATAAAGCGCCTGGTATTGTGGTGCATCCGGCCAACGGTAATTGGACTGGCACCTTGCTAAATGGTTTACTTTATCATCTGCCTGACGCAGCATCGCTGCCGCGCGCGGGCATCGTGCACCGTCTCGATAAAGATACCAGTGGCATTATGGTTGTCGCTAAAACTGAGCCTGCCCAGCAAAATTTAGTGCGTCAATTACAGGCGCGCACGGTAAAGCGCGAATATGTGGCGCTGGTGCAGGGAGAAGTAGAGCACCCCGGTACGATTCAGACGGGTATTGGTCGTCACCCAAAAATCCGCACAAAAATGGCAGTGGTGCCAGTGGAGGCCGGTGGCAAGCTGGCAATTACCCATTACAGCACCCTAGAACATTTCGAATTTCATAGTCTCGTGCAATGCAAATTAGAAACCGGTCGCACCCATCAAATTCGGGTGCATATGCTGCACGGTGGCAGGCCTATAGAGGGTGACCCTGTATACGGTGGCACTATCCGCGGCCTATCGCTTAACCAGCAGGCAGTTTTGCACGCTTTTCCACGGCAAGCTTTGCACGCGCGACGTTTAGGGTTTATCCATCCTGATACTAATAAACCGGTAAAGTTTGAAGCGCCAATTCCTGATGATATGGAAGACTTGATTGATGAAGTAGCGGATTGGTAACGTCCGCATAAATTTTTTATTTATGTAGTTGTTAATGCTTCTGCGTCTCGCACGGGGTATGTGCGTTAATTATTTTGATATTACTGAAAGAACTTTCTATGCGCTTGCGGCCATTATTTGCTTCTGTTTTAGTACTGTTTTTTGCAAATGTTGTTTGGGCACAAACCGTAACACCGGTTGTTGCAGACGCGGCAAAACCTAAGTCCGCATTTTCAGCAGCTACGTTCTCCGGCATTAAGCTGCGGGAAATTGGCCCAGCCGTCGCTTCTGGCCGCATCATTGATATTGCGGTAGTGCCGCATAAACCGGCCACTTGGTACGTAGCAGTGGCGTCAGGCGGGGTATGGAAAACCACCAATGCGGGCACCACATGGACGCCAATTTTTGATAGCGAAGGTTCCTACTCCATTGGCTGTGTGACCGTTGATCCCACCAACGAAAACGTGATTTGGGTCGGTAGCGGCGAGAATAATTCCCAGCGCAGCGTGGGTTATGGCGATGGTGTGTATAAATCGCTCGACGGTGGCAAAACATGGAAAAACATGGGGTTGAAGGCCTCGGAACATATCGGCAAAATCATTATTGATCCGCGCAATGCCGACATCGTATACGTCAGTGCGCAAGGCCCTTTGTGGGCACCCGGTGGCGATCGCGGACTCTATAAAACAGTGGATGGCGGTAAAAACTGGAACGCTATTCTTACCGTTTCAGAAAACACTGGGGTATCAGATTTATGGATGGACCCGCGTGATTCTAAAGTGCTGTATGTCTCGTCTTATCAGCGCCGCCGTCATCAGTGGACCTTGCTAAATGGTGGTCCTGAAAGCGCAATTTGGAAATCAACTGATGCCGGTGTAACATGGCGCAAGCTGGATAAAGGTATTCCAAAGGTTGATTTAGGCCGTATCGGCTTGGCCGTTTCCCCCGTGAATCCTGATGTAATTTACGCCATTATTGAAGCTGCAGATATAAAGGATAAAGGCATCTATCGCTCAAATGATCGCGGTGAAAGCTGGGCAAAGCAGTCCGATTATGTTGCCGGTAGCCCGCAGTATTATCAGGAATTGATACCTGATCCAAAGAATGTAGACCGCGTATATTCAATGGATGTTTTCAATATGGTTACCGAAGATGGCGGTAAAACTTGGAAGCGCTTGGGCGAAAAACATAAGCACGTAGATAATCACGCCGTATGGATTGATCCAGCCGATACCGATCATTTGGTAAACGGTAATGATGGCGGCGTGTATGAATCTTGGGATCGTGGTGTTAACTGGCAATTTAAAGCGAACCTGCCCGTCACCCAGTTTTATCGTGTGGCTGTAGATAATGCGCTACCGTTTTACAATATTTATGGCGGCACGCAAGACAACAACACCTTAGGTGGGCCATCTCGGACAATGAACGCCAGCGGTATCGTCAATTCAGATTGGTTTGTGACGGTGGGTGGCGATGGCTTTTTTGCTGCCATTGATCCTACTGATCCTAATATTGTTTATTCGTCATGGCAGTATGGCGGTCTGATTCGCTTTGATCGGAAAACCGGTGAGCGCGTTGATATTAAGCCCCGCGCACAGCCGGGTGAGGCACCATTGCGCTGGAACTGGGATTCGCCGCTGATCATCAGCCCCCATAATCCAAAACGCTTGTATTTTGCGGCGCAACGGGTATTTCGTAGCGATGATAGAGGCGACAACTGGGTGCCGGTTAGCCCTGATTTGAGCCAACAAATTGACCGTAATAAATTAAAAATTATGGGTCGGGTATGGAGCGTAGATGCAGTTGCTAAAAACCATTCCACATCGCTTTACGGCAGCGTCATTTCGTTGTCCGAAAGCCCTATCGTTGAAGGATTGTTATATACAGGCACAGATGATGGCGTAGTGCAAATCAGTGAAGACGGCGGTAAAAATGGTCGCCAATCCGGTGCGCTCATCGGCATTCCGGCTAATGCCGCCGTGTCTGATCTTAAAGCTTCTACCCATGATGCCAGCACTGTTTATGCCGCATTTAATAATCACAAAATGGGCGACTTCAAACCCTATCTGCTTAAGAGCGCTGATCGGGGCAAAACTTGGGTTTCTATTGCAGGTGATTTGCCCCTGCGCGGCACCGTGCATACGATGGCTGAAGATCCGACAAGGGCCGGTTTACTCTATGTGGGAACGGAGTTTGGGCTGTATTTTTCACCCGATGCCGGGCGTCGCTGGATTCAGTTAAAGGGCGGTATGCCCACCATTGCTGTGCGTGATATTACGGTACAAAAACGCGAAGGTGATTTGGTAGTGGGCACTTTCGGGCGCGGCTTTTTTGTGCTTGATGATCTCACACCGTTACGCAATGCTAGCGATGAATTATTAGCCAAAGAAGCGGCCCTCATGCCGGTAAAAAAAGCGTGGATGTATATTCCCCGCACACCGCTTGGCGGACGCGATAAAGCATCGCAAGGTGCGGCATTTTACACGGCACCAAATCCATTATTTGGTGCAGTATTTACCTATCATTTAAAGGATGAACTTATTACCAAACGCCAAGCGCGGTTAAATGATGAGAAGAAAATTCAAGCAAAGGGCGGTGATACTTTTTATCCCACGTGGGACGCGCTAGAACGTGAAACCCGTGAGCCTGCGCCTGCCGTAATGCTTATTATTACTGATTCTGCTGGCAATATAGTGCGTCGTATCAGCGCACCCACTAAGGCGGGTTTTCACCGCGTAGCGTGGGATTTACGCTATCCCGCAACTAATCCCACCCGCACCACGCCGATTGATGCAGAAGTTAACCCTTGGGATGAAGGTCCTCGCGGCCCATTGGCTTTGCCAGGCAATTACACAGCTACTTTAGAAAAATGGATTGATGGCAAAGTAACGCAACTCGCCGCACCAGTCACAGTGAGCACCGAGATCCTCGGTACCGCATCGCTACCCGCGCCAGATCGTGCGAAGGTGCTCGAATTTAGTATTAAAGTGGCGAGCCTGCAACGCGCGGTATTAGGCACTTCAGAGCTATCCAAAGAAGTTCAGCGCCGCTTGGACGCCTTAAAAATATCGCTCATTGAAACCCTTGCAGCCACAATGCCGCTACTTACCCGTGCACGGGCAATCAGCGATAGCTTAAAAGACCTTGATATTGCGCTCACGGGTAATAAATTATTAGATAAATATCAAGAACCCCTACCTACACCGGTTTCCGAGCGGGTTAGTAATATTGTAAGCAGCCTATGGGTAAGTACCTCCGCACCTACCGGTACCCAAGAACGCGGCTATGAAATTGCCGCAACTGAGTTTGCGCCCTTGCTTGAAAAAATGCGCATTATCGTAGAAGTGGATATGGTCGCGCTAGAAGCAGCGGCCGAAGCTTTAGCTGCACCTTGGACACCGGGGCGGATGCCGGTATGGAAGAAAAATTAAGCTCGGACAAAGTCGTTTGGAGTAATTGAAGCAAGCGGCATCAGAACGGCTAAGCAATGGTAGCGATGGAATTTTAGTCGTTAATTGCTTTAGGTTTGATCTGTATCAAGGTCCAATGCGTCATTTCGGTCAATATGATCGCATGCGACCCTATGGCAAACTACATAAATGTTGTACGCGTATCTGTGCTGTTCAATATTAGGTATTGTTCCCCGCATGGTCAATCGACCATGCGTGTGGTGCCAACGATATTCAAATCGTTGGCAAAAAATAGTCTCGCTTCGTGAACGCAATTCGAACTTCATTTGAACTGGTCGATGGAGTGAGCACGTGTTAATGCTTGATGGAATAGTTACGGCGCTAATCACCGCATTCGTCACAGGCTTGGCCAGCAGCCTACACTGTCTAGGCATGTGTGGTGGTGCCATTTCGTCGCTGATGCTCACGACAAAATCTAAGTCGCTATCTAACGGCATTACAATTTTTCCGTTGGCGTCACTGACTTTGGCTGGATCAGCACCTGCACGGCCGCCTGCAACAATACCTGCGGCGATTGTAAATCTGCCACTGTTGTTTGCATTTAACGGCGGACGAATTTTAAGTTACGGTACTGCAGGTGCAATAGCGGGCATGCTGGGAGGAGGGGCGGGTGCTTTGCTCATGAGCGACGCAATGCCGTTGCGGTTAACGCTTTTTCTGCTCGGAAACACCGTCATGTTGTTAACAGGTTTGTATATTGCCGGTTGGACAGCAGGGCTTACACCTCTGGAACGTGCAGGTCGGTATTTATGGCAACAGCTTTCACCGCTCGTAGGCAAACTTTTGCCCGTTGAAAACGTCGCGCAGGCCATGTTGCTCGGTGGCTTATGGGGTTGGATTCCCTGCGGACTTGTCTATGCCATGTTGGTGGTGGCGCTCGCGAGTGGCAATGCCTTTACTGGCGCAGCGACTATGGTTGCATTTGGCCTCGGCACCTTGCCCGCGATGACTGCTGCGGGTATGTTAAGTGCGCAGATGAAGGCACACCTTCGCAATAAGCGCTTGCGAATAGCCGCCGGGCTAGTGGTGATAGTCATGGCGTTGCTAGGATTGAATCGCATGCCCGCTTTAATGGGTTTAACCCAATATGCTAGCTTGACGGCGATGTGCTCCAGTGCGGTTTCAAATTTACTGCGAGGCGTGCCATGAGTGTTTTGGATATGCCTGTAATGCCGATCAGTGATTTATTCCACGCGAATACTGATGTAACTTTATCTTGCTTTCACTGCGGCTTACCAGTGTTGCCGGATACAAAATTCTGTATTTCTTTTGATGGCAGCTACCGGCCAATGTGCTGTGTGGGTTGTGAGGCCGTAGCAAAAACGATTATAGATGCTGGTCTTGAGGACTACTATCGTCAGAGAAGCGGGTTTCCTGAATTACCTAACGGTGATACGTCAGCACACCCAGCACAGGCTAACAGCCACTTGCAGCAATTTGATCTTCCGGCGATACAGCTAAATTATGTTGTGAGTGCCGAAACTGGAGATACTAAATCGGCCGAATTCTATATTGATGGTGTCACGTGTAACGCCTGTTTATGGCTGGCTGAATCTGCGTTACAACGTGTTCATGGCGTTACTTCAGCGAGTGTGAACTATATTGCTCGCCGCGCTGCAGTGACATGGAGCGGTGCCGAAACAACGCTAGCTTTGATTATTGATGCGGTCGCGCGTGTCGGCTTAAGGGCAATGCCTGTTGCGACAGCTGAACAGCAAATTTTACGCGCACGTGAACAGCGTACTTTATTAATTCAGCTTGGTGTGGCATTGCTGGCGATGATGCAAGTAATGATGTTTACTGTGCCGTTATATTTCTCCGCCACAGACGATATTTCATACGAAGCACGACGGTTGATGCAATGGGCGAGCCTCTTACTCACATTGCCGGTGTTATACGTAGCAAAACCATTTTGGCTGGGCGCTTTGCGCGATTTGCGTACACGGCATATAAGCATGGATGCTCCTATTGCATTGGCAATTGCGAGCACCTTTGCCACCAGCCTTTGGGCAATTTTTTCTGAGCGCGGTGCCGTGTACTTGGATTCGATTTCCATGTTTGTTTTTTTACTTCTTGCATCACGTTATTTGGAATCAAGTATTCGCGGGCGTGCACTGAGTTATGTAGAACGGCTTACCAATGCGCTCCCGGCTGTCGCAACCCTGCTTGTCGCTTATCCAAATAGTAGAAAATCAACCGATATTGCCAGCGCCGCTTTAAATATTGGCTATATTATTATTATTGATACAGGTCAGCTTATACCCGATGATGCAGTGTTATTAGAAGGTGATGGCGAAGTGAGTGAGGCGATTATTACAGGAGAATCGCGAGCGGCCATACATGGTATTGGGGCAAAACTGATTGGCGGCACCTTAAATATGGGGGGGCCATTAATTGCACGGGTAACGCATGTAGGTGCAGCCAGCACACTAGCTTCTATTGCACGTCTGGCCGAACAAACGATTGGACAGCGTACGCAATTAACGGTGTTGGCTGACCGAGTTGCACGCATCGTAGCACCTGCACTGATTGCGATGGCCTGTCTTGCCGGGTTGGTGTGGTTCTTTATCGACAGCGCACAAAGCTTTAATGTTGCCGTGGCGGTTCTTGTTGTCACCTGCCCATGTGCAATTGCACTTGCAGCTCCGCTCGCGTATACGAGTTCCACCCTCATGATTTCTAGCTGTGGCTTGCTCATCGTACGCGGTCATGTGTTGGAAATGCTACCGAAAATTACCGATGTAGTATTTGATAAAACCGGCACCCTAACCACTGGCGAACTTGCGATTAAGGATGTTAAAACTGCGGACGGAATGAGCGTCAATAATGCCGCAGCAATTGCTGCGGCACTCGAAATTGGTGCAGCACATCCGATAGCAATTGCAATTAAAAAGTTTGCGTTGAACGGCCATACAATAGTCGCACGGCAATTGCGCTTGATTCCCGGCGGCGGTGTTGAGGGTGAAATTGACGGCCACATTTATCGATTCGGACATTCCGCATTTGCATGTAGCGAAGCGCGAGATGATGATGCCTTTGTATTGAGCTGTGATGAACAGTGGCTCGCAACTTTCGAGGTAGAAGATGCGCTTAAAGCAGACGCTACGGCAACCATTGCCAGTTTGCAGCAAGCTGGGCTAACTGTACATCTGCTGTCGGGTGATCGCGCATGGCGGGTCAAAGAGATTGCACAAAAGTTGGGTATAAATAGTGAATGTAGCTTAGCCGAGCAAACCCCATCGCAAAAACTTGCCTACCTTCAGCAACTTCGCAGCACAGGGCGCAAAATAGCGATGATTGGCGACGGCGTGAATGACGCGCCGGTGTTAGCTGCCGCCGATGTGTCGATTGCGATGGCGTCAGGCGCTGATTTGCCGCGGCTGACCGCTGATGCAGTGCTGCTATCCCCAAAGCTCACCACAATTTTAAGTGCATTCAAGTGCGCGCATCGTACTAAACGCATCATCAAGCAGAACTTTGCGTGGGCAATTCTTTATAACGTAACCGCGATTCCATTAGCCCTCATCAACGTGATTAATCCCGCTTGGGCGGCGATCGGTATGGGTGTTAGCGGATTGATCGTGGTGTTGAATTCAATGCGCTTGTTGCGCCGCGCGAGATAGCAATGGAATCACTCTGGTTGCTTATTCCTTTGAGTGTAGTGCTGGCCTTCATCATTGGTGCACTCTTTTGGTGGGCGGCAGATGATGGTCAGTTTGATGATCTTCAAGGCCCGGGTGAGCGCGTATTGCGGGACGATGATCGTGCGCCTGAAAGTATAGATAATAAAAAAGCCTGAACTTTCGCTTGATTTGATCTACATCAAAATGTATTTCTGTAGAGATGTGATCATCACGGTTAGCAGATCAATAGATAATCGCGAATTTTTCAATAAGAGGATCAAACATGCAGGCTGCAATCAGTCAAACCTACAACTATAAAGTGGTGCGTCAATTCGCCATCATGACTATTGTTTGGGGCGTGGTGGGTATGTTGGTTGGTGTGGTGATTGCAGCAGAATTAATTTGGCCGGACATGACCTTTGGGATTCCATGGCTATCGTTTGGCAGGCTCCGACCCTTGCATACCAATGCCGTGATTTTCGCCTTCGGAGGTTGCGCCTTGATGGGCACTTCATACTATGTAGTGCAACGCACTTGTCAGGCCAGATTGATTTCCGACAAGCTCGCTGCATTTCATTTCTGGGGTTGGCAACTGGTTATTGTGCTGGCGGCAATTACGCTGCCACTTGGCTACACACAGGGGAAAGAATACGCCGAGTTGGAATGGCCGATTGATATTCTGATCACATTAGTGTGGGTGGCATATGCAGTGGTATTTTTCGGTACCATCATGAAGCGTCGGGTTGCCCATATCTATGTTGCCAACTGGTTTTACGGCGCATTTATTGTGACAGTTGCGCTACTACATATTGTAAATAGTGCGGCGATGCCCGCCAGCTTCTGGAAATCATACTCCGCCTACGCTGGTGTACAAGACGCGATGATTCAATGGTGGTACGGGCATAATGCTGTGGGATTCTTTTTGACGGCTGGTTTCCTCGGCATGATGTATTACTTTGTACCAAAGCAGGCCGAGCGCCCGGTATATTCATATCGGCTTTCGGTGGTGCATTTTTGGGCGCTGATTTTTACTTATATGTGGGCAGGCCCACATCATCTGCATTACACCGCGCTGCCAGATTGGGCGCAGTCACTGGGTATGGTGTTCTCGCTAATATTGCTAGCACCAAGCTGGGGTGGCATGATTAACGGCATGATGACACTCTCTGGTGCTTGGCATAAACTGCGTGACGACCCGATTTTAAAGTTCCTAATAGTTTCACTTTCGTTTTACGGTATGTCCACTTTTGAAGGGCCTATGCTGGCAATCAAGACGGTTAACGGTCTTGCGCATTACACCGACTGGATTGTGGGGCACGTGCATTCAGGTGCGCTTGGCTGGGTTGCCTTCATTACATTTGGTTCGATGTATTACCTGATTCCACGCTTGTTTGGGCTCAAGGAAATGTATAGCGTGCGCCTAATCTCAGTGCATTTTTGGATAGCGACAACGGGGGTGGTTTTGTATATTGCCGCCTTGTGGATTTCTGGTGTGATGCAGGGGCTTATGTGGCGTGCAGTCAACGCCGACGGCACACTCACCTATAGCTTTGTTGAAAGTGTAAAAGCGAGCTACCCGTATTGGACTATTCGTTTAATCGGGGGTGTTTTGTTCTTCGCCGGCATGTTGATTATGACCTATAACGTCATTCGCACTGTGCGAATGGGTCGTGCCTACGATGCACCCATTCCAGAGGCACTGCCGACACATCCAGACCTTAAGCAGCCCTTGAATCCTATTGGCTTGCAAGCCGCACACGGAGGTTGAGCGATGAAATTTAGTCATGAATCAATTGAAAAAAATATTGGCTGGATGCTGGTGTTTATTATTGTGATCGTCAGTATTGGTGGATTGGTTGAGATCGTCCCCCTATTTTTTCAACGCTCAACAACCGAACCCGTGAGTGGCCTTAAGCCTTACACCGCGCTGCAGTTGGCAGGTCGCGATGTGTATACGCGCGAAGGTTGCTATAACTGTCACTCGCAAATGATTCGCCCCTTACGTGCTGAAACAGAGCGCTACGGCCATTACTCGGTTGCTGGCGAATTTGTTTACGATCACCCGTTTCAATGGGGTAGCAAACGTACGGGGCCGGACTTGCATCGTGTTGGCGGCAAGTACAGCGATGAATGGCAGCGCCTGCACCTACGTCAACCGCGTGATCTAGTGCCCGAATCGAACATGCCCGCCTATACATGGTTGCAAACACAAAAGCTTGATGAGAACGAGTCAGCACCACGCATGCGGGCATTACGCGCAGTAGGCGTTCCCTACACCGATGAAGAAATTGCCGCTTCGAATAAAGAGGTCACTGGTAAAACCGATGAAGACGCGCTCATCGCATATCTTCAAGTACTCGGTACTGCGCTGAAAACAACTCGATAGGAGTAAGA
>JANMDR010000281.1:0-1887 GCA_031376425.1 Betaproteobacteria bacterium
GCTACCAGCAAGCCATGTTTTACCGGTTAAGGCTCGCCACATGGCTTCGCGGGCAGAGGGTAAATTGTAGTTGTTCGTATGGCCTGAACTTACCATACCTTTATTAAGCGCCCAATCGGGTGAGCGGTTGCCGAAGGCTACACCGTTCACTGTCAACGGTCGGTTATTGGCCGGATCATAAAAATGGTTATACACGCGCTCAAACACGCCGCCGGGTTCGTCGCCTGCACCGTTGTTGCCGCCGGTTGGCGTTTCGATCGAATTATCGTCTTCGCGGATCGCACCGCGGATTATCCAGCCGGAGAGGGAGTAATCTAAAGGCACTGTCAATTTTCCCTCATCGCGCACACGCTTCATGACGCCCGCTTCAAACAGTGCTCCTTGTCGAGCAGTCACCGTAGATCCAATATCTATGTATCGCTTGTCGAATAACTCAGGTCGATCAAATAAACCTAGTTTCTTAATCACCAAACTCGAATTGGGGTTCGCGCCAAATGCAGATTGCTTTATAGCTTCAGCCGTCATAGCCGTATGCGTGTGCACATCAAAAGCGACAGCATTATTCGCAAACACAAAGGCAAAACAGGAAGTTATCGATAGCGCAAGTTTGTTAAATTTCATACGGAGAGGTTCCTTACTTCGATGTTTTAGTTAGTGGCTTTGCAAGCATTTTTTCGATGCGAGCAATATCTTCAGCGACGTCATTAATGACGATCGCGTCGCGATTGAATTTAATATATTCCGCGTGTTTAATTTTCATGAATTGAAGTGCCGCAACCAAATCCTGTGCCGATGTGGGGCGCTCACAGTCGTGAAAGCCATGCCGAAATTCAGGTTTTGCTTTATCTTCCTTCTTCAAATAAATATGCCGATCCGCAAACGTTGATTTAACGTGCCAGCCGTAACGCACATTGGGTGGCCTATCGTATTGAACAAAGTAATAGTCCGGTTTGATGGCGAACACATCAGCAGGGCTGATATTATCAAACTGCTCTATCGGAAAGCTATAGCTACCATCCTTACCCGTATACATGCCCTTGGTCTTCACGCACCAATTGCTACTACCTGCCCCAGATACGGCTGATTCTTCATAAACCGCCAATACATAGGCACCTTCAAGGGGTTGCATCGTGTCTTTGTCGTAGACAATGCCAGTTATATCCATACCCGGCTTGAACACACCCGGCGGCGCACAATAGGATACAGCGCTGGCAGTAAGCAGCAAGCTAATCGCCAATTGCCATTTGGATTGGCGCGTCATTTTTTGCTTGACAGGGGTTGATGGCGCGGGCGGGATTGATGGCGGCGTTGCTGATGGCGGTGGGGTTATCGTTGACATTGCATAATCTCTTTTAAAAATGCGCTTGATTCAAATTTAAGCTAAAAATTAAGCTCTAAAGTTCGCCAATACGGACGTGGTGTAGCTGGTGTAGTTAAGCTGTTCTACTGCAACGTCATGTTTGTCATTCCATGTTGGCGTATTGGGGGCGACACCTTCAACCAGCGTGAAGGTAGCTCGCTTTAAGGTGCGCGCTTTTAAATATTTCTCAAAAAAGCTATCGTGCCCGCCTAAGCAGCCATAGACACCGATACCCAGATAACCGCAGCCTAAGCCTGCATGGGCGTCATTACGGGTGTGCTGCGGCTGTGCCGCATCTTGCAGCAGATGCACTATGTCACCAACGGCTCTGAATGTAGTGGCCCAATAGGCTTTGCGCTCCGCGTCTTTTAAGCGTGGGAAGGTTTGATAGATTTGCACGTCGCCCGTGGGGTCAATATCAGGGCCTATGCTGCCTGCCCCACCTGCGCTACCAGCAAGCCATGTTTTACCGGTTAAGGCTCGCCACATGGCTTCGCGGGCAGAGGGTAAATTGTAGTTGTTCGTAT
>JANMDR010000294.1:0-4270 GCA_031376425.1 Betaproteobacteria bacterium
GCTTACGCAATATTGCCCAGCGCTGGACAATGCCAATCCAAAACTGGAAACAAGCAATAAGTCAGTTGATGATCCACTTTGAAAAGCAGTTTAACCCCGCCTAGCAAAAACTAAAAACACAAAATTCGGGATAGCCTCGTCTATCTCGATTTTTCTCGGTTACGACAAATCTATTCCTACATTAGGGCGCTCCCGTGCAGACAAGTTGCTTCCATCAGTCCAAAAAGGCAGTATCCCTGCGGGGATTTCAGATATTGCAAGGTCTGCTGTCAGGTCGTTAAGGAAATAGTGAGTTGATACTTGAGCTTGAGGATTCTCTGCTTGCGCTTTGTTTAGTAAATTTGCTATTGCGTGCATTTGTATTTGCTTGGCTTCAATTTCAATCTGGACATCCCTAATCCTCCCCTGCAGCAAACCAGCACTTTCAAGAGTCATCGAACTATGTGGGTATTCGCCCAGCATTGCAGTATATTTTGCTTGCGCAATCGCAAGAAGCTTGATTTGATTTTTAAGTCCCACATATCCCGGACTATCCATGACTACCGGATTTTGTTCGGAAGCGCTAAATGAATACCCATTGCTGCCGTAGGCGCGCCTTGTAAGAATAAGTTCATCTTGTGCGCGCGTCATAGCCACATATAGAACCCGACGCTCCTCTTCTACTTCGTCGGTATTATTAATCGCTCGGTTTGAGGGAAAGTTTCCGGGTGATACATTGATGATGTAGCATACGGGCTTCTCTGTGCCTTTTGCCGAATGGATTGTGGTGACGGTCACCACGTCCGGGTTTTCAGCACGCAAGACGGACGAAGTAGAAACAGGATCGAGTAAATATTCTTCGATGAAAGCGAGAATTGAAGTGTGCTGCTTCACCAGTTTTTCAACAAGATCGAAGTCTCTTCTACGCCTGTCCCAGTCCCTTGCGTAAGAGTGTTCTAGGATCGGCCAAAGTGCCTGCTTAGCCGCAATGTAAGCAGCTCCGGGGTTGTCAGCCATTGACGCAACCGTGGCGAACGCAAGCTTACATTCTGCCGTTAGTTTATCGTCTTTATTTACCACGCTTACAAACGCACTCAACTCTCCCATTGTCGGGAATTGCTCAATTACGCGGTTCGCCGAAACGTCTCCAACCTTAGGCCAAAGCGTGAGAAATCGCATCCACGCCAGTTCATCAAGGGGATTTGCGACTATCCTAAGCAAGGAGAGAAGATCTCTGATGTGTGCTGACGCTAGTAATTTCACTCCACCGATAAAAACATACGGGATGTCACGTGCCAGCAGTGTCGTTTCCACTGCCCGAGCAGAGAAGCCGTTTCTCGTAAGAATCATATGCTGTGCCCAATCCACGCCCTCATCTCGCCGACGAGCGATGTCATCCGCAATCCAGCGCCCCTCTTCCCACTCAGATGGAAAATCTAAAATTCTAGGTTTATGGCCGTTTCCACGAACAGCGATCAGACGTTTGTTATAGTCAATAGGGGAATTGGTAAGTAACCAGTTTGATAAATCTAGAATTTCCTGAGTTGATCGATAATTTTGCTCCAGTCGGAGTACAACTGAGTCTTGGACTCGTTCGGCGAAGCTATGGACATTGCGGAAATCTGCGCCTCGAAAGCCGTAAATGGACTGTGCGTCATCCCCCACGCAAAAAAGCTTTACTTTGTGGCAAAGTGGTTCTAACAAATCCCATTGAAGAGGATTTGTATCCTGCATTTCGTCGACGAGTAGATGCTCGTACTGTTGGCAAATGTAATCCCTAGTAGCGGCATCTTGCTTGAGAACCGTTGCAACCACATCAAGAATATCGTCGTAGTCCAGATAGTGCCGTCCGCGTTTCTTTACTTCGTAGGCTCCAATAACGCCGGCAATTTTTTCTTTCACGTGCAACTGCTCATCGTAATGAAGTTCAAGCGTCTTGGTTAAAGATGATCGAGTATTTCTAGCATAGGAATAAATATCGCAGAGCGTCTTAGCTGGAGGAATCTGATTAGTTTTTTCGCTCCCGCGTAAGAGTTTGAACAATTGGATTTGATCTTCACGGTCAATTACTGTATGACCGATACACCCAAATAATTTTGGCATGCGGCGAATCAATGTCATGCACCAAGTATGGAAAGTTGAGGCGTTTAGACCTTCAGCCCGATCACCCAAACTCAATCTCACTCGTCCGACAATTTCTTTTGCGGAACGACGTGTAAACGTCAGTACCTGAATATGATCAGCAGGCACTCCAGAATGAATAAGGTATCCGGCACGGGCAATAATGGTTTGCGTCTTCCCTGTACCGGCGCCCGCTAGAACAAGTGCATGAGTGCCAGAAAACGTCGCAGCTGCGCGCTGATTTTCATTCAGGTTATCAATTAGATTTTCGATAGACATTGGAGTCAATGGTGGGCTTAACACATGATTTAAATCGCCCGTGGCAGGGGGCGGACACGTGCTAGCATAGCGTAAAATATGAAAAACAAGGAAGTCAACCACGAGGCCGTCTCCATTGCCAACTAACTTCTCTGGTTCGATCCTAATATTTTATGCGCCATAGATAACCAACGATAGCCAATTGAATTGCGTGCGATCCAAATTTGTTCTTTGTCAAATTCGAAGCTCGTATCGTCGATACCTGCTATACCAAAATTATGGTTAATTGCGATCGTTTTAGCAGTTTTCGAAGTCTCGATCAAACCTAACGAGATAAACATTCGAAGCGGAAGTCATTGTTCCAATCCAAGCGTCAGGGATTATATTTCCCGTACGCAGATTTTTAATGCGAGGCTGTTTGAAATCACGCCAGCGCGGTTTCGCTTCAAGAGCGAGTGACTGGCAGCGAAAGAAACCTATTGATATGCGCAGTTGCCGCAATAATTGTGCTGCTATATCTAATAGATTTAGATGTGTGGCTATGCGAGGAAATTCGCGGATTACAATGGGGAAGTAAATGTTCATTGCTTGCGGCCTGAAGAGCTTCAAGCCACCATGTTTTTTGTTTGAACGTGATGCATGTGATCTTGGCGCGGCGGCGGTAACAAGTTTAACACCGGGAATAATTGATCTATCGCATCAAGCATCGACGGTTGCCGGTAGGATCAATGCTCCGCCGAATGCCATGCTTGCAAAGTAGGATCGGTCGCGCCATCATAGAGGCCACGCGTGCCCACATAGGCTCGCAATGCCAGTTAGTGTTGTTAAGTGCGCCAACGGCAATGCAATATTACCCAAAAGTCGGGTTTGAAAAGGCCGAAAATGCTTTCGTTATAAAACGACCGCACAACGCCTAGGGACTATAAGCGCTAACGGGTAGAGTAATTTAGCCGTTTATTTAGCTACTGTTTGATGCAGTCAAAGAGAAATGCCTGAAGACGCTTGTATTTATAGCGTCTTCAGGCATTTTTTTGAACACAACGCGCGTTTAATTAATTAATGATCTGCACCGGCATAGAAAACGATAATTTTATTGCAAATAGGAATGATTCGTATTAAGATAGGTGTTTTGGCAAACCGTGCCTACGGTATTGCTGTAATTTATTGAGGTTGTTGCGCATGACGTTGACTTGGCAAAAATCAGCAAATTCAAAGAAAAGTGCTTTTATTACTGTCGTGTTGCTCCATATTTTTGGTGTATATGGCTTGCTGGCGCATACCAAAATATTGATTAACGAACCGCAGACACCAGCGCTGCTACTCACCATCCTCGCGCCAGCAAAGGTTTTGCCGGTTGCCGGACACGCTGAAGTCGTAACGGCAAAACCACTGATGGATGTGAAAAAAAATATTGCTGAGTCGCAGTTAATCGCGGTTATTAGCGAGCAGCCCAATAATTACCAGATTGCGGAAGCGGCGAATAGCGCTGATAACGTGATGTCAAAAACCGTCAGCGCGGCCATGCCAGCTAATAATGCAGTTATTGGCACGCCACCCGTCCCGCAGCGACCAACTGAGACCATTACCGCACCCCAATTTGGTGCGGACTATTTACATAATCCTGCGCCAAATTATCCAGCGCTTTCGCGGCGAACTGGCGAGCAAGGCAAGGTGCTGCTGCATGTATTCGTAAGCGCGTACGGCGCTGCAAATACCGTTGAGGTTCGCCAATCAAGTGGATTTCCACGGCTTGATATGGCAGCAGCAGAAGCTGTTCAACATTGGAAATTTATCGCTGCACGGCGCGGGGAAGAAGACATCGCTGCATGGGTGCTGGTACCCATACATTTCAATCTGCGGGGCTAGAAAACGCTAGCCAATGCTGCCCGCAATGCTCTGACCGATACTGTCA
>JANMDR010000295.1:0-7099 GCA_031376425.1 Betaproteobacteria bacterium
CTACGCGAGACGCTACTAAACCTATCGCTGCCGTGAGCCCAGCAGTGCCGCCTGCAACTGCCACACCTACGGTCACACCAACCACAGTGGCAGACGCTGATAATTGGCGTGCCGCGCCATTGCCGGTGACTGCTGCATCACCAATTGATGAAAGTTTGCGAAAGGTCGCACCAACCGCAGCTATGCGTCCGCAGGTTGAAGCGCACCAAGCTGCCCCCCACAAAGCCGCCGCTAGCGGCACGATAGACGCAGCTAATAATTTAGGTACAAAAAATGGTGCGGCTTCGGCACGCTCGGCAGTGCCGAATCAACATGCGCCGGAGGAAACGCCTCAAGAGAGCCTATTTACAAGACTTTTGGCGGGTAATATCGTCGCGAAAATCGGTGTGATTGTGTTGTTTTTTGGCATCAGCTTTCTGCTTAAATACGCGTTTGATCGCGCGACGTTTCCACCTTGGGCACCGTTGTTCGTTTCAGTATTAGTCGCGATTTCGATGTTTTTTGCTGGTGCTTGGTTTGCCAAACGGGCGCAGGATAGTGACGGTAAAAATCGCAAGCTCTACGGCCTAATTTTGATGGGCGGCGCATCGGGTTTAATGTATTTGAATGTATTTTTTGCGATGAAGCAATTTGGGTTGATTTCGCCCACAACCGCTTTCGTACTGTTTTTCTTACTTTGCATCGCAACGATTATATTGGCGGTAAAGCTGGACGCCAGAGTGCTGGCTGCCCTAGCCATGTTTGGTGGCTTTTTGGCACCGGTGCTTGCGTCTACAGGTAGTAATAATCATCAGTTGTTGTTCTCCTACTATTTACTGTTAAACCTTTTCGTGTTGGGCGTGAGCTGGTTTAAATCTTGGCGCGAACTTAATTTAATTGGCTTTGTACATACTTTCATCATCTCCACGGTGTGGGGGATGCGTGCTGACGGTGGTTACACAGCGGAAAAATTTGGCACTACTGAGCCATTTTTACTCGCCTTCTTTTTTATCTATTTATGTGTACCGGTGTTGTTTGCGTTTCGTCAACCACCGAAGTTACGCGGCTTGGTGGATGGCACTTTGGTGTTCGGTACGCCGTTGTCAGTTTTTATGGCGCAAATTGGTTTAACCAGTCCCCTAGCTGCTTCCCAACAACCAAATCAAATTTTAGCCTACACGGCGCTGGGTGCTACGGTAGTTTATGGCGTTTTAGCATGGCTATTACGACGCGCTGATTCAGGTGAAAATAAATTCAAGGTATTGGCCGATGCGCACCTAGCGTTGGCGATTGTATTTTTAACGCTGATACCGTATTACCTGTTTGTTGATGCCAAAGGTATAGCCCCCACATTTGCGCTCTGGACGCTCGAAGCAGCCGCCATTTTTTGGATCGCCTGTCGCCAAAACAGCCAATTGGCGCGAGCCTTCGCGTTATTGCTACACGGTGGAGCCGCGTGTTATTTTGCCGTGAACTGGCATAGCGTAACGGTAGCGGCACCGTGGTTAAACGCGACTGTGGTAGGTTGTTTCTTGATAGCCGCAGGCGCGTGGTTATTGGCCTACCTTATTTTTAAATATAGCCAAACCTTAAAGCGCTATGAACGCTGGTGCGAGTTTCTGTTACTCACTTGGGGTTCGTTGTGGTTGCTGCTAGGGGTGGATAGCGGCAGCAATGCGCAACTTATGGCGAGCATTAGTGCCGTCGTTACAGATGGCGTGGTTCATGGTGGCCGTCACCAACTACTATCGCGTTCGGCAATTTTGCTTGCCGTGGTGGCTGGCATGGTGATAGTTGCAGAGATTGCCGGTCGTGCGTTTGATTGGGATAAATTGCGCAAAATGCAGTTTTGGCAATTGCCGTTTTTTGGGCTGGCACTGATGGCGCAAACACTGAGTGCGCAGCTTGCTTTTCACCCGCTCATGCAATGGTGCGGTTGGGCATGGCCCCTTAGTTTGGCGGTATTTATTTGGGCGTTACAACGCCAAGATAAAGATGGCCTATGCTCGCCGCAGCGTATGCGTGCCAAACTTGGAACCGCTTTCGGCATGTTATTGCTTTCTTGGGAAGCCGCATGGCGTTTTGCGGATGCTCAGTATTACTGGGTGTTAGGCATGGGCTTAGCGGCTATGGCGCTCAGTTCTGCGCTGTTTTTCATTACGAAAACACGCACCAAAACAGGTACTAAAACTCACACTAAAGCAGCCGATGCGCAGGCGGATCGTATTAATCGCTTTAGCAATAGTGCGCTAGCAGATGTGGGTTTGGTGTGGGGATTAATTATTTGGATGGGTGGTGGTTTTGGGCTGTTCAGCTTGACCGCAAACGCTGGCACGGGCTTACAAATCGCCAGCGCGAATTTGTTATTTACTGCAGTCACGGTGGCCGTTTTAGAACTGCTCGGTCGGGCGCTGGATTGGCGTTTGATGCGACGCACCTATTTGCTGCTGCTGGCTATTCAATTATTTACCGTTATGCAACTGTATGTGGTGCTATCAAGTCACCCCTTGGCACCGGAGTTCTGGGTGGCTTGGCTGGTGTCTGTGCTCATCTTGAGTGGCATTGCGTGGTTGCAAAATCATGATGATTTGCGTGGAGCGAGCTCCAGCTCCAACCCGACGGGCTATGGAATTGCGCTGTATTTGGCATGGTTTATACTGGGTAGTCTGCTATGGGAAGTCCATTGGAATGCCAATAACAACGCGCTCACGCATACTTGGGAACTGGCGTTGAGTGGCGGGTTGTTGCTAGCGGCGATGGCAACTGTAAGGGGCTATTTTGGGGATCGAATTAACCACGACACTGGCGATACATCAGCTAATGCCGCTCTCGACGCAAATGCCAATATGTTTCGCGCTGGTTTGCTTCTGCCGGTATTCGCGTTGCTATTTTTAGGCAGTGTCTACTCTCATTTCCATGCCGATGGGAGTGCGCCACCTTTACCGTTCTTACCCTTACTCAATCCTATTGATATCGTGCATATGCTTTGGTTTGGCTTGAGTTTTATGCTGTCAAAAACACTGTTTAGTCGTGTATCTGTTGAAAGCGCGCGAACCGGTGAAGCAGGGGGCAGCAGCGGATTATTTTACGCCATGGTTGCGAATGGTTTTTTCTGGCTCAATGCAGTGGCAGCTCGCGTCGTTCACCAGTACGTTGGCATACCCTATGAATTTAATGCACTATTCAATTCTGCGGCCTTACAAACAGTGATGTCATTATTGTGGACTGCGACAGCATGGGCTTTAATGGTAGCGGCGGGGCGTTTGCGTAAACGTAGCGTATGGATGTTGGGTGGTGCGCTATTAGTATTGGTGGTTGCTAAATTATTCTTGCATGATTTGGCTACTATTGAAACCATCTGGCGTATCGTGTTATTCATGGGTGTAGGTGGATTACTGTTAGTGATTGGCTATGTATCACCTATTCCCCCATCAAGTGACAGTAATGAAAAGTAAGTGAAATATTTTTTTGATTTCGGTGCGTAAGGGGGGGGAATAGGCGATAATGTGTGTCTTCATATTGTCGGACTTAGTTTAAGTTTATATGCTTGCCATCTAAGCTACTTGTTAATCTTAAGTTAACCATCAGATGTGTAAGATGAATTAGCTGTTACAGCTCTAAGGTTTCCCTCACCCAAGAATGCCGAGATGATGTCACCAGAATTTGATCCCGCTTTTGATATTTATGCCAACGAATTTGTTGTTTTGCACAAGAACTTTGATGCGCTACAAGAGATGATGGCGGTGGGGGTTGTGTTGCCGACGCAGCAGCGTTTGGTGCTGCAAGTGATTGATGGTAAACGCAATTTGAAGTTAGTGGTGCGTGAATTGGAGCGTTCTTTAGGGGCGCAAACCCAAGAGACAATTCGCAGTTTGCTTCGCATGGGGCTGATCCAGCCAATGCCGATTTCAACCGTAAACGATGCGCAATCAGCGCAAATAGAAGCCAAATTAAGCGCAACGAGCCGAATGCGGGTGATTGCCGCTGTTGGTGACCCAACACTATTTAACGATACTGCAGACCCTATCGGGCCGGATGAAGATTCGCAGGGGATGCGACGCGATAGCAGTTTAAATTCTCTTACCGCAACCGCGCCACATATTGAGGGCGAACCCGCTGCGAGTTTGGAAGTGCCATCGGCTGCTAATATCGCACGGTTGCTACAGAGTCGTCATATAGAGCCGCATAATTTAGAAGCACTTAAGTTTGTGTTGCTAGATGACTTGCGACAATTATTGGGTGCCGATGTGGAACTAGTTCGAGTGAAAATTATGATGGCGACGCGCGAGGACGAACTGACGAAAGCGATGGTTTTATGCGCCAGAGTATTGGATATTGCCGTCTCAAAAAACGCAGCCGAAAAATTTTGCCGCGCGCTCCTCAAGCGAATGCACGAATACGGTGTGCCTAATTATCCGGATAGTTGAATTTTCGCGCACATAGGCGGGTCTTCAGCGCATGGTAAAATCGTGGTTTAGATAATTATCGGTGCGCGTATGTCTGGAAGTTCTTTGGGTCGCTTGTTTGTTGTGTCAAATTTTGGTGAGTCGCATGGGCCAGCTATAGGTTGTGTGGTTGATGGTTGCCCCCCCGGTTTGGCGCTGTCGGCTGAAGATATTCAAATTGATCTAGACCGCCGTAAACCGGGCACTTCGCGCCATGTCACACAGCGTCGTGAATCGGACACAGTAGAAATTTTATCTGGGGTGTTCGAAGGATTCACCACTGGTACGCCCATTGCATTACTCATTCGCAATGAAGATCAACGCAGTAAAGACTATTCCAATATTGCGCAAAGTTTTCGCCCCGGCCATGCTGATTACACCTATATTCAAAAATATGGACGCCGCGATCACCGTGGCGGTGGACGGTCTTCCGCACGGCTAACTGCACCTACTGTAGCCGCAGGCGCTATTGCAAAAAAGTGGTTGGCCGAGCGTTATAGTGTGCTAATTCGCGCTCATTTATCGGAGCTTGGCGTCAATAAAATTCCATTTCAAACTTGGGATGTCGTTAACGATAACCCGTTTTTTGCAGCTAATGCGGAAATCGTGCCGCAGCTTGAAACTTTTATGGATGCCCTGCGTAAGTCTGGTGAAAGCTGTGGCGCCCGTATTAATGTCGTCGCGCAAAACGTGCCTGCCGGTTGGGGTGAGCCGCTTTATGACCGTTTAGATGCGGATATTGCTCATGCCATGATGGGATTAAATGCCGTCAAGGGTGTAGAAATTGGTTCAGGTTTTGCGAGTGTGGGCCAGCTAGGCACCGAGCATTCCGATGAAATGCAGCCAGATGGATTTTTGTCTAATAACGCTGGCGGTATTTTGGGTGGCATATCTACCGGGCAAGATGTATGTGTATCTATTGCCATTAAACCGACTTCAAGCATTCGCTTAGATCGTCACACCGTCACGGTGACGGGTGAGCCTACCGTGATCAATACTCATGGACGACATGATCCATGTGTGGGAATCCGTGCTGCGCCGATTGCCGAAGCACTTTTGGCCTTGGTGTTGATGGATCACGCCTTATTGCAGCGAGCGCAAAATGGCGACGTTGTAGTCGCTACCCCGAGGATTCCAGGGCAGGCAGCAGTTGGGCTTAAAGCGGTGGGTAAGAGTATTGAAAATCCGGATCCTAGTGAGGCTTAAGTTGTTTGTATATGCGCACTTTTCTGCATTTAATAAAGCTACTCATTACTCAGCTCAATTTTGAAACTCTCGGCCGCTACCCGTTACGCTAGTTTTTACGCAGCCTACTTTGCGTGCTTGGGCACCACCTCAATCTATATCACGCTGTATTTGCAAGCTATTGGATTTAACGGCGCGCAAATAGCTTCCCTGCTTTCATTGCAATTGGTCTTGCGGATTGTTATTCCCAATTTTTGGGGGCACCTGGCCGATAAAACGGGTGGTCGGTTACGCTTAATTCGGTTGTCTATGTTGGCGTCGTTTGTAGGCGTGATTGGTTTATTTTTTACCACTGCCGTGTTGCCAGTGACCTTGTTATTTTTGTTTATTAACGCCATGTGGGCAGCCGTGGTGCCGCTGTTTGAAGCCATCGTCATGCGGCAGGTAAAGGGCGATACTGGCCGTTATGCGCTTATTCGCCTTTGGGGTAGCATCGGTTTTATTGTTGCGGTATCGCTCACGGGGCCATTCCTCGATATGGCATCGGTAAAGGCGCTAGTACCAGTGGTGGCAGGATTGTTGGCATTAGCAATTGGCGTTGCGTGGCTGGTAACGGAAGGCGCGGAGGAAACCGGTAATCTTGCGGAAGTACAACTAGATAAAGGTGTCGCTAACGTACTGCCCAGCAAAGAACCAGCGCCTGCACTCTGGCAAACAGTGCAAAACCCCGCGATCATCGCGCTGTTGGTTTCGTGTACTTTAATGATGGCCTCACAAGGCGCTAATAACGTTTTTTATTCTATCCATATGGTGAGTCACGGCTATAGCAAAACAACAGTTGGCTTGCTGTGGTCACTGGGCGTATTTGCCGAAGTAGTGGTGTTTTGGAAGCTCACTTATATAAAGACGCATTTCAGTATGCGCAATCTTTATCGTTTAAGTTTTGCGGTGACGGTATTACGGTTTTTAATTGTGGCGTGGTTTCCTGATGTGTTGGGGCTACAAATTTTTGCGCAAACCTTGCATGCATTCACTTTTGGCGCGTGGCATGCCGCCGCCATCGCCATGTTGCATAAAGCCTTTCCTGAATCACTTGCGACCCGTGGCCAAGCGTTGTACAGCAGCCTAGCTTATGGTGCCGGTGGTGCAGGCGGCAACGCGCTCGCAGGTATATTGTGGGAGCCCATTGGCGCGGGCTGGACGTTTACGGTGATGTCAGCTTTGGCATTACTAGGTGGGCTGATAGCCTACAAGGCGTGGCCGGAAGATGCTTGATGAGCGTAATTAGATATTCGGAATAGCTTTAAATAGCTTATTTCCAAGGGATTTATGCGCTGCGAATATGCTCCATGGAGGCTATCCCGAATTTTGTGTTTTTAGTTTTTGCTAGGCGGGGTTAAACTGCTTTTCAAAGTGGATCATCAACTGACTTATTGCTTGTTTCCAGTTTTGGATTGGCATTGTCCAGCGCTGGGCAATATTGCGTAAGC
>JANMDR010000309.1:0-12811 GCA_031376425.1 Betaproteobacteria bacterium
TATTAGAAAGATGCGCTTAGTTGTCCTGTTGATTGTGGTATCAGCAGATCACGAAAAATTAGTCTGGAGTGAATATGCCTCGTATTAATCGCCTTAACACCTTGGTTGCTCATGCGCTATCGCGCCGTGAGTTTTTGCAGGCGTCAACGGCCATGATGGCTAGCGGCTTGCTGGGTGGTTGCGCCGCCGCTACTGGTTCTGGCAAAAGCGCTGACATAAGCGCTAATACAAGCGCTGCCAAAAGCGCTGTCACTGCCTCACCGCCGTTTACTTTTAAGTCAGTACCGGTCTCGGTTGCTGATACGGTAAGTGTTGCCGAAGGTTATTCGGCCACGCCATTTTTCCTGCATGGTGACCCTGTTACCGGCACTGTGGGCTGGAAATTTAATGCGGCTAATACCTCTGACGAAGCTATGACGCAGGGCGGGCAAATGCACGATGGCATGTGGTTTTTTCCGCTACCAGAGGGCTCGAATAATTCCGAGCATGGGCTGTTAGTGATGAATCACGAATATCCGCGTGCAGCCCAATTGTTTGCCGATGGCGCAGAAAATATGTCGGCTGAAAAAGTGCGCAAAATGCACGCCACTGTTGGCATGTCGGTATTAGAAGTAAAGCGCGAAAACGGTGATTGGAAAATCATCCGCCCATCTAAATATGCACGTCGTGTTCACGGTCTGACCCCAGCGCGCCTTGGTGGTCCTGCTGCTGGTCAACCACTGATGCAGTCGGAGCTTGACCCAACGGGTCTTGCAGCAATGGGCACAATGGCAAACTGCGGTATGGGCACTACACCGTGGAGCACGTATTTAACGTGTGAAGAAAATGTGCACGATTATTTTTCAACTAAGGGCGGTGCTGTTTCGCCGATGCAAAAGCGCTATCAATTGCGCTCAACCGTGTTGTATCCGCACCCTAATTTTGATGTGCGCCATGATGCCGGCAAACACCCCAATGAATTTAATAAAGTGGGCTGGGTAGTAGAGCTTGATCCCTATGATCCAACATGGGTGCCCGCAAAGCGTACCGCAATTGGTCGCTGCTTTCATGAAACTGCGCATTACTCAATTGCCAAAGATGGTCGCGTGGTGATTTACACAGGTGACGATGCGCGTTTTGAATATGTCTATAAATTCGTATCGCGTGATGCGTGGAGCCCCACTAATCGGCGCGCTAATCGCGATCTACTCGATCATGGCACACTCTATGTCGCGCGTTTTGATGACGCAGTAGATGGCAAAAACAATGGCCGTTGGATCGCGCTTGAACACGGTAAAAACGGCTTAACAGCGGAAAAAGGCTTTAATTCGCAAGCCGATGTAGTCACCTTTGCGCGTGCGGCGGGTGATGTGGTTGGCGCGACTAAATGTGATCGCCCCGAGTGGATAGTGGTGCATCCACAAACGCGTGAAGTTTATGCTTCCTTTACCGGAAATCGCGATCGTGGTAAAGCCGGTATGCCTGGTGCTGCCCCCGGGAATCCGCGCGTAAATAACCTTTTTGGGCACATCGTACGTTGGCGTGAAGCTGGTAGTGATGCTGCGGCTGAAACCTTTGAATGGGATGTTTTTGTGAGCAGCGGCGATCCGCAGCAAGCAGATACTAACTTGCGCGGCAATTTGAAAGGCGATCTTTTTACCAACCCTGATTGCCTCATCTTTGACTATGCAGGCAGGCTTTGGGCTTGCACAGATGCCGCTGAAGCCACAGATGCGCAGCATGCATTTCGTGGTAACGATGCCGTGTTGGCTCTTGATGTTAAAACAGGTGAGTCAAAGCGCTTTTTAGTTGGCCCCGTTGGTGCGGAAATCACCGGCCTTACCTTTGCACCGGACATGCGCACGGCGTGGGTAAATATTCAGCATCCATCAAAGGGCTGGCCAAATACCGCAGTAGATGGAAAGCCGCGAACGGCAACATTGGTCATTCGCAAAAATGACGGCGGCATGATCGGTAGTTAAGTTGGCAATTGAGTTGGAAACTAAGTGGAGGAGCCGAATTATAGGGCTTCTCGCAATATTGCAACAATGTCACGCTCGATAAATTGAGCATATCCAGCCTGCTCTAGTCTGGTGCGTTCAGCAGCGTCTTGTGAAAGCGTCAGGCAGTCACGTGCGATATTCTCTGCAGTTGTAAATTTAATAGCAGCGCGAATATTATCTTCCACAAAAGTATTGTCATCCAAGGTGGCTACGACGGCTTTTTTGTTTGCAAACAAATAGGAAACTCGGACGATTTCAAATATTTGGGAAACGCTATTTAAGTTAATGTTAAGCACAATTTTTGATCTAGCGATAAGATCATCCCGCACAGCCCCATAAAGCCCGCACGCAAACAATGTAGTGATTCCGGTGCGCGAAATACGAGTAAAAGCATCAGCGCGTTTATCCCCCCCCATGCCGTAAATGAGAACGTCAATGTCTTGGGTAGCTGGTTTGGCAATGCGGGTGAGCACTGGCGCATAACCTACGGGCACATGTTTTGGCGCTAATGCACCTGCTGCCGCACCTCCTGCTACCGCCAATAAGCGCCATGTTTCAAGGTTCGTTTCGCTATAGTCCCAAATTTGGAAGTGCTGTGCGCAATAGTGTACTTCTGGCCGGATAGCACTGCTATCGCGACCACGTAACTGCTCGAAGTTATAAACGATTGAATTGGTGGGTAACTGCTGCAAAAAAGCCAAGGGCAACACCTGTGCACCAAACACAATATTAGTGGCGGATTCATCATAGCTATTTAAGCGATAAGTTACCGTGTGCCCAAGCTGCGTTAGCCCCCATTGAACTGAATCGATCACGTCTTTATAGCCATTGAGGCCATGCATTCGCGGGTGGGGAAGGCAGTGCAATAAATTAAATTTTGCCATCTCGTTATTCTTTATCAAAACACAGCTAATTAAAACACCGCTAAATGGGCTGGTTGACATTATAACGACGCCATAGGCGCTGTTTGACAATCATAGCGATTGTCGCCCACGCACCTATTACACCCGCGCGTAATAAGCTGGAGGGAAGGGTTGTATAAAGTATTATTGACAATACAATATGTAATGTTTAGTATACATAATGTCTATTTAAATTTACACCACATGATCCCAATCTTTGCAAGTTGTTTTAGTTTCATTTTGTTTGGTGCCTTTATGGCGTCCGGTACAATCTCATGGCCGCTCCGGCCCGGCATTATCAGCGCGGTTTCTATTGTCATAATGGCCTGGCTTTTGAATCGCTATTGGCAAAGGCGACGGCTAGTGGCGGGTGATGACCCTAGTGCCAGTGAACGTAAAATATGGCTTTATATGGCAAGCACGGCAATGATTAGCGGCTTTGTTCTAGCAACATTGATGACGCCCGGTGCTGAAATTCATCGCTCCACAGGCGATACAGGTGGCTTTGATACATGGGTTATGCTCGGCGGTGGTTTTATCGCGTGGCTGATCTTGCATGAATCAAACGCACAACGTGATGAGCGTGATCTGGCATTTGATAGCTATGCAAACAAAGTTGGCTATAACGCTTTAATTGTATTGCTGCTCCTATTTTTGCTGGCGTTGGGATTTGCACCGCGCGGTACGATGCAACGCTTTACACATTGGCTAATCGCTAATTGGTTGCTGATGATCATCATGTGGGCGACGCTCGCGCAATATGTTGCACAGTTAATTTGTTATCGGCGCGATGCGCAGCAAGTTGCAGCGTTGACTACAAATAGTGATGTGCAAACAGGCTCAGAGCGGGCGCAAAAGCATGATTGATCTTGTGCGCCAGCAAAATCAGATTGGTAACCATATTCGCCGCTTACGATTTGAGCGCAATGAAATGACGCAAGAAGCGCTTGCACAGGCGGTTGGCATTACGCGGCAAACCATTATTGCGCTTGAGGCCGAGCGCTACGCCCCTTCGCTTGATTTAGCGATGAAGATTGCCGATGTTTTTGATCAAAAAGTCGATGCGGTTTTCTTTCGTCGTGCAGTGGCTACAACCTCCCCCGCTGTTTAACCCTCCCCAAAATTTATATCAATATGAAAAAATTCTTTAAATGGAGTGCGATTGCAGCCCTTAGCATCATTGTTTTAATGGGTGCTTATACCGCCTACGTAATTAATAGTGTTGACACCGTAAAAATGCCAACGAATCACGGCAAGGTGGATGCGCAGCTCTATGTAAGTAAGGACAATAAACCCATGGCAGAGGGTGCGGCAAAGCGTCCCTTGATCGTGGGGTTAGGTGGCGCAGAAGGTGGTAATGCTTGGACCCGACCGCGTTCGCAAGCTATGCGTAATCGTTTTATTGATGAAGGATATGCCTTTCTTGCGCTTGGTTATTTCGGCTTGCCGAATACGCCAGAAAAACTGGATCGCATCGCGCTCGAAGGTGTGCATGCTGCCATTTTGAAAGCTGCTGCTGACCCTGCTGTTGATAGCCGGTGTATTGCGGTGATGGGTGGTTCAAAAGGTGCAGAATTGGCGCTATTGCTTGCAAGTCGCTATCCAGATATTAAAGCGGTCGCCGCGATTGCACCGGCTAATGCCGTATTTGTCGCCATTACCGACGCTATGACTACATCATCATTTAGTCACAACGGCGAAGCTATTCCCTACGTGCCGTTTCCATGGAAAGCGACGATGCCCTTGCTCATTGGTGACAAGCGCAAAGTGTTTGATTTGATGATCGAAGATAGTGCGGCGGTGCAACGCGCGTTGATTCCAGTCGAAAAAATAAATGGCCCAATATTCTTGATGTCAGGCACCAAGGACGAATTATGGGCGGCAAAAGAAATGTCTGATGAGATCACGGCAAGGCTCAAAGAAAAACGCTTTCCCTACGCGTATGAACACATCGCCATTGATGGTGGTCATTCGGCACCTATGAAGCACTTGGATAAAGCGCTGGCATTCTTTAACGCGCATTTTAAATCGGGGCTTGCGAATGGTTGTGCACGTGCTGATAGGGTGTAAATCTAACGCTTTAAAAGAGCTGCATATTTTTCTATAAGCGCATCGGCCTAGATGGTTACGTTTTAGCTTGCGCATCACCAATTTTTAGCGAAAGATGTGCAGCAAAATGTGCAGCAACCATCGCATACAAAATTGGCGAAGGATGAAAACCGTCTGGTGCCATCAGCTTTGGATGCGTGAAGCCATCCATGGGCAAATGCGATACGAACGCGGCACGATGCCGATGCGTGGCCCAGCGTGCCTGCAGTTTATTGTTGCGTCGTGCCTCCGCGCCGCCATACCAAGCGAGTGGCTGTGGCAACAAGGGAAAGCGCTCAACAGCGGGCAGCCCAGGGAACAGGATATGCTTCACACCTGTGCGTGCATGAAGCAATTGCACGATGCGGCTACGCGCGCGCAGCGCACGGCCTAGCGCGATGTTGTTGGTGATATCGTTCACCCCCACAATCACCACAGCAACATCGAAAGCGGCTAAGGTTTGGTCGCGCAAAAGCTGGAGCAAGCTCTGGGATGTTAAACCGGTTTGCGCCTGTAGTTGCCAATGCACATCACGCCCAAGCTGCAGTGCTAAGGCTGCGGCAAGTTGAGCTGCTAAGGCCTCATCCTGTGTTTTAGCACCAACACCAGCAGCGGATGAGTCGCCCGCCACCAGCAGCGTAAGTGGGTGCCCGCCCGCTGCCACTTGCTGGCACGTAGGCTGATAAAGCGCAATGCCCTCACGCTGCCCCGCAGGCTCAGGTAATTCCAGCGCAGTACGCCGCAAGCGCCGCGCTTGCGCGATGAGCACGGGAGCCAGTACGGGTTTGATCAGGCGGACGACCATGAGCGCTTAATGTTTAAAAAAGGAGGCTGAGAGCGCTAGTTTGCCATAGCTGAACTTTAATGCCCATCAGCGTAGTCGGCTAAGTTATCGCTTAACGATGTGTATCGATCACAATCAAACAGGGTGATACCGATCAGTAAATGTGAGCATAAGCCTTTATATTATGCTTTTATCTATTAAGTATCTATCAACTAGTTGATTTTTTATTATTATTAACAGATACTTATAAAATATTATCTATTAGCTATTCACATCAAATGCCTGCATCGTTATTACCATTGCCAGAACAAATCCTTGCGCTTCTGCGTGAGCGTGGTGTCTTGTCAGCACGTGATTTGCAGGTGGCAACTTCCATGAGCCAGCCGAGTATCTCGCTGGCGCTGGCGGCACTTGGAGAACGTATCTGTCGCATTGGGGCTGCACGTAGTACGCGCTATGTTGCTACCAAGGATATTTTAGGGCTGCCCGCAACGCAAGCTTTGCAGCTTACCGATGGCACGGGATGCATCGTTACTTTCGGCGAATTGACCTACCTTGCCAATGGCGGCACCTATGTGCAGGCCGCTACAAACGCAAGCTGGCTATCAGAGCCCAAGACGTTGCCGTGGTTTTTATGGACTTTTCGTCCTCAAGGTTTTTTGGCACGCATGCTTAACGTGCTCCGCCCAGACCTGCAAAGCAACCCTGAGCATTGGACGATTGAACAAGTGCTTTACTTAGTGGCGCACCATGTGAAAGACCCGCCAGGGGCATTTAGTTTAGGCCCCATAGTAGATCGTCGGGTAGCTACTGCACCCCTTGATCTGGTGGAACGGCAGACGCAATACGATAAGTTCGCCGCAGACATCGGTAAAACATTACCGGCCAGTTCAAGCGCTGGCGGTGAGCAACCCAAATTTATCGTCGAAATAGACTGTAAAAGTGATGGTGAAACTAACGCTGGCAGCGGAACATATCAACATTTTATCGTCAAGTTTAGTCCGCCGCATGGCACACCATTTGGTAATTTGTGGCGTGCGCTCTTGCACTTAGAAAAATTGGCGCGCGATATCTTGCAGCAACACGACATCGCCGCTGCCACTTGTTCTATTGTTGAAAGCGGCACGCGTACTTATCTCCAGTCACAGCGGTTTGATCGCATCGGCGCTGCAGGTAAACGGCATGTGGTGTCCATTGATGCGCTGCATCATGAGTTTGTTGGTGGCGCACGCCAAAATTGGATTCACACCTGTGAAAAGCTGGTTGCAAAAAAATTGCTAACCCTTGAAACGTTGCATACAGTGGTGCGCATTTACGCATTCGGTCAATACATTGGTAACACTGATATGCACTTTGGCAACCTATCTTTTTTTATTGACGACGTGATTAAGCCAACACCGTTGTTAGCGCCGGTGTACGATATGTTGCCGATGATGTGGCGCCCGAATATACACAGCGGCACTGTTGATGTGACCCCTGTGCGCGAGCAGGCGCAAGTTGTAGGCTATGCGCGCGAGTATGCTGACGCGCGTGCATGGGCAATCCTGTTTTGGCAACGCGCCGCACAATTAGAAGTGATGGACGACAACATGCGCCAAGCATCACGAACGAGTGAAGCACGGGTAAAGACGTTAAATTTTTTGTGAGTGGAGTACCCTAAGACGCCTTATTTTATTGCGCTTTCAGCCTATTGCAATCGGCCATAAGTTGCCTAAGCATAAGCAAAGGCAAGTGGTATGATAACCATCGCTGCCGTACCGATAAAACCGCCAGCGCACCCATCATCTAAAACCAGCCACCATGCCAACCATTTGCCCAAAATGTGATTACGCCCGAAAAGATTCTGACACTGCGCCGAGCTGGCAGTGTCCTTCGTGCCAAGTGGCTTATAGCAAAGTGGGCGACAATAGTCGTTTTGGTGAAAACATCGGTCTGCCGTCGGCAACAGGCTATCGTCCGCAAATAGAACAAGCGTCACATAATTGGAAATGGGTTTTAGTGATCGCAGTTGTCATCGGTGTGGCTTGGCAGGGCAAGCTTTCTTCTAAACGCGTAACATCTACCGCCGCCGTCGGACAGCTTGCGGAAGCTAATGGGCAACCCACTATTATTTTGTATAGTGCTACATGGTGCGGCTATTGTCGCGCCGCGCGTGATTTTTTTAATAAAAGTGGCATGGCGTACACGGAGTACGATATCGAAAAATCGGATACCGGCAGAGAAGACTACAAAAATCTAGGCGGTGGCGGCATCCCGATTATGATCGTTGGCGGTGAAACAATACGTGGGTATAGTCCAGATCAACTGCAACACATCTTGGGTCAGTGGATTAAGAGCTGAGTGGAGTTTGCGCAACTTACTCGCCTCGTCGCCAAACCCCTGCCAGCCAGCGCTGCTCAATACGCGGTAACCCCGTTGGTCGATAATAACTTACGCATTCAATAAAACCTGCTTGTAGCAGGTGCGCATGCCAGCTTGCTGGGCTGTGATAGAAGCTGTAGCGAGCATCACTACCGCCTTGTTGGTCATCGCCGTGAGGGATTGAGGCAAAGAGTACGCCGCGTGGTTTTAGGGCACGGTATAAATCGCGCAGTACACGCGGCAGTTCGGTTTTGGGTATGTGTTGCAGAGATGCGTTGGCAAATACACCATCGAAGTGATCGAGCGGTAAATCAAGCTTTAAAAAATCTTGATGCCATACGGCACAGCCGCTATGCACATGCGCCATATGTGCGAAGGCGGCGGCACCATCAAGCCCAATGGGGCGATGGCCTAAGGTGGTAAGGGTGATTAAATCGCGCCCCGGCCCGCATCCCATATCCAGAATCGTGAACGGCGCTGCACCTTCAATATGCGTGAGCAAAGCATCAATATTCTGGCGCACATCATGGTCGCGCGTGCCCTCCCAATAATCTTGCGCACGTGATTCGTAGTGGCCCAAGGTGGCGGCAGTGAGGGCGGTAAGGTTTTCTGAAGGTTTTAGCATCTACGCATCATGCCATAGCGGGGATTTTATAAAAACGAAAATCTTGATACAAACCAATTGAGATTAGCGAAGTAGGTGATGACCAAATCGTTTGCAGGTTACCAAAATAGGATTTTTTGCCTTATATAAATAACGGGTGAAGCTTAATTATAGGGCATCTACAATCGCCCTATAATGCAATATAAATTCCACTACAATGAAGATAGTTTGAAAAATACGGCGCTTGCTTTGGATGATAGTGAAACGTATTTTGTAAGGCGCAAATGAAAAACCTCGAAAAAAGGTGCCGCTATGAATCTTCAAAAAATAAACTTTATAAAGCATGGTATTTATGCATGGGCTATCCCCTTATGGTGGTTATGCATCAGCTTTTACCTTAGTACCACATATGCGTGCAGCGTTGGCATAGTTGGGCTATCAGGGATGAGTTGTAGAGGCGGGTCGAGTACGACCCTGGTCTCCTTTGTGCTCCTAGGTGCTGTGGTTGCTGGGCTTGCAGTGCTGTATAGCCTTGTGGCATTCGTATTGGCGTTTGCCTTACCGTATGAACATAATGATGATGAAGATCATCGCGCTAGTCGTGCCTTCACTATAGGCAAAGCATTAGTAATTTGGATTGCCCCGATAGTGATCGCGATATCGGCAACGCCGCCAAAATCAATTGTTTCCGCTCAGATGCTGCGTGAGCAAAAACAGATCGATGCTATCTCTGGTTCGTGGCGTTGCCATGCCGAATGTAAACAAGCCTTTCCAGCGGGGGAATTTTTCTCTATCAGCAGACAGTTATCTGGTGCATTGCAAATAGTGGGCACCGCCGACGGCAAGCTACGTAGCGTACATGATATTTGGCCGCGTGAAACAGCAGAAAATAGTTACAAGATAGAGCTTACCAATACCAGCCCGCCAACGATCATAAACGCAGTGTTTGACGCGAAAGAAAAAACCCTTACTATTGAAGGCGGTAAAGTATTGATGCTGGAACCAGTTGTTGCATCCTTAAAGAAGTAAGCTGAAATTCGCGCGGACACCCATTATGTTTGTGGGCGCGAAAGCCTTCATCAAGCCGCATTACGCAACAATACGCGTTACATCGCGGGGTGCACCACCCCACTGGTTGTTCCATGCGCGGCGTAATTGCAGGCTTGATCGAAAGCCTGCGGCTTCGGCTGCGTGGGCTACGCTAGCACCGCGTTCGAGCAATAGGCGGGCGCGTTCAAGGCGAATGGTGCGCAAATAGTGTAGTGGCGATACACCGGTATGTTCAATGAAAAGCCGAAGCAGGTGGCGGGCGGTAACATGACCAATGGTTGCTAATGAAGCCATATCCCAATCACGCTCGTGTTCGGCGCAAATGGCGTCTTGCACTTTGTGCACGGCGGCGTGTAGATGGTTACGATGCACCAGCAAAGGCGAAAGTTCAGGATCATGCGGTGAGCGCCGCAGGTAGACCACCATGTCTTCAGCAACGGCGGCGGCCAGCACCTCACCGCATTCATTGGTAATGAGATGAAGCGCCAAATCAATGCCCGCAGTGATGCCGGCACTGGAGGCCAAGGGGCCATCAAGCACGAATACGCGGTTGTCCACTACCTGCGCCAACGGTGCCAGTGTCCGCAGTGTTGGCAGTAGATCGTGATGCGTAGTGCAGCGGCGCGTGCCAAGCAGGTTTGCGCGCGCGGCCAGCAAGGTGCCCGAACAAATTGAAAGTAGCCGATGTGGCGAATCAGCGTTAAGTAGGGCTTGGTAAAGGGTGGCATTGAGCCATTGCGCGGTGGTAACTATCTCTGGAGTGAGCTTGCTAATTTGTGCGCTAGGCTGGCCCACCACTACTACCCATGTTCGGGTGTTCAGCGCCAAGGGTAGCGGCTCAAGGTTGGCAACGCTAAGCCCCACCGAAGTGGCGGCGGTATCAACAGGGCCCGCAAATCGCAAGCGAAACCGTGGTGGCATGCCGCGCAATTCGCGATGCAAATTAGCTAGCCGAAACGCCTCCGCAGGACCAGCAATATCGAGCAACAAGCTCTGCGGTGTGATGATGAATAAGATGTCGATTATAGACATAGCTTTTATAGCTTACACCAGACGGTGTGGTGTGTGGCCTGAAGCTAATCGAAGCGTCGCAATGCTAGCGTGATGATGTTTCCACATCAAGGGTATTCGCAAATATGCCTATTGTTCAATAATAAATCGTCACATTAATGAAGGCAGGTGCAAAATTGTTGCGCTGCAACAACCGTATTCCCTAATAATACTTAAGTTGCGTAATTTCAATGGTAATTGTCAGACTAAACAAGTAAGATGCCCAAAATTTAAATTTTGTGAACTATTTCGCAATGCGAATGCCACAAACAAGTCACTCAATCCCCCCCACTCCAGAGTCTATAAAAGTATGAAATTTAATAGCCAAAATGCGGTTGCATGCCTATCGGTTGCGCGCTTACTTAATGCCGCCGCCTGCACTTTACGCAAACAAAGGGCCGCACTCGCTATTCCGCTCTGCTTTGTCCTGCTGGGGTTTATGCCCACCACTGCGCAAAATATTGTTGCACAAGCGCCAGCTGTAGCATCATCCTTTAGCCAGCTTAAGTCAGATAAGTCAGAAACGCAGCCCGCCGCTGATGCAAAGCCCACAATAATTAAACCGGAAGTGGGTGTAAATAATGCCATCTCCATATTAGTGTTACCTACCGTAAACATCACGGCACCTGCAAATGCCGCTACATTCGTGAGCCCGGCCACAGTCGCTATTACGGCGACTGCCGCTGATACCGATGGCACCATCACCAAAGTAGAGTTTTTCAATGGCGCAGCCTTGCTGGGAACAGACACCACATCACCCTATTCTTTTAACTGGACCAATGTAGCCGCAGGCAGCTATGCCATTACTGCCAAAGCCACCGATAATGCTGGTGGTGTAAAAACATCCACTGCTGTAAACATAACTGTAAACACACTGCCCACGGTAAATATTAGCGCTCCCGCTAACAACGCCACCTTCACTTCACCCGCCACGGTAGCCCTTGCTGCAACGGCTGCTGATGCCAACGGCACCATCACCAAGGTAGAGTTTTTCAACGGTGCAACTTCGTTGGGTGTAGATACTACTTCTCCGTATACATTTAGCTGGACTAACGTCGCCGCCGGTAGTTACGCTATCACTGCTAAAGCCACGGACAACGCCGGTGCCGTAACCACTTCAGCCATCATCAACATCACGGTAACTGCCCCCAACACACCGCCAACCGTAAGTCTTACCGCCCCTGCTAACAACGCTACTTTCACAGCACCCGCCACTGTCGCGCTTGCTGCTACAGCTGCTGATGCCAATGGCACCGTCACTAAAGTAGAGTTCTTTAACGGTGCAACCTCGCTTGGTGTTGATACTACTTCACCGTATACATTTAGCTGGACAAATGTCGCTGCCGGTAGCTACGCCATTACTGCTAAGGCAACCGACAATGCCGGTGCAGTCACCACGTCTGGCGTTATCAACATCACAGTAAGCGCCCCCAACACACCGCCAACCGTAAGTCTTACCGCCCCTGCTAACAACGCTACTTTCACAGCACCGGCCACCGTAGCGCTTTCAGCCACGGCAGCAGATAGCAACGGTACGGTCACCCAAGTTGAGTTTTTTAATGGTGCAACCTCACTCGGCGTTGATACTACTTCACCGTATACATTTAGTTGGACAAACGTAGCTGCTGGAACATACGCCATCACCGCTAAAGCAACCGACAATGCAGGTGCAGTCACTACCTCCAGCATTGTCAACATCACAGTAAGTGCTCCCAATACGCCGCCTTCCGTTAGCCTCACTGCCCCCGCTAACAACGCCACTTTCACAGCACCCGCCACCGTAGCCCTAGCGGCAACGGCGGCAGATAGCAATGGTACGGTCACCCAAGTAGAGTTTTTCAACGGTGCTACTTCATTGGGTGTTGATACTACTTCACCCTACACATTTAGCTGGACTAACGTAGCTGCAGGCACATACGCCATTACCGCCAAAGCAACAGACAATGCCGGTGCAGTCACCACTTCAAGCATTATTAACATCACGGTAAGT
>JANMDR010000013.1:0-1700 GCA_031376425.1 Betaproteobacteria bacterium
CATGCAGGATACATTGATGCTGGACGTGATTTTTTGAATTTTAAAACCCTTTATTCTTTGTAAAGAAAAACGGGTCTTTTTTTATTATAAATTATTTACAGATTCTTCCAAGAATTGTTGCGTCTGTATTTCTAAATAAAAGAAATTGAAATATTTTTTTGAATATTCAGATAGAATGTATTCGGACACTAAAAGCGTTCTGACTAAACAGCGCTAAGCTATTATTGTATTTAGAATTTGTTAGATGTTTATTAAGAATTTACCTATTGCTTCTTTCTTGCCTTTTAAGAGACTTGCGCCTGCTTTTGGCATATTTTCTTAATTGTTTGTATGCGGTTTTAAATTTTGCTTTCTCGGAAGATTCCATTGATTCCCAAATTGATTCTAGTTCCCTTATTGCTTCTTCAACCACTTCACTATTTGTAGCTGCATTTATTTTCGCAAAAATTCTTTCAAAAGCTCTTGCTATTATGTTTTCACCAGATGTAGTAATTTCTATTGCTCCAATATCACCATTAATTGCTATACGCCCGCCCCCCGGAAAAACACCTGGAACATTAAAGTCAGAAAGATTATTAAACTGGGAAAAGCCTTTCATTACACTCAAACAAATAATGAAAAACAAAACAACTTTTTTCATGATATTTAATTTATTTTATGGAAACCAATAGACTTTAAAAGAATTTAGGATTTTTCAGCGCTTCTTTTGCTGCATTCAATGCTTTTTCAGCTTCTACATAAGCGTCTTCAGCTAATTTTTTAGCCGTTTCAGCTTTTGAAACTGCCGTAACTGCCACCTTAGCCTGCGGTGAATTAGCTCCAAATTTGGAAACTATTTCTTTATAGGTATCCTTCGCTTCTTTTTCCAATTTTTTTGCAGCCTCTACTCTCAATTTAGCTGCATTAACCGCGTCTTCTGCAGTTTTAACTTTAGCTTCAGCAGCTTTTAGTGCCTTTGCCTTAGCCCTGGCTGCATCCAGCACCTGCTTGGCTGCGCGGGTATAATCACCCCCTTTATCCGCCAATAATTGTTGTGCCTCCTGGTAAGCAAGTTCAGCTAAAACAACAGCATCATCCGCCTCGTCAGCTGTTTTAGCTTTTTCAACTTTTTTGTTTATTTTTTCAATCTTTTTAGAAAGATCTTTTGTATTTTCTTTCTTATTTTTCTGAACATCACTCTTTCCTTTTTTTGAAAGCGAAAATGATTGGCTCAGGCTAAGTATTAATCGGGGCTTGTCTCCGGACGACCTTGTAAGGTCGGCAACTCCAAGAGTTAAAGCTGGTCCACTTAAAGCTGGTCCGTCCACAGAACCAGAATTTTTGGAGAAAAATGGTCTCCAACCAAGTGCCATACCCAAATTTATTCCAGACCATTCTGCAATTACATTCAGATTCCTGGCCAATTCATAAGAAAGATTGGCAAATGCTGCTGTACCATGTTTACTCTTACCTGTAGAGATATCCTTAGGACTTTTATCATAAAAACGTCCACTGCCAACACCAATGGTATAGCTTAATCCGGAGTACCCCTCTGTTTTTGATTTAATTCGTTGTGAAGCATGGCTGAGGGCCAGATAAAAACTGGATCCCGCATCGGTGCGGGTATCCCTGAAAATATTTAATGCTCCACCGCTTAAGCTGGTACCTATTCCAATATGACGACTTGCAATGATACTGCCGCTTAATGTATTGAATTCGGA
>JANMDR010000139.1:0-2983 GCA_031376425.1 Betaproteobacteria bacterium
GTTGATGCCCTTGTCCACGTTAACGCCCGTGCCAGCAAGTGGCACGCTGCTCACGGCACCACTTACTGGTGCAGCAACTACGGCGCGTCCAGTTGTCGCGCCACAAATCGCTGCGGGCAATCCACCGTCAGCAGTGATTAACGCGCCTCCCTTGTCGATGGTTAATGTAGGGCGTCCAACATTGCTGAGTGCAAGTAATCTAGCGTTAGCAGAACCCGTAAAGTTGTTAGTCGCAAGCACATCTGGCAGCCCGCCCATCAACCCCTCCAACAACCCTAAGCTACCCGCCACTAAACCACCCGTTGCGTTCGAAGCCGCGCAATTAGTTATTTACTGGAATAGTGCAGGGGAGGCCGCAATAGGCATGACGGTAATGGCGCGGGAGTTTAAGCTTAATCCTGCAAGTGAGAATCCGCTGCCCAATTTAGGGGGGGTGATTGCGACGTTTAAAGTAGCCTCGCAACGTGAAACCGAGCGCGTAAAAACATTGCTCACTGCCCGCTATCCAACGTGGCGTATTGATTTTCATGCACGCTATTTGCCGCATCAAAGTGGTGCGCCCCAAGCGCTATTAAGTCGGCCTAAGCCGCGCCAATTTTTAGCTGAAAAAATTAATTACACTTCGCCCGCGCTCGACGCGGGCGCTGGCATTCGTGTTGGCATTGTTGATACAGCGGTGGAACTAAATGCCGCACTCAAGGCCAACGCCGTGGTGCAACGCAGCTTTTTAAGTATGGGCGAAATTCCAGCCGCCACGGCGCACGGCACGGCGCTGGCGGCACTTATCGCCGGGCACGATGCTGCCAATGATTTTACTGGTGTTAGCCCCAGTGCCGTGTTGTATGTTGCCGGTATTATGCGGCTGCAGGGCGGGGGTGCAGGAGGAAGCGCGGGCGGTAGCAATAACGCCGGTGCATCCAGTAACACGGCCACCTTGGTGCGCGCCTTAGATTGGCTGTTGGGCGAACGCGTGCAAGTCGTCAATTTAAGCCTTGGCGGTTCGGGGGATCGCGTAATGGAAGAAGTGATCGCCCGCTTACTGCGGGCAAATGTGGTGGTGGTATCCGCCGTTGGCAATCAGGGTGAAGATGCCGCGCCGAGTTATCCCGCCGCTTATCCCGGTGTGATTGCCGTAACCGCAAGTGATGCTAACGATCGCATTTTCACCCAAGCCAATCGTGGTGCCTATGTGACTGTTACCGCACCGGGGGTGGACGTATGGACGCCCGACAATCGCGGTGGTCATTACGTTACCGGCACCTCATTTGCTGCCGCTGTAGTGAGTGGTGCGGTGGCCGTCATGCTCTGGCGTGATGCGCGCTTAGACGCAGCAAGTATCCGCCAACGTCTGTGTCAGCACGCGCGTGATCTAAGTAGCGGCTCTTCCGGCGCAAGCGCAACCTTTGGCTGCGGGTTAATTCAATTGCAGCCTACTTTGGTGGCGCTGCCAAAACGTGGTGCAGCATCAGGCAGCGCATCATAGTTTGATACTTACCTTTAGATTGAACGCAGCGGAGTTGGTTAACGACATAGTAATGTGCAAGACCAACCAACACTGTTACAAAACAAAAAGGAAAATCATGAAAACCACAATTCGCCCCAATGCCCTTAATACAACTAAGGCCGTCCTATCCGCCGCAATTGCGGTTATCGTTACTTGCAGCGCAGGCGCAGCCCTTGCCGCTGGTGGCAGCATTACCGGCCTCACCTTGTCGTCCACCACTGTTGCTGTGGGCGAAAAAACTAAGGTAACGATGACCGTTACCGATGGTAGTTTCGGCATTGATTGCGTTGGCTCCTACGTCGTGCGTGACGGCACGAATACTGTGGTTGAAACAGGCTCAAAATGGCGCTTTGTGATGGATAAACCGCAAGGGTCGAGTGCCACAAAAGAGATGGGCACCATCGCCCTTACCAAAGCCGGCGTCTACTCGGTTGAAACGGTCGGTGCTATTCAGGGTAATCAATCAGTTGCGTGTATTGGTGTAGCCAAGGGTACGCTAACCGTGACACCCGCGCCCTTAGTGGTGTTGGCTGCTCCGGCGCTGACACTACTCGCACCGATTAGCTGTGACCCGCTTTACGCAGAGCTGCCATCAGATAAACCAGCGGGTGAGTTGTTTTGCCAGAAAAAAATCCCAACCTGCCCAACGAATTTTACCGGCTATGTTGAAGGTGCAACGGGTAAGCTAATTTGTACTCCCGTTCCCGCATCGTGTCCCGCTGGTTGGACTGGTGGTATGGTCGGTGGCATATTAACGTGTGCATCAGCACCGCAACCGACGGTTAGCTGCCCTGCTAAAACACCAGTATGGATCTACGGTGCACATTATTTCAAAGACGCATGGCGCGAATACGGCTGCGTAAAAAATAATAAACCAGCAAACTAAGGAAAGTAACTTAAATAATCACCGTGCGCTCCATAAATAATGAGGCGCACGGTTTTTATGAAAAAACAGGCTGTAGATACCCTTATTTAGGATGTCTACAGCCTGTTTTTATAGGTAAAGCGGTGGCGCGGTCAGTTTAATACGGCATTTCAACCCGCATCATTTGCGCCATCATATTTGTCCAATGAGTGCCCGCTCAGCATTAGCTTTAACTTGCGCCGTGCATGAAACATCCGCGTTTTAACGGTGTTTTCAGGAATGCCCTGTAGCTCGGCAATTTCAGCTAATGATAGTTCTTCAAAAAACGCTAAGTGGATGCATTCTTGTTGCTCTGGCGGCAAGCGAGCGATACATTTTTTAAGCTGGGCGCTGGTTTCGTCGGCAGCTAAACCATCGTAGGCCGAGGGGCTGGTGTCTTCAATGGCGGCGGTGGCAATATCATCCAGTGGGCTGTAGCGGGCTTGGCGGCGCACTTCGTCTAGCGCTTTAAATCTGGCAATGCCTAAAATCCATGTGCTTACGCTTGACCGGCCACCAAATTTTGCCGCATTTTTCCACACCTCAAACATGGTTTCTACCACTACGCCTTCGGC
>JANMDR010000147.1:0-6355 GCA_031376425.1 Betaproteobacteria bacterium
CCGTGTAGGGGCGCATTGCATGCGCCCAAACGGTGAAAATTTGACGGTTGTGCATGTATCCAAACCGTTCTTATTCGATGGTAATCACAAGGTAGGTGCATCTTTAACAACACGACGAGGGCGTATGCAATACGCCCCTACAGAGGCAGTTTCACTTCGTTGTTGGCGTCTAGGATCATTGCCGTTGTAGGGGCGCATTGCATGCGCCCAAACGGTGAGAATATGACGGTTGTGCATGCGCCCGAACGGTGAAAATATGACGGCCATGCATGAGCCCAAGCGGTAAAAATACGACGGCGTTGTTGACGTTTAACATCGCTGAAATCCTAAAATCTCGCGCTGTGCTACGATCTTCATCATCCATCCATCTTTGGGAACCGCTTAAATGGGCTTTGACGTGACCCTTCATCATCGTCGTTCTATCCGTTTGCGTCATTACGATTACTCGCAAACGGGATTCTATTTTTAACGATTTGTACGTTTCACCGTGCGCCGTTATTTGGTCGGGTTGTTGATGGCGTGATGTTGCCGAATGCGGCTGGCATTATTGCCCACGCACAATGGCAGGCCACGCGTGAGATGCGTGCGAATGTTGAATTGCATGAATACATCATCATGCCGAATCATATGCATGGAATTTTGGAAATCACGGACGTGAATGAGACGGCATGTGAGGCCACATTGGGCGACATGGTGCGAGGGTATAAATCGGCAGTTACAAGACAGGTGAGAGCGCAGCAGGGTGGTGCGCAGTCAGCAGTATGGCAGCGTGGATTTTATGAAAATGTGATTCGTAGTGAGGAAGCGTATTTGGCAATGTCCAGATACATTCAGACCAATCCGTTGCGATGGGAAAATGATTTATATTTTGTTCATACGCCACCCGTCCCCAAACGGTAAAACCGTTCCCTATCGTGACCCCGTCCCCCGCAATGCCTGTGGCGTAAAGTCGGACGCGTTTTTTTTCAGCGGCATATAGAACACTTTTTCTTGGTTTCTTAATCCCATGACGATATAGCGGCCATTTTGTAAATCGTGGTGCACTTCAGCGGTGGGGAAAAACGTGCTTTGGTTATATAAATTAATATTGTGTTGCTCGGCGGTGCGCCAGAGTTTGCCTGCGTTGTCGTATTTGTCGGTAACTAAAATAAACCAGCTGTCTTCGTCAATGTAGAACACGCGTTTTGCATACAAATGGCTGGTGCCTGCTTTGAGGGTGGCTTCAACCACCCAAACGCGGTGGGTTTCATAGCGAGTGTAATCGGGGTTGAGGTGGCCGATTTTAGCAATATCGCTGTATTTCAATGCGGTATCGGCAAGTTTGTAGGAGTTATACGGTACGAGCATTTCTTGTTTGCCGATCAACTTCCAATCGTAGCGGTCTGGCGCGCCGTTATACATAAATTGATCATCTACGGTACGTTGGCCATCGCCGCCAACTAATGGGCTATCGTAGGCAACGGCGGGTGCTAGGCGCACGCGGCGTTGGCCCGGATTGTAAATCCATGCGGAACGCGGGTCTTTGTTTTGATCTACGTTTTCTTGGATTAACAGCATTTCTCCAGCAAGACGCGCCGGTGCCATCACATTTTGCAGGTAATTGGCACGGCGATTAGGAATGATATCGCTGGGTGCCATTGTTAAATTACCGTAATGAAATTCGGCCTGATATTCAAAATCGGTAGTGACATAATCGCCAGCGCGTGTCGGGGCAATATGGACGAAATGCATTTCGAAGGAATCGCCCCAATAACGAAGTAGGTGATTCCAAATGGCTTGTTGTCCCGTTTTCGGCTGCGGAAAAGGCAGGCCTGCGGTACAGCCAGTCACGCCATTGCCGCTGGCGGTGAGCACGGCTTTGGGGGCGCAGTCGCGCGTTTGGTCGTAGTGTTTTTGTGGATAAGCAGCGGTACGACGGGATTGGTAGACGTTCATCTTAAACGTCGGATAGGTTTTAAACATCGCCAATTGGCCGGGGCTCAATAGTGTTTTGTACTGCTCGACATTGGCGGCGGTAACGGTATACAGCGGCTTATCGGCCGCAAAAGGATCAAGATAATGCCCGCCGGCTTTGTGGTTTATGCCCGCCGGTACTTGAGTCAAACCGCCGTCCCAAGCTGGAATGGTGCCACTGGCATTACCCGCACGCTCGGCACCCATGGGGGTGAGCTTGGAAGTGGGGCTAGTGCCAAGTTGCGCTAAATCTGCGGGTGAAATTTCTGCACTTGCTAAACTAGATGTCAAGCAAATTGACGCGATGCCGGTAAAGGCGCTGATGCGGTTAAGCAAATTTGAACGCGAAGGCATTATTTTCCTCAGATTGATAGGCTGAGAAAAGAGTAGCATAGTCGCAGCTTCTATTCAAAACTGATGGGTTAGTTGCTTAATTTCCATTTAATTTTATGTTTGTGAGTGAACACCTTCATGAAGAGGCTTTAATTTACGGTATCTCCGGGCAAAGCTAGCTTGGATTTAGGCAGCGTTAGGTAGTCGCTAGATTCATGTTGAAAAATTTGTTGTTCTAAAGATGTAGTTTTGCTACACTGTTTTCTGGCTGTCGGATTGTAGTTTTGTTACGACTCCGCGCAATGTAATACCATAATAGTACCAACTGGCAGTGCCGATGATCGGAAGTATTCCTCTCGGCGCGTCATCATAGAATTTTATACATGGGTATGGCAGAAACAACTCTTATTGAAACTTCGTATCCACGCCTTGTTGCAGATATTGGCGGTTCGAATGCACGCTTTGGTTACGTGCCGCATATTGGCGAAAAAGTCCAATATGTGCGAACGCTCGCCGTGCAAGGGCATGCCACTGCGGCGGGTGCTGCACAAAGTTATCTTGGTGCGCTAAAGCAGGAAATGCAGGGTGCCTATCGTGCGCCCCGTCATGCTGCGTTTGCCGTAGCTACGGCGGTAACGAGCGACCAAATTGATCTCACCAACAGTAACTGGCGTTTTTCATGTCGCGCGCTAGAGGCTGAGTTAGAGTTAGAACAATTATTTGTGCTCAATGATTTTGAAGCATTAGCCATGTCGCTCCCGCACCTAGAGCCATCGCAGTTGCGCGTTTTGCATAGCTCGGGCTTAGCGCCACGGGGCACCTTAGCCGTCATTGGCCCAGGTACGGGCTTAGGCGTGGCGGGTGTGGTGCAAACTAACGAGGGTTGGGTGGTATTGCCAACCGAAGGGGGGCACGTTACCTTAAGCGCGGCGGATGATTACGAAGCCGAGCTTTTAGCCGTTGCCAGACGCAGCTGGCCGCATGTATCAGCGGAGCGCTTACTATCGGGTATTGGCCTGCCGGTGCTGCATCAAGCTGTGGCAACAGTGTTAGCAAAACCCTACACGGCGCTATCGGCGGAGCAAATTGTTGAGCTTGGTATGGCGCAGACGGATGAAGCATGTAGCCTGACCATCGATGCGTTTTGCGGCTTTTTTGGCGGTTTTGCAGGTAATGTGGCGCTTACCTTGGGTGCCAGAGGCGGTATTTATATTGGCGGCGGCATAGTGCCACGCTTTGGCGAGCGTTTTTTTAAATCGCAATTTCGGGCGCGTTTCATCAATAAGGGCCGATTCAGCGATTACTTAGCCGATGTGCCCTGTGCATTGATAACGGATACCTTGGTAGCACTTACCGGTGCTGCCATCGCGATTGACGAGCGCCGGAAGTAGCACGCTAGACCTTTCCCTAGACTTCCCCAGGCCAATGCGTACCTAATTGCGCGTAACGTGCCTGTAACTGCGCCATCATTTCTGCCGGCAACGCGCCTTTTTCTACTAGAGCGATATTGTGGGCTAAATGCGCACTTGATGCCGTGCCAACAATGGCAGTGCTTACATTGGGTGCGTGGGCGGCGAAGCGCAGGGCAACCTCGTCCCATTCCATGCCCTGCAGATTAAACTGCAATGCATTCATACGCCCCCAATAGGTTTCGCAATATTGGCCATGTGGCTGGGTGGCGTAGCGCCACGGTGCATTGCCCAATGCCCGCTTGCCAATGATGCCCAATCCACGGGCATTGGCAGCGGGTAAGGTGTGCAATGCGCTGGCTTGGTCGAAAAGATTAACCGAACATTCTATGCTGCCAAAGCGCCCGCTATCAATCGCCCATGCGAGGTCTTGATTTTCCCCAGAGTAGGCGATTACCCTTACTTTGCCCTTTTCACGAGCATTTTCGAGCGCATCAATGACGCCGTTGTGCAACATGGTATTGCTAGGGCAGGAGTGCAGGTGCACGATATCGAGCACGTCGGTTTTTAAGTTTTGCAGCGCTAAATGAATTCCGGATTCAATACAGTCATAGGTCCAATCGGGAACCCCAGGCACGCCGTAGCCTACCTTGGTAGAAAGTAAAAACTCATTGCGACGATGCGCCACGTGGCGACCAATACGCGCTTCCGATAAGCCGTAACCACGCGCAGTATCAATAAGATTAATGCCAGCATCGAGTGCGCCATTAAGTAAATTAGCGATATCCGCTTCCGGTGTGGCTGGATCACCAATTTGGCCTGCGCCAAATCCTAAGGCTGAAACCATCAAGCCAGTATTTCCAAATTCTCGTTTGATCAAAAGTTGCTCCTTGGGTTGCTTTAGCGTGGTACTTAGGGATGTTTGCTACCAAACGCCAATATTCAAAAGCAGTTAGAAATTGGTGCGTTGCACAAAAATGAGTCAAAAACTTATGTTGCGCTGCACCATTTAAAGGCACTAAAAAGGCACTAAAAAATCGAAGCTGAATAAAACAAAATCGTAGAATTTTTTGTAGTATAGCTACAAAAAATTAGTTTCAGAGCGCCTTGTACAGAAAAATTTGCAGCAAAAACCGTGTTTTCAAGCAAAACCCCCCGAAAACACGGTAAAAGTGTTGTATTTTTGTAGTTATTTCGCACACCCTGCGTTGACAGGAAACTAGTTTTATTACAAAATCGTGTTAGCTGTAGGTTTGCAATTCTAGGTTTTGCCAAAAAATTAGTGCCTCTAACACTACGAACGCCCCAAAAAGGGGACAAACCCAAAAATATGGGTCAACCCCAGCAATGGGATCCGCTTCACAATTAACTTAAACGAGGAAAAGTCGATGAAAACGCCAACATCAACGCAGAGGCAACAGCGCCAAGCCGGTGCCACCGCTGAGCGCAGTACATTTAAGCTAAACCCGCTTACCGCCGCTTGTGCAATGGCGATTTTTGCGGCAAGTGGTATGGCATATGCCCAGACTGCGACTACTGAGGCAGCAAAAGCAGTAGTGCCTGCAGTGACCAAAGCTGAAAAAGATAAAGCCGAAGCTGCTAAAAAAGCCGCTAATACCGTTGATACCATTGTTGTTACCGGTATTCGCCGTGGTATTGAGGCTGCAATTTCGGTCAAGCAAAACTCCAATTCTATCGTTGAAGCAATTTCGGCTGAAGATATCGGCAAATTGCCTGATAACTCCATCGCTGAATCTATTGCCCGCCTTCCAGGCTTGGCAGCGCAACGCGTAGCAGGCCGTTCATCTACAGTAAGTATTCGCGGTATGTCTGGCGATTTTGCTGGCACTTTGCTAAATGGACGTGAACAAGTTTCTACTGGCGACAATCGCGCCGTTGAATTTGATCAGTATCCATCCGAATTGCTAGCCGGTGTTACCGTATACAAAACACCGGATGGCGCGCTGATCGGCCAAGGTTTGTCTGGTACGGTTGATCTTCAAACCGTTCGCCCGCTAAACTTTAGCAAGCAAACTGTTGCCATTAACGTACGCGGTGAGAAAAATTCGCTTGGTAAATTAAACGCAGATTCCAAAGATACTGGTAACCGTTTCAGCGCATCGTATATCGATCAATCGGCTGATAAAAAATTCGGTATCGCTTTGGGTTTTGCCCACCTTGATTCACCAAGCCAAGCCCAGCGTTGGGAAGCATGGGGCTATCCTTGTAACGATAAAGGTGAATGTGCGTTGGGCGGCAATAAAGTATTTGCTGATTCCACCAACCAAAAGCGCGATGGCGTGATGGCTGTTTTGGAATTTAAACCAAACGCAGATTATTCATCTGTTGTTGATTTGTACTACTCTAAGTTTGATAAAAAAACTGTGCTACGTGGCTTTGAAGCTGGCTTAGCTTGGGGTGACGGCACCACATTGACCAACCCAGTAATCGAAAATAAATTTTTGGTTTCTGGTACATGGAACGGTGTAAAGCCAGTAGTACGTAATGACTTGAACAAACAAAAAGATGATCTTTCCGCATTCGGCTGGAACAATAAGTTTAACGTTGGCAATGGCTGGACCGCAGTTGCCGATTTGAGTTTCTCTCAAGCTAAACGCGCTGAATCGATTCTTGAAACTTACGCCGGTACCATTCCAGGT
>JANMDR010000150.1:0-19116 GCA_031376425.1 Betaproteobacteria bacterium
TACAACACCTCGGCGACACCACAAAAACTACTGAGTGGGTGCTGGCGCGCGACCGAGTTCCAGCGTTAGTTATAATGCGCCGTTGTACTTCTGATGAGGTAAAAAAATTTGCTACAAATTACTTAACAAGCTTTGGTACGCGCATTATTTCATTAGATAAATTTGCCGAAATTGGGATAAAACTCATTGCGCGTATGTTGGTGCCACTCCTTCCGGAAAACAACGAGCAATTGATGCTGCGCTATTTTCCAGAGGCAGAAATTGCAAATGCACTCACGACACGCCGGACATTCCAGCGCACCAATGCGGCTGCACTACCAAAAATATTTTTGGACGCAGATCAAGAATGGGCGAGTAAACTGGATATCGATTCACCGCTGCCCAATGAGCAAGCTGCAATTAGCAGCGACTTCAACGTGCGACTCATCAATGGCATTGCGGGTAGCGGCAAAACATTAATCGTAATTAATCGCGCGATGATACTAGCGGAACGCTACCCGGCGAGAAAAATATTAGTCTTAATTCACAATACACCCATTGTTGCAGACCTCAAAGCGCGACTAATCTCCTCACGAGGTGCGATGCCAAAGAATCTTGAAATTGAGACTTTTTTTGGGTGGATTTATACACAGTGGTGGCGAGCATTTAAACAAGCGCCAAATGTGCTAGACGGACAGGGACTAACGTTAAAAATAACAGCGCTTCTTGCAACTTATCCGACGTTTAAGCTCACAGCAGAACAACTGCAAGTTGAATTCGACCACATCCATCAAAACTTGATTTTTGACCAAAAAACCTATCTGGGCATCAGTCGTGTCGGCCGCGGCTTCCAGGTGCGCGTAAGCGATCGTACAAAAATCTGGCAGCTCTTCACCGAATTCAATACAAAATTACTCAGAGACAAACAACAAATATGGAGTGCTTTACCCACCACTATCTGGGCCGATGAAAAAATTCATTCGCGACTTGAAAAATACCATCACGTTTTGATTGACGAAGCACAATTTTTTGCGCCTTCGTGGATGGAGGTCGTCAAACGCGCTCTGATGCCCGGTGGCAATTTGTTCTTATGTGCAGACCCTAACCAAGGGTTCATGAAAAGCCGGCTAAGCTGGAAAAGTATTGGACTCAACGTCGCGGGACGCACTAAAAAATTAAGAAAATCCTATCGCACTACTCGTCCAATTCTAGAAGCGGCAAATTTTTTGCTCAAAGACCTTCGCACAAATGATAAAGAGGAATATTTAGAGCCACAATTTGAAGGTATGGCAAGTGGTAGTCGCCCAATGCTGGTCACCCTTGATTCGCCACAAGATGCCATGGCACGGTTGAGCAGCGAAGTAGCTTCTCAACACAAAAACGCGGGTATTCCTTTAAACGCAATGTTAATCATATATGGTCCCGACTTTCGCGGAGAACTACTTTGGCGGACGTTGCAAAAAAATCCTGCAATCGAATCGGTTTGGTGGTTTAACTATCACTTGCAGAAAAAAATGCCCCCCAAAGGCTATGGCAACGACACTCTGCGGATGGCATTTTTAGACACAGCGACTGGGCTAGAAGCCCCAATTGTGTTTTTGATCGGCATGGACACACTACTTTTTAACATGCAATCCCCTCTAAAAACCGAAGATGAAATCAGTGAATTACGCGAAATAAATAACCGCAAACTCTACATGGCTATGACTCGCTCTAGCCAGCAGCTAATTGTATTTACATCGAGCAAGCTGCCAGTACAAAATCTTGCACATTTTGATCGGGTTGCGTGAAAGCTCCATACGAGGTGGACTTTCAAACTCGATTCCAAATGCAAATCAATGGGGTTCTTCCCTACACTCGCAAAGCAACTCAAAACTAATGCGACGTTAAAGTAAATCGTACGTCAAGACCTCTGTAATACGATACCAAAATACTTTCAGTGGGGGTTTGGGATGTTTTATTAACAAGCGATTGCGTATTTCTGAGTTAGCCGTATGATTTTGCCACTTGACGGCAGCTTGGAAATGGCCCGATTCACTTTGATTGGCTAGCGCTGTATGCACCCCCAAGATATAGCCATCTACGGCGACGTAAGTCCAATATCCAAAGTAGCTCTTGCTACTTTTTGAGCCAGTTGGCGCCTTCGATCTGACCAGCAAAAATCCTACGGCGCAAAAACAATACTGCATACCGACTAGATTTACGGCAACATCCGCTCCAAATACCGCGCTACCAAGTCAATTTCTAAATTGACCTTACCGCCTTTGCGCAAACTGCGGATGGTGGTGACTTGATAGGTGTGGGGGATAATATTGATTTCAAAGGTACAGGTGCCGTCGGCATTATCCACTACGGTATTAACTGTTAAGGACACGCCATTGACGGTTACCGAACCTTTTCTAGCAACAAATTTGGCTAGTTCTGCTGGTGCTTCGATGGCTAGTTTCCATGACGCACCCAAGTCATCAAGCGTCGTAATTTTGCCGACACCATCAACATGGCCGCTTACTAGATGGCCGTCTAGGCGGTCACCAAAGCGTAGCGCTTTTTCTAGGTTCACTTCAGCATCCTGGTGCAAGCCGGTAGTAAGGCTCAGGGTTTCGTTAGATACATCTACCGTGAATGTCTCGGGGGTTTTTTCTACCACCGTCAAACACACGCCGTTAAGCGCAATGCTATCGCCAAGCTGCACTTGATGGAGGCCGAGCTTGACTGCTTGGATCAACAAGCGCGTGTTTTCTGGGGTAATTGTCGCTTCAATAATTTTACCTGTGGTTTCAATGATGCCGGTGAACATGTTTAGCGTGCCCTTTGGGTTGATGAAACCACTGCATGAATGCGCCAATCGCAGCCTACCATGCTGGTTTCGGTGATGTTTAAGTTTATAACTTCGGCCATATTTTGCAAGGGCGCGAGTGCAAACATGCCACGCGCATCGCTGCCCATTAATGTCGGGGCGAAGTAAGCCACGATGTCATCCACTAGATTTGCTTGCAGTAGCGCCGCGTTTAATGTGGCACCGGCTTCTACCAATAAAAGATTAATGCGGCGCTGCGCTAAATTTTGCATGACTGCATGAAGATCGAGAATTGGCAGGGTGTTTGGGCTCATCGTTATTTCAGGAACCGCTTGCAACTGCACGCCCTGCGCCTGAAGTTGCGCGGCTTTGGCGCTAGCCAATTGAGCGGGCGTTGTATAAATCAGCGTGTTGCCACCTTGGCAAATTGCCGCATCTATGGGTGTGCGCAAATGGGTGTCCAGCACCACGCGTAATGGTTGCGGTGCGCACTGCGCATTGACTGCTGTTGCAGGCAAATCGCGATGCGTAAGCGTTGGGTTATCGGCAAGCACTGTGCCTACACCTGTGATTACGGCGCACGCTTCAGCCCGCAGCAAATGCACACCGCGCCGTGCGGCCTCACCGGTGATCCATTTGGATTCGCCATTAGCCAATGCGGTACGGCCATCTAAGCTAGCGGCAACTTTTAAGCGTACCCAAGGGCGATTACGACTGGCTCGACTTAAAAATGCTTGCAGTTGTTTGGCGGTTTGATAGCCCATTAGGCCACATTCAACCGTGATTCCAGCGCTGGTTAAATTGTGATGTCCGCGCCCATCCACGCCGTGAAATGGGTCATGCAATGCGCTGCAAACCCTTGAGATACGTGCTTCTAAAAGCAAATCTGAACACGCATCACCGCGTGATGTGGCGTGGTGCGCACACGGCTCCAAGGTGGTGTACACGGTAGCACCGGCGCAATCGTGTCCGGCAGCGCGCGCTTGCGCCAATGCTACCGCTTCCGCATGTGGCCGCCCACCGGCTTGGGTAAAGCCTTCGCCAATTATTTTGCCGTGTTTGGTGATTACGCAACCCACGTGCGGATTAGGTTTGGCGATGTAGCGGCCACCTTCGGCAATTTGCAGCGCACGCGCCATCATGGCGTAATCTGTGGCGGTAAAATTTGGGGCGGGGTTAAGCATGGGGGAATTTTAGTTTATCCACGCGCGGGCAAACTAATCCAGAGAAAATGGGGCTTTGGGATCATTTTTAGGGTCTGGCTTAATATCAGGCTTAGTTTCCAATTTCGGCTCTACTTTGGCTTCCGCTTTAGTTTCCAATTTTGCCTCGGTTTTTGCATCTTTGCGCACTTCACGAATCACATCGCGGAAGTCTTCTACGTCGGAGAAGCTTTTGTATACCGACGCAAAGCGGATGTAGCCTACTTGATCCAAGCCTTTTAATTCCAGCATTACCATTTCGCCAATACTGCGACTCTTTAACGCCCGTTCACCGCCCAATAATAGCCCCTGCTCGATGCGATCAATCGCAGCATCTACTTTGTCCCGCTCTACTGGGCGCTTGTGTAGCGCACGGGTGAAGCTAGTTTCGAGTTTTTTACGCGAATATTCTTCGCGCTGGTTGTCGGTCTTAACCACTTGCGGCATGCGTAATTCGGCTGTTTCATATGTGGTACAGCGCTTATGGCACACCGTGCAACGACGCCGACGACGAATTACGTCGCCCTCTTCCGACACGCGGGAATCGATTACTTGCGTGTCGGGTGCGCTGCAAAAGGGACATTTCACCTGATTATCGGTTTAGGTTAATTGTGCTGAATCGTGCCGATTAGCCATAAACCGGAAAGCGTGCTGTGAGCGCTTTTACTTTTTCGCGCACCGCCGCAATATTGGCTTCGTCCATCGGATTATCGAGCACATCAGCGATTAAATTCGCTGTTTGAATGGCTTCGGCTTCTTTAAATCCGCGCGTCGTCATGGCCGGAGAGCCTAAGCGAATACCACTAGTTACAAAGGGCTTTTCAGGGTCATTCGGAATCGCGTTTTTATTACAAGTAATATGCGCTTTATCGAGTATGTTTTCAGCTAACTTACCGGTAATGTTTTTTGCACGTAAATCAACTAACATAAGATGTGATTCTGTGCGCCCAGAAACAATCCGCAAGCCTCGTGCAATAAGGGTCTTAGCCATCGCGTCGGCGTTGAGAAGCACTTGTTTTTGATACGCTTGAAACTCTGGCGTTAAGGCTTCATGAAACGCCACGGCTTTACCCGCAATCACATGCATTAGGGGGCCACCTTGAATGCCAGGGAAAATCGCAGAATTGATGCGTTTTTCAAACTCGGCCTTCATCAAAATAATACCGCCACGTGGGCCACGCAAGCCTTTATGCGTAGTGGTGGTAACCACATCGGCATGGGGCACCGGATTCGGATATTGCCCACCGGCAATAAGTCCGGAATAGTGGGCCATGTCCACCATAAAAATAGCGCCAACTTCTTTGGCAATTTTTGCGAAGCGTTCAAAATCAATCTTCAATGAGTAAGCTGATGCACCAGCCAAAATTAGTTTTGGTTTGCACTCACGCGCTAAACGCTCTACTTGATCGTAGTCAATTTCTTCTTTGGCATTAAGGCCATAGGAAACCGGCTTAAACCATTTGCCGCTCATGTTCAGCGGCATGCCATGCGTTAAGTGACCGCCTTCGGCCAAGCTCATACCAAGGAAAGTATCACCGGGCTCCAGCAAGGCAAAAAACACGGCTTGATTGGCTTGAGAGCCGCTATTGGGCTGCACATTAGCGCATTCGGCACCAAAGAGTTTTTTAGCACGTTCAATGGCTAATACTTCGGCTTTATCCACAAATTCACAGCCGCCATAATAGCGCTTGCCAGGGTAGCCTTCAGCGTATTTATTAGTAAGCTGACTGCCCTGCGCCTGCATCACTGCTGGGCTAGTATAGTTTTCGGATGCAATTAGCTCAATGTGCTCTTCTTGCCGACGATTTTCTTCCTGTATTGCAGCCCAAAGTTCTGCATCTACTTTTTCGATTGTATTTTGACGTGAAAACATGAACGACCTTTTGAAGTGAACAAAATGAGTGCCAATTGAACATGGGCTGAGCATCGGCGATTTTCCTATTTTAACATGTAGGGCACAGCGTTTTACCGCCGCTGCCAACACGAAAAAGGCTTTCTAAGCAAAGATTATCGCAGCGACCCCACAAGACTCCATAACAAGGCTCCACAAGATCACGAAGATGCGCGTAAATTGTGCACCTGCACAAAAATGCAAATAGGCAATAACTTTTCATTAGGTGGCGCTTAAGCCATCTTTTAGCGCCTAAGACGAGCACTGCCGAGCAGCAATAAAGCTATAATCGTGCTGGAGAGATACAAACTAGGTAGAACGGCCTCGCTCTTTAAGGCCGTTCAATCGCCGTTCAATAGACGTTCAATAAAAACGATCATGAGGAGATAAAGTGCAAGCACTTTTAAAACTGTCGAGGTTCATCGACGCTATCACCATACTTTTGGGCAAAGGTTTGGTATGGGTAATTTTAGTCGTAACCCTAATTAGCGCCGCAAACGCGGTAATACGCAAAGCGTTTAACTATAGTTCTAATGCATTTTTAGAAGTGCAATGGTACTTATTTGCGGCAGTGTTTATGCTGGGCGCAGGCTATGTGTTTTTGAAAAACGCCCATGTCCGAATCGACTTCGTTTACGGTCGTCTATCCGCCAAAGCGCAAGCTTGGATTGATATTGTCGGCATCGTGGTCTTTTTAGCGCCGTTTTGTTATTTGATGATCACCTTGGGTTGGCCAATTTTCGCACGCGCATGGGTTAGCGGTGAAATGAGCCAGAACGCGGGCGGACTAATTCGCTGGCCTGCCTACGGCGTGATTCCCTTAGGCTTTGCACTATTATTGATGCAAGGTGTTTCTGAACTCATCAAGCGCTTCGCTTTCATTATGGGTTTAATTGATAGCGCCACTTCGGAAGATCAAGTGGAATCAGATGAAGCTAAATTAGCCCGCGAGCTCCTAGAAGAAACCGAGCGCAAGCAAAAAGGAGCAGCAGCATGATTGCTTTTTTAACCGCAAATTTTGTGCCCATCATGTTTGTTGGGCTGTTTGTTTTTCTGCTAAGCGGCTTCCCCGTTACCTTTGCATTGGCCGCGACCGGCCTAACATTCGGTTTGCTCGGCATGGAAATCGGCTTATTTCAATCCACCCTGTTTCAAGCCTTACCGCTTCGCGTGTTCGGTATTATGCAAAACGATACCCTGCTAGCGATTCCATTTTTTACCTTTATGGGCATTATTTTGGAACGAAGCGGCATGGCTGAAGACTTGCTCGAAACTGTTGGTCAAGTATTTGGTCCTTTGCGTGGTGGCGTAGCGCTTGCGGTTATTTTTGTGGGTGCCCTACTTGCTGCCACTACGGGCGTGGTAGCCGCCGCCGTGATTTCAATGGGTTTAATTTCATTGCCGATAATGTTGCGCTATGGCTATAACCGTACGATCGCTACTGGTGTTATCACTGCCTCGGGCACATTGGCGCAAGCTATTCCACCATCATTGGTGCTCATTGTGTTGGCCGATCAACTAGGTAAATCTGTGGGCGATATGTATTCCGGTGGCTTAATTCCTGGATTAGCATTGGTTGGGCTATACGCAATATTTATTATCGTGGTGGCTTTTGTAAAGCCTGATTGGGTGCCTGCATTACCTCCAGAAGCGCGTATTTACAGAGAAGATAGCGGTAAATCCGGCCATGTATCGCTGCTTGTGTTGTTCTTAATTTGTGTTGCCATCGCCGCAGTATGGTGGCAGGCGCACACTGGCCTAATGGCAAAATGGCTGGAACGCGAAGGCCCAGCACCAGGGGATGAAATGGTCATTACCGCGATGACGGTTGCATCTTTCACAGCGCTCATCTTGGCTACCTTTAATCGAATTGCCGGATTGAAGTTGCTGTCAAAACTAGCAGAGCAAGTGGTGTTTGTATTAATCCCGCCGCTAATCTTAATTTTCTTGGTGCTTGGTACGATTTTCCTCGGCATTGCCACACCCACAGAGGGCGGCGCTATGGGTGCCGCAGGTGCGCTAATTATGGCGAGTATCAAAGGTAGATTGAAGTTTTCACTGCTGCGCCAAGCGGTGGAAAACACCACGCGTTTAGCGGTATTTGTAATGTTTATCTTGATTGGCTCCACCGTATTTTCGTTTACGTTTAATGCAGCGGACGGCCATATTTGGGTAGAGCATTTGTTTAAAGACATGCCTGGTGGTGTATTGGGCTTCTTAATTGTAGTCAATATCCTTATCTTTATTTTGGGTTGCTTTATCGATTTCTTTGAAATCGCATTTATTGTGATCCCAATTTTGGCACCTGTTGCCGATAAGCTAGGTATTGATTTAATTTGGTTTGGCATCATCATCGCGATGAACTTGCAAACCTCATTTTTAACGCCGCCATTTGGCTTCGCATTGTTCTATTTGCGTAGCGTTGCCGCCAAGAGTGACTACAATGATCGTGTCACCGGCAAACGCATTCCGGCGGTTACCACGCAGCAAATTTATAAAGGTTCCATCGCCTTCATTATTTTGCAACTCATCATGGTAGCAATCGTCATTGCCTACCCTGGCATCGTGCTCAACAATTTAGACAAAGCCAGCACCGTTGATCCCAACTCCATCAAACTCGAAGCCGACAAGGCCAATAAGTCGCAAAGCAATGAACCTTCTATGGCACCATCGTCAGGCGGCGCTGCGAACGACCCATTGGCCGATATGATGAAGGCAAACGATGCATCAAAACCGGCAGACCCTGCCGCCGCGCTGCAACCTGTACCAGCGCCCGCAACTGCACCTTCAGCCGTAGCAGATGATCCCCTAAAGGCGCTACTAGATTCACCAAGCAAACCCGAACCAGCAAAACCGGCACCAGCCAAAAAATAGGTTAGAGATAGTCAACATTAAAGCGGCGAACAAGAAATTGTTCGCCGCTTTTTTTACTACCGATTTAGCAGCGGTAAAAAATCAATATGGTTAATCCCACTTTTTCCACTCATCAGGCAATTGCAGCCACTGCATTTTTTTGGCGTAAGTGACTGTGTATGTTGGTGCAGATAAATGCTCGTCTGCAAAGCAGCCACCCGCAATCCCGATAAGCTCTGGCAAAGAGGATACGGTCCAACACAGCGTAGTTCCACAGTTTTTGCAGAAGTGCCGCGCTTGGTCATGGTTTTGCGCTGCGAAATGAAACGCATAAATTTGCATATCACCTGTTTGAGCAATAACGCTTTTGCGCGGAAAGTACGCCGAGATGCCAAACGCACTTCCGGTGCGTCGCTGGCAGTTCGTACAATGGCAAACGCCATGCATTTCTGGTTCGCCCAACACGGTGATTGATGCTGCGCCACAGGCGCATTGCGCGGTTTTTTGCATGTTCGCGTTCTGGGTTTTAGAAACCACTATCTCTATTTCGCACCAAGTTGGTGTTGATATCACTCAACACCAAACAGATGCTCTAAGATTTATAGGGTGCCCATATTTAAAGCTTCACTGGGCCTTCAATTTTTGCTAGCTGTCCTAATTCTTGGGTCGAAATCGCTTGACGCTCACGATCGGTGTATGTTTTCGCACGATCAATTTGCTCTTGCATAATCTGGTTATTCTTACCCATAGTATCAATAGCTTTACTTCTAAAGGTATCCATTGCATCCATGGCTTTGAAAGTTTGATCAAACATTTCTTTGATTTTTTCCACACCTAAAAGCGGATTGCTAGAAAATTCTGCGGTGCGCTCAACATGGGTATTTAGCTGGCGACCCGATTCGGCAATTAAGCTTTCTATCGTTCCGGATACCCCTTTCAACATTTCCATTACCGCGATTTGATTGCCTGTTGCGCGGGCCACTGTTTGCGCCACTGCGAGCGCAGACATGCCGGTGGTAGCCACACGCGTACAACCGTTTTGCATCTCACGGGCGGTACGCTTAAGTACATCTAGTGCGAGATACCCGTTAATGCACACCGCTTGTTGGGTAAGCATATCTGTTAAATTTTGACGCGCATAAAAAAGCACTTCCTGCTCGATAGCTTTGGCACGATTTGGGTCAGTGGCTTTTAGCGATGTGACTTTATCGGCTACTTTAGCATCTAGTTGTTGCGCAAATTCAATGGCAGCTTTCAGTTTTTGCATGGCGTCCCACAGCTTGCCACGCACGGATTCAATTTCAATTTCATCTTTTTGCATGTCATCACGCGCGGCGTAAATTTGTTCCATCGAGCTATTGAGCTGGCTGCCAGCGGATTCAAATTTACGGAAGTAGGTTTGCAGTTTATTGCCGTAGGGAATTAGCCCAAGTATTTTTTGCTGGCTAAATAAATCGCCTTCATGACCTGGGTTTAATTTATCAAGGTGGCCGCGCAATTCGCCAATAGCCTTGTAGGCAGCAGAATCCTCGACGCCAGCCATATTGCGTTCCATAAAACGACCTGTCATTAAGCTCGAAGCAAACGAGGCTTCTTCTTTTCCCAGCCGAAAGGCGCTATCGAGCTTACTTTTGAAGCTATCACTTTGAATGTCTTCAGTAACCAAGGCTTCTACAAATTTATCAACCTGATTAGTCACTGCTACTTTGACTTCTGGCTTTAGCGGCACAATATCAGTGCTTTGAATTGCCGCCACGGGTGTAATGACTTCTGGTGCAGTAAGAACAAAGGGGGCATTGATAGTTTGAGTTTCTGACATAACGGCTCCTAAAATACCTAGATTAAAAAGAAATTAAAATTAGCGTGCAGCAGGTGGCAGAGGCGGTGGCTGGGGGGGTGGCTGGGGTGTTGGTTCAGTTAGTCTGGCCTCTACTTTTTGTGCTTGCGGTAGCGGTTGCGGTACATAAAGGCTGGGTGCGGCTTCTAAGCGTTCTACTTTGGTATCTCGACCAGTTGGGTCAAATTTCTTACTAAACTTTTGATTTAAAAAACCCGCATGATTCACGAACGCATCTGCATCTTTTGCGGCCAAATCAAACTGCAACTGCTCCACCTTTGCTTGCATTTCATCCACGGCATCATCAAACAATTGTGCTGCCGTTTTATTACTAGCCAACACTTTGCTTGCCGTGAAGCGGGCGGGAATGACCAAATAGCCGCGAATGGTTTCTGGTAAGTATTCTAATGCTAAGCGCTTCGCCACAAAGGCGTCTTCGATCGATAAATGCGCTGACGATGCACTCCACTCTTGGTGCAGCAGCGAAATCGCATCAATCAAGGCAATCACTTTGCGCTGCTGGTTGCCGCTAAAACGCTCTTCCTGATTTTGAATAAGAATTTGGCGCATGGTGGATAGCGCCAGATCAATACCCTCGGGTTTTTCATTTTGGGTTAAGGCTGTGTCAAGCGCATCCAAGTCGGTTACCACCAGCTTTGGGGTACCAAAAATCGATTTGCCCAGCCAATACCCTGCAACATAGCCACCCAGAACTAAAGGCAGCCACATAGTGCCTAAAAAGCCGCCAATACGCGCACCAAGTACTATTAGCGCCACGGCCATGCCGCTCCAGTTTGCAGGAGAGGATAAAAACCGCCAAATGATTGTGCCCATGCGTTTGTGAGGTCAGTACAAATTTATTGATAAGAGCGAATGTCTTTAAAAACGACACTCAATGGCTGATTCCGTGCATCAAACACTTTGCCGCCGGACAAATCAGCAATTTGCTGTAACGCACCGGCTTCGCCTTCGGCGTAGAGCACAAGGAATACTGGGATTTTTTTTGCCGCTTTTTGCCCTGCAAATACGGCGTTATAGCCTTGCACAAAGGCGTCCATATTGATTCCTTGGGTGCGTTTCCCATCGGTAAACACCACCACGGAATACGCGTTTTCCGGATGCAATTCGCGTTCGGCTGCCATATTGCGCACCGCAACCAAGGTGGCATCATAAAGTGCGGTACCGCCTTCCGCTTTTAAGCCAGTCAGATACTCACCAATAGCGGCAAAAGTGGCATTCTTTTCTTCTAATTTACCAGCAACCGGAATGGTGAAACCAGTAGGAGTACCCGGTGTGTAGGAGAACGGCAAAAACCAAATTTTTTCGCGACTATTAAGACGTGCAAAACGACCCGTTATTGAGTTATCTTGCCCGGCCAGCGCCTTTAAGGAGCTTTTCAGCTTGCCGATGCGATCACCATCGTTCATCGAACCACTAACATCCAATACAAACGTGGAAGCAATCGGTACGCGGAACTCATTTAAATAGGCATCGATCAGCGAATCCGCTACACCACGGTTAGTGCTAAATGGTAGTTCGATGAGCAGTTGATTCGCTGGAAATAATCCCGCATTCTTCTTGGCGGCATCAGGGGTGATTGGACGGCGTAAGGTTTTTTCTGCGAGCCAATTTTGCGCCGCATCGGTCTTCAAATAATCAACCACTTTACGGTAATTTTCTAGCTTGGCTTCATTGAGCAACATCAATGGGTAATCCGCCGTGGCGACCCCTTCGTGGGGATAAATTAGGGTGAGCGGTTCTTTCAAATCACCCTTGGCGTTCATCGACAACAACCACGATTCATAATTGATAAACGCATTAATATCTTCGCCTTGGCGCTCTTTAAACTTTTGCGCCAAATAAGTGGAGTTGTCGCCTACCAACTTGTAACCGGCTAAAAATTCACGCACCGCCTCACGGTTTACGTCACCTGCTGCCAGAGCCTCGCTCTTGCCAGCGACTGCAGCGGCCACCCCCATCACCGCCATGAAACCTTGATTACTAGATGCAGGGTTGCTCATGGCATAACGAAGTTGGCCGTTTTTAGCGGCATTTTTTACATCAGCCCACGATACTTTGGCGCCGTTATCCCACTTTAATTTTTTTGCCGAAGAGGTATTTAAGCCAATCACCAAAGGCGATAGCATAATTTTTTCTTGCTGTCGCACCCGCGCTTGGCCTGCTGGGTCGGATAACAGGTATTTAGCGTTGGCAAACCACGCGGCGTCTGTTCCCGCTTTACCGTTTTGAACGAGATCGGTACTTTCAAAAGTTCCGCCAAACTTAAAGGTAATCTGCACGCCGGTGGCAGCTTTTACCTGCGCGGCTAGGTCTTCCACATCGCGCAAATCGCTGGTGGCTAAAATCGTCAAACTGCCAGCTTCAACTGTTGGCGTGGCTTTTGAAGCTGTATCTGGTTTTGACGGGGTTTCTTTGGAACAGGCAGCCAAAGCTATCAATGCAGCACCAGCCAATAAATATGCGGCGCGTCTACCTATGTCACTCAGAGATTTTTTAATTAAGGCGTTCTTCATTTTTGCATCCTAGGAATGAGATTAAAAATACAACGCTAGTTCTTCATCTGCTGGGTAATAATTTCTATCATTTCAGCCATCGTTTCATAGCTAGGTGGGTCGATCACATCAACCACACGCGGTTTAATGCTCAAACCCGCTTTGGCGCTAGCCTCCACCAAAGCATCTGCTGCATTGGTGCGAAAACCATATTCAACCGCAATGGCTTGCAGGGTTGCATCAGTGCTAATGAGATCAGCAAATTTTTTAGCCGGTTCGCGCAAGGTAACCACCATTACTTTATTGAAAATAGTCGGTTTGGGGTACATCAAAACCATCTCTTTATCGATTGTTTTGCGGCTTAAGGCGTAGGTAACTAGTTGATTTTCATAAATAAATGCCAAGGGTGTTTTACCCATGCCGATACCGACGTAATCGTCAAAATTACCGTTTACGTAACTCTCCTGATAACCTTGGCGCTGGAATAAATCAGCAACTTGCAGGCCGATTTTTTGGGCTTTTTCTTTGCTAGCCACCACTTCTGAACCATTGAGCACATAACTGGTGAGCGCCAAATACATGGCTGCGGAATTGGATTTACGCACATCAGTGGTTGAAATTAGCACGCTGCGGCCAACGTCGTAACCGCTGCTATTGGGTAAATCGCGCCAGCGCTTTTTAGCCAGCATGACTTCAGTCAATTTGCCTAAATCAACTTCATAGGTATTATCTTTGCCACCCGCACCGGTCGAAGGTTGGGCAATCTTATTAGCGGTTAAAATTTTCGCAATCGGCACCCACGAGGCAATAACCATAGGGGTGTAGAACGGGGAATAATTAGCCGTGGTGTAGCCTGCTTTTTTCGCCGCATCGGCTATCTGATTGCCCGCTACCACACCAGAGGGCATGAAGAAATCGGGGGCTGCATCCTTGGCTATTTTGCTCGCCATTTCGCGCGAGCCGACGCGCGTTACATTCACGCGGAAATTATTGTCTTCCAGCACTTTTATGACCCGAGCATCCTTAAAATAGGGCTCTACGTCAAGTGCAATGAGACCAGTAATATTCACGATCTGTGCTTGGCGTTTATCCGCTAAAGCGGCCGTAGCTTGCACTTGGTCAGTTGCACGTTTATCGGTAGCGGAATAAAAAATACCGCCTCCTAATGCTGCCATTAGGGCAACGGTGATTGCTGCATTGCGTAGGCCTGATTTCATCTAGGTTGAGAACATCCCAGTAGTTATAAAGCGATGATTATGCGGCATTCTGTGGCATCTGTGCGAATACCGCAATTTAGTCAAACGACAACGCCGCACTGATGCGGCGTTGTTGGCCTGCTATTAATAAAAAACTATCCTAACAAGTGGGCAATAGCCGCGCGTTCACCTTCTAATTCAGCTAGGGTGAAGTCCATTTTTTCACGGCTAAACGGGTCAATTTCCAAGCCTTTGATGACTTCGTACTTGCCGTTTACCGTTGTACATGGCACCCCGTAGATAACGCCTTCTGGTATGCCGTAGCTGCCGTCAGACGGTACACCCATGGTTACCCATTTGCCGTTGCTGCCGAGCACCCAATCACGCACGTGATCGATGGCTGCACCTGCAGCTGACGCGGCTGAAGACAGGCCGCGCGCTTCGATAATTGCCGCACCGCGCTTACCCACGGTAGGAATAAAGCTGGTCTTGTACCATGCTTCATCACCAACCACCTGCGGTGCAGCAACGCCACCAATGGTTGCAAATCGATAATCGGGATACATGGTTGGTGAATGATTGCCCCAAACGATCATTTTTTCAATAGAATCAACGGCTTTGCCGGTTTTAGTGGCTAACTGCGATAAGGCGCGATTATGATCTAGGCGGAGCATGGCTGTGAAGCAGCTCGGTGATAAATCCGGTGCGCTTTTCATCGCAATATAGGCGTTGGTATTCGCTGGATTGCCCACGACCAATACTTTTACATTACGGCTCGCAACCGCATTGAGCGCCCTGCCCTGTACGGTAAAAATAGCGCCGTTGGCTTCTAATAAGTCTTTGCGCTCCATACCTGGGCCACGAGGACGTGCACCAACGAGCAAGGCAACATCAGCGTCTTTAAATGCAGTCATCGCATCGCTATGTGCAGACATGCCTTTGAGTAGTGGGAATGCGCAGTCATCTAATTCCATCATCACGCCAGATAATGCTTTTTGCGCTTTTTCATCAGCAATTTCAAGGAGTTGCAAAATTACTGGTTGATCTTTTCCGAGCATTTCGCCACTGGCGATGCGAAACAGCAGGCTATAACCAATTTGTCCGGCGGCACCGGTTACTGCTACGCGCATAGGGGATTTCATAAAGCACTCCAAATGATTGAAAGGGTAAAAAACCAACTGCAATTATACAAAACTTAACCCCGAAGAAGGCGCAATGCACTGCATTTTCGTTCCAAATGCAATATAACCATGCCATTTCACTGTTATGCTTTTTTCGGCACGGACACTAAAACGACACCCACGATCACCAATGCGCTACCGAGTAATTGCAGCAACGTCACTGGTTCATTCAAAAACAGATAGCCTAGCCCAATCGTTCCTACAGGCCCAACGACCCCAAGCAAGGCAGCGCGCGGTGCGCCAATGCGCCCAATACCGATGGCAATCATGATGACTGGAAAGACCGTAGAAATCGCCGCCATCCATGCAGAGAGCCCCAATACACGCGGGGGTTGAGCCAGTACCTGTAGCTTATTAAAGAGTAAAAAATGCACAAAAATACCGACAGTAGACACCAATGAGGCATAGGCAGCAAACCGTGTTGCGCCTATCGTTTTCATCACCTGCCCACCGCCCACCAAGTAAATGGAATAACTAATGGCGCTAGCGAACACAAAGAGGCAGCCTACTACCGTGGTAGTGCTGGTGTTAGCGGTGGCATCGTGGGTCACCACTATCGCCAAACCAGCATAAGTGACAGCGAGCGCCACAATATCATTACGGGTAATTTTGCGTTTTAGAAAAAGCGCGGAAATGACGATGACAATGGTTGGGCTTAAGAACAAAATCAAGCGTTCAAGTGATGCCGACACCGTCTGTAAACCAATAAAATCAAACAAACTCGATGCGTAGTAACCAAGTAAACCGAGCGTGATGACGGCACCCCATTCCTGCCGAGTCAGTTTTTTCGCGCCACGCGACGACCACCACGCAATGAGCAAAAAGCCTGGTGCAGCGAATAACATCCGCAAACTAAGCAAGGTAATCGGCGTTAACTCTGGCGCTGCGGCATAGGCCAGTTTTATGAAAATGGCCTTTGCTGAAAATCCCAATGCGGCAGTTAACACCAACACGATTGCCCAAAACTCACTCTTGAGTGCGGGTTTAGCTTCTGTTTTAGCTGCTACCGGCTGTGCAGGATCAGTAAGCCGACGCTCAATCACAACAATATCTGCATCGAGAGCAACAGCAATATTAGCATCCAATTTTGCCGTACCGTCCGCTACTGCTTTATCAACCATCAAGCATCCCAGAAATATTTACACTACATCGGCCAAGCAAGCCGCTTGCTCGCATATAAGAAAGATCCAATAAACGATCCTATAAAAAATTACGGGTGGAGCAACTGCTCCACCCGTAATTTCGCTACATTCTTGAAGCTGCGAATACAAATCTAATCAAATGCGCATACCTACAGCTCTAATCTACCTTAACCCGCAACGTTACTTGACCAGACTGTGCTGGTGCAAGCGAACCAGTCAGCGGCCACTGCACATTACCACTAGCACCCACTGCCGGAGCGCTGCCAACAGCACACGCCGTGATACCAGTAGGTAATGGCAGCGCGCAAGCAGCGCTAACAAAGGTCGTGAACGTTGGTGTGCTATCCAGTACAACTACAGTAGTCAATGGCAATGCCGAGGTATTGGTGTAAGTAATCACGTATTCAACAATATCGCCAGGCTTAGCTACGTTATTGGTGCCAACCGCGCCACCCTGAGTAATATTGCGAACCGTCTTCTGCAAGCTTAGCCCAGAACCACCAACAGCACCCACAGTTGTCACGTCCTGACGGGTTAGAGTTTGCGGCGCACCAGCAGTTGGCGTGAAATTAGAGCTAACAAGAACCGTATCTGTAGCACCAGCCGCAGAACCCGCCGGAATCGTATTGCGCACAATAATACAAATCTGATCACCCGGTACCACTGCCACGGTTCCCGTGAATGGTGTAGCCGATTCTGCGCCATCTAATGCACCGTTACAATTAGTATCGCGGAATACTGTGCTTACCCAGCCAGCAACAATCGGTGCAGGTGCATCGCTAACAGCAAAGCTTACAACACCAGCCACGTTTGCATTAAATACATGCGGATAAGTAACGCTAGCACCCGGCAATCCAGTCTGTGCGCCATCATTGAGGAACTGATTTTGCGCGCTTGGCAATATCGCTACTGTATCCACAGCACTATTGTTGCCGTTGTTAGTTACTGGCTCGCCACCGCCAGACACCACAGCACTGTTCAGCGCTGACGGCAGTGCCGCTAAACCAACCGCAACAGTTAAAGTAATCGAGCTACCGTTTGTACCGGCAGGTATAACAGCGGACGACGTACAAGTCACCACCTGAAGCACATTACCGCATGTCCAACCCGTACCAGAACCCGATACGAAAGTCAGACCGGCTGGGAGAGTATCCACCACCGTTACTGTGCCAGACGTCGCCAAAGTGCCCAATGTATTATCTGGCGTTAAGGTGAAGGAACCGTTTATACCTACGGTGAAGCTACCCACGTGCGTCTTGCTTAGACGTAGATCAGGCGCACCGATGACAGTGGTAACTGTCGAGCTATTATTACCCGCAGCAATACGCGTTGGGTCCGTTGGGTCTGAAGATCCATAAGTAATCGCTGTGGCCGTATTCACCAGCGTGCCCGAAGCTGGTGCAAATCCAGTGACTATATATTGTAAGGAACCTGTCACTGGTAAGGTAGCGAGCGTTGTTGCAAACGCATTGCCTATCAGCGTACCGCCAGCACAGACCGCACCGCTAATCGCGTTGGTACAACTTACGCTGACACCAGTAATACCAGCAGGAATAGCATCGGCGATAGCGACATTAAATGCATCGCCAGGTCCAATATTCGAGATTGTAATTACGTAGGTAAATGCACCACCTGGCACCACATTCGCAGGACCGGTTTTCACTACAGCTACATCTGCCAAAGGACGATCAACTACAAGCGTCGCCGAGGCAGCCAAGGCGTTTGAGCCGACTGAGCTGGTAACCGTACCAACGCCAATTGTGTTTACGTAGCTACCGCCATCAGCCGCCGTAACATTAATAGACACTGTACAACTTGCACCAGCAGCTAGAGTGCCACCTGCGAGTGACACACTACCCGCTGTATGCGTTACCACACCGCCAGCACAGGTTGTGGCCGCAGCTGGCGTTGCCGCACGAACCATACCTGGGGCAGGAATAGTTGGGAAAGTATCTGTAAATGCTATCGCATTCATCGGCACTAGATTCGGATTTCTAATCGTCACGGTAAGCAATGAAACCCCATTTACCAAGATCGGCGATACAGAGAAACTCTTGGTAATCACAGGGCCAACTGTTGGTATTAAATCCGCATCAATGGCACAGCCTTCGGTTGGGGCATCGGTGCCGGTACAGGCCGCTACGGTTGCTGGTGTAGGAGCTGTTGGGTTGGTTGGATCACCACCGCCGCCGACTTGGGCGCGGTTGGTTAGGGTGCCGGTGGCGGCTGGGGCGATGTTGACGGTGAAGCCGAAGACACTGGTGCCACCGGTGGCGGCAATGGCGGTGGTGGACGTACAGCTGATGTTCTGCCCTGCTGCGGTACAGGTCCAGTTAGCAGCTTGCGCTCCACTTAAGACAACAGGGCCTGCGGCGATGGTCATGCCGGCTGGGAGGACGTCAACGACGGTGATGGTGCCGCTGGAGGCGACGTTGCCGGAGTTGGTGACCGTGAGGTTGTAGGTGGTGGTGCCGCCAGCGGTGATGGTGCCGACGCCGTTGGATTTAGTTAGACCGAGGTTAGGG
>JANMDR010000191.1:0-8021 GCA_031376425.1 Betaproteobacteria bacterium
TGTGGTACTACAGCAACAAGCTATGCCGAAAGGTTGGATATTTGTGTCTTAACCCGCTATCCTTGAAGGGTTATTATTCGCATTTGCTTAAAGCTGGTCGCAATATCAAAATCAATTAATTCGTGCCGAAAATTAGTGCTAACTCATTGATTTATAAACAGAAAAAACAGGTATTAGATTGGCGTTAGATTGGCAATAGAGTGGTATTGCATGCAAGTTGATCCTTGGCAATACCTAAATCCATTGATAAAAACGATTTTTCTTAAAAATAAGGAACACTATGAAAATGAAATTAAATAAGCTTTCCGCAGCCCTCACGCACGCTCTTTGCGCTAGCGTGGCACTCGGTCTCGTGGCAGGCACAGCCCATGCCCAGCAAAAAATAGATAAAATCGAAGTAACCGGCTCCAGCATCAAGCGTATTGATGGCGAATCCGCGTTACCCATTACGATCATCACTAAGGAAGACCTTGCTAAATCAGGTGCCACTAATGCCACTGATTTGCTGCAGGGTGTTGCTGCCAATGCGTTTGGCTATAACGTTTCCCAAGGTGTAGGCGATTCTGGTCAAGCTGGTTTTGCCGGTGTAAATTTGCGTGGCTTGGGTTCGGAAAGCACTTTAATTTTATTGAATGGTCGGCGTTTGGCAAACTATGCCTTGAACGGCGGCGCGGTGGATATTAACTCAGTTCCCCTTTCAGCTGTTGAGCGGGTAGAAATTTTGCGTGATGGCGCATCTGCTATTTATGGTACCGATGCGCTCGGTGGCGTAGTAAACTTTATCCTGAAAAAGGATTACACCGGTATTGAAGGCAGCTATTACAAAACCAAAATCGATAAGGGTGGTGCTGAAACTGAAAAATACACTCTCACGGTTGGCTATGGCGATTTATCCAAGCAGCGTTTCAACCTATTGGCATCGTTTGACCAAGAAAAAACTGAAGCTTTACCCGCAAGGAAGCGTGAATTTGCGAAAACAGGTATTCGGCCAGACCTCGGTTTTGCCAAAACTTCTGGCAACACTGTTCCCGCTAACTTTACTTTCTCAGGCAATACGCTAGGCGCACTCAACACCACCGCCGCGCAAGGTTGTGTACCCGGCATTGGTACCTATCAAGTAAATCCGGCCACCGGTGCGGCACAACCAACACGATTAAATTGTCGCTATGACTTCACGCAAAACCTAGACATTTTCCCACCATCTGATCGTAAAAGTGCCGTTGTGCGCGGTGCGTTTCAGCTTGATGCTGATAACCAAATTTTTGCTGAATATATTGCGGTAAACACCAAGTTCACCTTTGCCTCTTCCGAAACACCGGTGGCTGACTTTAATGGTCAAGGTTACTTCAACTTCCCAACCACCAGCAAATACTATCCCACTACCGTCACCCTACCGGGCGGCGTGGTAGTGCGGCCAACCGGCCCGATTACGTTTAACTGGCGCGCTCAAGACGCAGGCCGCCGTACCAACGTTGCTGATTCCGATGCTAAACGATTTGTAGTGGGCGCAACGGGTACATTAGGCGGCTGGGATTACAACACCGCCTTCACACGTGCAACCAGTGACGTGACGGACACGTATGTGGATGGTTGGCTATTTGCTTCTAAACTTAATGCCGCCATTAACACCGGTGCAATCAATATTTTTAGCGCAACAGGTCAAGATGCTGCCGGCAATGCTGCGTTGCAAGCGGCCAAAATTTTGCAACCAGTGAGGATTGCCTCTGCCACTACCCAAAGCTTTGACGGCAAAATTTCAAAAGAAATTATGCAATGGGGTGCAGGCCCAGTAGGTGCGGCCTTTGGTTTGGAGTTCCGAAAGGAAAAACTAGACGATAAGCCTGATGCCGTGCAGTTTAACGGCGACATTCAAGGCGGCGGCGGCAACTACAAAGGCTCCACTGGCACCCGCAATGTTTCGGCTTTGTTTACCGAACTAAACCTACCGTTTGCTAAAAACTTCGAAGGTACGGTTGCATTACGTTACGACAAATACAATGACGTTGGTAACACGACTAATCCTAAATTTGGCTTCCGCTGGAATCCAGACAAGGCGTTGCTAGTTCGCGGCTCATTCAACACTGGCTTCCGTGCACCAACATTGAAAGACCTTTACGCTGCTGACTACAATACCAACACCGCCGGTAACTGGGATGATCCTGAGCGTTGCCCAGGCAACAAGCCAATTGGTCCTTTCGTTAATGAAGCGCTTGAGTGCGATGCCCAGCTTGAACAACGTCAAGGTGGTAACAAAGCTCTAAAGCCTGAGAAGACCAACCAATGGACTCTAGGTTTCATTTTAGAACCAACCAACTTCGTCTCTTTGGGTTTTGATTTCTGGGGCATTAACCGTAAAGATACCATTTCATCGTTGTCTGACAAAACCTTGTTTGGTAGCTATGCCAAATACAAAGCGGCAGGCTTCTTCCCGCGTACCAACTGCGCTAAATACGGCACACCGACACCAGCCGGCCTACCTTGCCCCTTGGATTATGTAGAAGCTAAAACGCAAAATCTAGGCGAAACCAAAACCGCTGGTATTGATTTTTCGTTTAACTTCCGTTTCCCAAAGAGCGATTTGGGAACATTTAAAGCGAGCTTTGATGGCACCTATATCACCAAGTATGACTTGCAACTTGAAAAAGGTGGCGATTTCTTTAGCAACAACGGCAAATACTTTAACGGCCAATCCATTATCCGTTTCCGTCATTCCACCGCTGTTGATTGGTCAAAGGGTGATCTAGCAGCGCACGCTTCCTACAACTTCACGCAGGGTTACGAAGACTACACACCAGGCCGTCGTGTAGCAAACTTCGAAACAGTGGATGCGCAAGTAACTTGGACGCCGAAATCCTTCCTAAAAGGTCTACAGCTCACGCTTGGCGTAAAAAACTTGCTAGACCGCGATCCACCAGCGTCTAACCAAGAAGACACCTTCCAAGTTGGCTATGATCCACGTTATTCCGACCCGCGTGGCAGGATTGCCTATGGCAAAATTTCCTACTCTTGGAAATAAGCCGTTACAAATATAACGTAATTTGAAATAAAAAGAGCCACCGCAGTTAGGTGGCTCTTTTTTCGTCCAAAGAATTTAGCAAATGCCGAAAAAGCACCGAGAAACTCGGCAACAGCTAGTTTTCAAGATGTTTTTTGCGCTGCACCACTCGCGCGGGGGAGTAGCGAACAATCCGTAACACACTCACTACACAGTGTTGCAGTTTGGCAACAGGCGGAACTCTAGCGCGACCTTAATCCAGCCTTAAGATAGTCATGAAGCCGTCACAGGGTTATGCTTCATGCTTCTGGTTTTTCGTCGCAGATTTGCGACAAACTACCGAAAAAATTGTCTGAAATTGTCATTCCGAGCTTGTTTCTAGCTTTCATACTATTTAAGGAGTTAAGATGAAGTTAAAGTTAACATTAGTTTCCACCGCTGTTGCCGGCGCGCTTGCTGCCAGCATGACAGGTGGTGCATACGCCCAAGCCGCTGCTGATGCCGTTAAAGCCACAGAAAAAGTGGAACGCATCGAAGTAACCGGTACTCGTATTCCCCCAAAAAACTTGGAAAGCATTAGCCCAGTTACGATTATTGATGCGGCTACCATTAAAGTAGAAGGTCAGCGTTCTGCAGAAAACTTCCTCAACAACTTGCCGCAAGTGTTCGCTACGCAAGGCTCCTCTATCGCTAACGGCGCAACGGGTACTGCTCAAGTAAACTTGCGCGGCTTAGGCTCCCAGCGTACTTTGGTATTGGTAAATGGTCGCCGTCTACCTTATGGCTCTGCCAATACGGCTGCTGCTGACTTAAACCAAATCCCTGCACCGCTAATTAAAAAAGTTGAAGTACTAACTGGCGGCGCTGGTGCTGTTTACGGTTCCGACGCGGTTTCAGGCGTGGTTAACTTCATCATGAATGACCGCTTTGAAGGCGTGCAACTGGACATGAACCAGAGCTTCTTCCAGCACAGCCAACAGGGCTCACAGGGCGTTGCGGATATTGTCAAGGGTCGTGCAGCCACCAATCCAGCTGAGTTTCAGGTTCCGGGCGACAAAAGCGCCGATGGTAAGATTTACGACATTAGCTTGGTTGCCGGTTCAAACTTTGCCAATGGCAAAGGCAATGCCACTGTATTTTTTAGCTATAAAAATGAAAAAGCCCTTTTGCAATCTGAGCGCGATTTCTCAGCCTGTAGCTTAGGTGCCGTAGCATCTGGTTTCACCTGCGGCGGTTCGGGCACTAGCGCAACAGGTCGCTTCACTGATCTGACCTCTAACAGAGTTTATACCACCGATGCCACTGGTACATTCCGCACGTACTCAAATGCAACAGATCAGTATAACTTCGGTCCAGTGAACTTCTTCCAGCGCCCTTCAGAGCGTTACAGCGCCAACGCATCGGCTAACTATGACGTACTTGACAATGCTAAGCTCTATACTGATTTCGCATTCACAGATTACAACTCGATCGCCCAGATTGCTCCAGGCGGCGCGTTTGGTACTGTGGCAACCGTATACGGCGATAACCCATTGCTCTCGGCTTCGCAAAAAACAGTACTCGGCTTAACTTCACCAACTAGCACCAACGATATTGTTATTCAACGTCGTAACGTTGAAGGTGGCGGTCGTCAATCACAGTTCCGCAACACCTCATTCCGCACTGTAGTTGGTATTAAGGGTGATATCGGCAATTGGACTTACGATGCATTTATGCAAACTGCGAAAGTAATCTATTCGCAAAACGAAGCCAACTACCTTTCGTCAACTCGCCTAGCAAAAGCACTAGACGTTGTTAACGTTGGTGGTGTTGCAACTTGCCGCTCAAAAGCCAATGGCACAGATACAGCTTGCGTACCGTATAACGTCTATAAAGTGGGCGGCGTGACTGCAGATCAGTTGAACTACTTGCAAATCCCTGGTTTACGTCAAGGTGGCACATCACAGACAATTCAGGGTGTATCACTGTCGTCTGATCTAGGCACCTACGGCTTCAAAATGCCAGCTGCTAAGAGCGGTATTGGCGTAGCGTTTGGTCTTGAGCGTCGTGGTGAGAAGCTAAACTTGATCACTGACGGTGCCACACAAGCAGGCGATTTATCTGGTTCGGGCGGCCCTACACCTGGCCTAACTGGCAAATTTACCGTAGTGGACGTTTTTGGCGAAGTACGTATTCCACTAGTTGAAGGCGCACCGATGGCTAAGAATATCGCTGTTACCGCAACTGCGCGTAATTCTGATTATTCCACCGGTGTGAAAACCAATACCTACGGACTTGGTGCAGAATGGGCGCCAAACGACATGGGTAAAGTACGTACTAGCTATCAACAAGCTGTGCGCGCCGCAAACCTAATCGAATTGTTCACCGTACAAGGCCTAAATCTTTACGACAATGATTCTGATCCATGTTCTGGCTCAGCACCAAAGCGTACTTTGGCCGAGTGCCAAAGAACCGGTGTTACTGCCGCGCAATACGGCAAAATCCAAGATAGCCCTGCTGGTCAATTCAACTATCTTTCCGGTGGTAATCCTAACCTCCAACCTGAAAAAGCTAAGTCGCTCACGTTTGGTCTAGTATTCACACCAATGCGTAACTTCAACGCCACTATAGACTACTTTGATATTAAAGTAGACAATACAGTAGGTATTGTTAGCCCAATCACTACCTTAAACAAGTGTTTGAGCACCGGTAGCGCCGCTTCATGCAGCCTGATTTCACGGGATCGTTTAGGAACACTATGGTTATTGCCAGAAGCACGTATCGTTGGCACCAACCAAAACATCGGTGCTTATAGAACCAGCGGTATTGATTTCGGTGCAAACTACACGCATAAGTTACCAGCCTATGGCTCTTTGAACTTCAACGTTGAAACGACTTTGCTCCAGAAACTTGAAACCGAAGAAATCAAGGGCGACGGTTCGTATGATTGCGTTGGCCTATACGGTAACAAGTGCAGCACCAACGGTGGTATTTCTCCAAAATGGCGCAGCAAGTCACGCGTAACATGGACATCACCGTGGGATGTAGATCTTTCGATGACATGGCGTTATTTTGGCGAAGCCAAATTAGAGACAACAAGCTCTAATGCTTTGCTAACTGGCACCGTGCTTGAAGGCAGCCGCACTTTGTCTCAGCGTAACTACATTGATCTTTCTGGAAGCTACACTTTCATGAAGAACTACGTATTGCGTTTAGGCGTAAACAACTTGCTAGACAAAGATCCACCGATCACCCAAGTTGCTGGTCCTAGCATTTTCGGTAACGGTAATACCTTCCCACAAGTGTATGACGCGTTGGGTCGTAAGTTCTTCGCAACCTTCACTGCAAAGTTCTAATATTGCGTTGATGTTGTAAGTAGTTGAAAACAAAACGGCGAACTTTAGTTCGCCGTTTTTTCGTTCTTTTGTCATCTTGACGGCGAACTTAGGTTCGCCGTTTTGCTTTTGCAGCCCTCAATTTATAAAAAGACTACAACGCAAACCCACCCGCTTGCCCAACAAATGCGTTCAACCCCGACGACATCGCGGTGATCATATTGCGTTCGGCCTCGCTTAAATGTGGATGCCAAACATCAAAAATCAGCACCACACGTAATTTGTCGCTTAAATTCCATGCTTCGTGCTCAATGGTGTCGTCAAACACCCATGCTTTGCCTTCCACCCACTCGCGCGTGGTGTTGCCAACACGAAACCCGCAATTTTCGGGAATGATGAGCGGTAGATGCGTAACCAAGCGCACATTAGATACCCCTACGTGTGGCGGTATGCGCGTTTGCGGCTTTAAAAGCGAAAACATGGCATTGGGGGTGCGCGAAGCTTGTTTGGGGCTGGGAACAGCGTTTAAAAGCGCCATTGTGTGCGGACAATACTGGGTATTTTCTGGTAATTGCACACCATCTTTTAGCAGATGAAAGGCACTCCAATCTAAGGAGTGATTTAATTGCCGCCACTGGTTTAACGGTTTATCCGCATCGTAGGTAATGTAAGGCACCAAACCGCTTTGCCCCTCATACAATGGAAGCAATGCGGGGAGCGCCAAGAACTCCTCACGAATAGAATCCGTGGCGGCCTCGACAGCGTCTAGCCACGTAAATTGTTGCCGCTCAAAAAACTCAATAGGCGCTAAATTGGGATAGTGGAATAGCTCGGAACGCGAATCATAACGCCGCGCACGGCCCAGCATGATGTCAATCGCGGTGCCAAAGCGTTGCAAATTTTCCCCTTGATGCGCATCAAAATGCGGCTTCAGGTATTGATCCATGAAAAGACCAAAATCACGGTCATAGTCCGTTTTGTAGCGAATTGCATATTGCACCGCGCCGCGCAAATCCGGATGCAGTTGATCCATCGGCGGTGCTACCGTGGCCACCGCCGCAAAAGCGGCTGACGCCTTATGCCGATCACCACGCCGTTCAAGCAAGGTAGCACGCATGAGCAAAGCCAGTAAATCCATCGGGTCAACAGTTAACGCGGCTTTAATGGCGGCTTCTTCCCCTTCCTCGTTTTTACTGGCTTTATGCACCAGCGCCACGTTTACATGCGCTTGCGGATTCGCCCCATCAAGCGCCACCACCCGCGTAAATGCTGCCAAAGCGCCAGCAAAATCGCCTTGCCGCAAACAAAATCCACCCACTTGATTTAAAGTTTGCACATGATTAGCGTCGATTGTCAAAATACGCTGCCACGCCCGCATGGCCTCGTTGCGATTATCCGCTTGCAAGGCGCGCGCGGCCTGCGCAGTGAGATTAGCGATTTCCTGGCTCATGGGAGCCATCCCGACAGACGTAGCGCAGGCGGGACTACAAAAGCGGGGCAATTCGCTTGGTGTGAATAAAACATTTTAGGCCTAAGAAGATAAAAATTTAACCTAGAAACGGCAGTTGGACGAATGTGAGTGTGCGATTTTGAGACTTCCTAGCAAGGCGTGACGACGACGCAGGCTTCACCCTGCTAGGAGGAACAACGCGGCTTGGGAGTTTCAAAATCGTGCAATCACGTTCGTAGCGCTTTCACCCACATGGTGACGG
>JANMDR010000212.1:0-9867 GCA_031376425.1 Betaproteobacteria bacterium
CATTAGCCTCAACTGGTACAAAAGTTTCCCACGCAAAGGCCAAGAATCAATACCGCCGCCAGCGTTGATTCCCGGTGAGCAATGGCAAATTACCGTGCGGCTACGCCGCCCGCACGGCAATGCTAATCCCCACGGGTTTGATTTTGAAGCCTATGCGCTAGAACGTAATATTCGAGCCACTGGATATGTACGACAAGCTAACACCAATGCACGAGCCAATGCGCGAACTAGCGCAGAAATAGCCGTAAATAAGGCATCTCCGTGGCTTTATATTGATCGCGTTCGCCATTATATTCGTGAGCGCATGCAGCAAGCCTTGGTTGATAAACCTTACGGCGCGGTGTTAGTCGCCTTGGCGATCGGTGAGCAATCAGCCATTCCTGATGCCCAATGGAAAACATTTTGGCGCACCGGGGTAGGGCATTTAGTGTCGATTTCTGGCCTGCATATTACGATGGTGGCAAGTCTTGTTTATTGGCTGATGTTTCGACTTTGGGCACGGGTGCCACAATTGGTGGCGCGGGTGCCGGCGCAACGTGCAGCAATTTTATTTGGCTTGTTTATAGCCTTTGCCTACACCCTAATCGCTGGGTTTTCAGTGCCCACGCAACGTACGTTTTTTATGTTGTGTGCAATGGCGGTGGCAATGTGGTCGGGCAAGCCTTCAAGTTTTTCGGGAGCCTTATTAGGGGCATTATTTTTTGTAATACTGATAGACCCCTGGGCGGTAACAGCGGCTGGCTTCTGGTTGAGCTTTGGGGCAGTGGCAGCGATTTTATACGTCACCGCATATCGCGTGGGGCGCGAGCATGGTGTCATCGGTGCAGCACGGGCGCAGGTGGCGGTAACGGCAGGGTTACTGCCTTTAACGCTGGCATTATTTCAGGAGGTATCGATAATTTCACCTGTTGCTAATGCCTTTGCCATACCAGCCATTAGTTTGATCGTGGTGCCACTAACACTAATTGGCGTGATGTTGCCCTTTGATTTTGTACTGCATTTTGCGCACTGGTTATTGAGTTTGGTGATGCTGCCTCTTGATTATTTAGCGAGCTTACCCAATGCCGTATGGCAAAGCCATGCCCCCGTTTTATGGACAACTGTATTGGCGGTATTTGGCACCGCATTGCTGTTAGCCCCACGCGGCGTGCCCGCAAGGTGGTGGGGCTTGGCCTTGATAGCACCGATGCTATTGCTCACCCCAAAGGGGCCAAAAGCGGGCGAGTTATGGGTAACTCTGTTAGATGTTGGCCAAGGCTTAGCCACGGTAGTGCGTACGGAAAATCATGTGTTGGTGTATGACACCGGGCCAAGCTTCGGCCCCGATGCTGATGCGGGAAGTCGCATCATTGTGCCGTATTTGCGCGGCGAAGGATTACGGAAATTAGATGCGCTAGTAATCAGCCACGCCGATGAAGATCACTCGGGCGGTGCACGCGCTATTGTGGATGCGCGCGCACCCGAATGGGTGCTCACGAGCGTAAATAAAAATGTACCCGATAAGGCATTACCAGATGTATTGAAAACCGTGCCATATGCTGTAAATGCCCGTGAATGGCTGCGCTGCGATAATACCGATGCGTGGAAATGGGATGGCGTAGTGTTTGAAATTTTGCATCCGTTAGCAACCGACTATGAGGCTGAGCGCATTAAAACCAATAATGTCGGATGTGTTTTAAAAATTACCGCGCCGGGTGGCTCTATTTTGATGACCGCTGATATTGAAAAGCCGGTTGAGGCGGTGCTGATTGCGCGCGCTGCAGATGCGCTGGTAGCCGATGTTTTAGTGGTGCCACACCATGGCAGTAAAACCAGTTCTACCGAGGCATTTATCGATGCGGTATCCCCTAAGCTTGCCATTATTCCTGTAGGCTATCGCAATCGTTTTCGCCATCCCCACCCTGATGTGTTGGGGCGATATGTGGAACGCAATATTCCCATCATGCGCAGTGATTATGCAGGGGCAATTACGTTAAAATTTATCAATGATAGTAAGGGTACGCCCAACGTTAGCAAATATAGAGATACTTACCGTCGTTACTGGACTAATTTGCCGGAAGACAATGCCTCACCCGTTGAATAAATTTAATCGAAAGATGCCTTTTAATAAGACATCGTTGATCCTAAATGCTTAATAACAGAAATGAAAAATCATGAAAACAAAAGCCGCAGTTGCCTGGAAAGCGGGCACACCACTCACCATTGAAACCGTTGACCTAGAGGGCCCAAAAGCGGGCGAAGTGCTGGTTGAAATCAAAGCCACCGGCATTTGCCATACCGATTATTACACCCTGTCTGGCGCTGATCCTGAAGGCATCTTCCCCGCGATCTTGGGACATGAGGGGGCAGGCATTGTGGTGGAAGTAGGCGCTGGGGTAAGCACCTTAGAAGTGGGTGATCATGTCATCCCCCTGTATACCCCAGAATGTCGCCAGTGCAAGTTTTGTTTAAGCCGCAAAACAAATTTATGCCAAAAAATTCGCTCCACACAAGGCCGTGGCTTAATGCCCGATGCCACCAGCCGCTTTAGCTTGGATGGCAAGCCTATTTTTCATTACATGGGTACCAGCACATTTAGTAATTACACGGTTGCACCAGAAATTTCGCTGGCTAAAATTCGCAAAGATGCGCCGTTTGATAAGGTCTGCTACATTGGCTGCGGCGTAACCACCGGTATAGGCGCTGTGCTGTTCACAGCCAAAGTGGAGGCGGGTGCTAATGTGGTGGTATTTGGTTTAGGCGGCATTGGTTTGAACGTGATTCAAGGTGCCAAAATGGTTGGCGCCGATAAAATTATTGGCGTGGATATCAACCCTGCCAGACAAGCCATGGCACGACAATTCGGCATGACGCATTTCATTAACCCCAGCGAAGTTGAGAATGTGGTGGATGCGATTGTGCAACTAACAGACGGTGGCGCTGATTACAGTTTTGAATGTATCGGTAATACTAAAGTAATGCGTCAGGCGCTGGAGTGCACTCATAAAGGTTGGGGTCGCAGCATCATTATCGGCGTAGCCGAAGCCGGTGCAGAAATCAGCACTAGGCCGTTTCAGCTCGTTACCGGGCGCAAATGGGAAGGCTCCGCATTCGGTGGTGCCCGAGGCCGCACCGACGTACCAAAAATAGTCGATTGGTATATGGAAGGCAAAATTAGTATTGACCCGCTCATCACGCACACTATGCCACTTGAAGATATCAACAAAGGCTTTGATTTGATGAAGCGTGGTGAATCTATTCGCGGCGTGGTGCTGTTCTAACGTATCGTTTAAGACCACAAACCCATGCAAACCCTCGAAACTTTTGAAACTATAAGTGAACACCAAAGCTTCGGCGGCGTTCAAGGCTTTTACCGCCACCAATCCACCGCTACCGGCACGCTCATGCGCTTTAGCGTGTTCACCCCGCCAAAAATTAATGCAGTGCTCTATTTTTTAGCTGGCTTAACCGCCACAGAAGAAACCTTTGCCATCAAAGCGGGTGCGCAACGCATTGCCGCAGAGCTTGGTTTAATGCTCGTATGCCCCGATACCAGCCCCCGCAACACCGGTATTAGCGATGAAGCCAAAGACTGGGATTTTGGAACTGCAGCCAGTTTTTATATAAATGCCACGCAACAACCTTGGGCAAAATATTTTCAGATGGAAACTTATGTAACGCAAGAGTTACCAAACTTGATTAGGCAAAAATGGCCTATAGAAGCCCTAAATACAGGTATCTTTGGGCATTCAATGGGTGGGCATGGTGCCTTAACCTTAGCACTGCGCCATCCTAATATTTACCAGAGCGTTTCTGCCTTTGCCCCCATCACAGCACCCACACAGTGCGCATGGGGCCGCAAGGCATTTACCGGATATTTAGGTGAAAATGCAGCACTTTGGGATCAGCATGATGCATCGGCGTTGATGGCAACACGGCAAACGCCATATCCGCAAGGAATTTTAATTGACCAAGGCTTGGCCGATAAATTTTTGAATGAGCAGCAGTTGCTACCTGAACATTTTGAAGCCGCTTGTTTAAAAGCGCAACAGCCGTTAACCTTACGCCGCCACGCAAACTACGATCACGGCTTTTATTTTGTGGCGAGCTTCATTGAGGATCACTTGCGGTTTCACTACGCAACGCTTCTCGCAGCCAAGCCACAAGGGGATAAATATTATTAAGCGTTGCAGCAATATCCGTTGCTAATTGCGTTGGTTCTAGCGCCGTATTTTTATCTAGTGAAATTTCTAGGAAGCTTACAAAATGGCGTTGTTTAATGGTTTCCATGTGCGGAAAATCCGACGGTAAATCGGTGAAACCCTTGGGTGGACGGGTTAGGCGGCCTTCGTCATCCATGCCGCCAAATCTGGCTTTGAAGGCTTTATGGCTTAGTAGTTTTTTTAGTTTTGCTGGTTCCTCAGCCACATAGGTGCGGATGCGCTTTAGGTGTGGGGGCTCGGGCGCGTAATAGCCGCCACCGATAAATAAAGTGCCGTGTTTATTTATTTGAAAATAGTAGCCTGCACCAGTGCCCTTTTTAGCATTATTGCTTATGCTGGCAGAAAAATTGGTTTTGTAGGGGTCTTTATTGTTGGAGAAGCGAATGTCTCGATTGATCCTAAATATGGCCTTCTTCGGGCTAATGTGTTCAATTTCAGGATCAAATTTCGCCATCATGGGAATCAAGGCGATGATGACTTCTAAAAACTCTTCGCGCAAAATATCATAAGCAGGTTTATTGCGCATGAACCATGGTCGATTATTATTTTCGCTGAGGTCTTGCAGAAACTGTAGTAGAGCGGGGATATGCATCGTTTTTGCTTTAAAGATTTGTGCGGGTTATGTCAACTTACGTGCCAGCTTGTGCGTCAATTTAGCCACCGATGAAACTCATCTCGACGCGCGGCAACGTTGCTGTGGTATTTAGATGTCGGGTTTCTGAATAATTATCATTGCGCTGCTGCCATATGCTGGAGATAGCTGAAAATAGCGCGTCCTTAGACATTTTATCGGGTTCATTGGCGCGAATAATAGGCATTAAATCATAACCCGCATTTGCAAATAAGCAGGTGTATAACTTGCCGTCGGTAGAAACTCTAGCGCGGGTGCAAGTGGCGCAGAAAGCCTGAGTCACACTAGAAATCACGCCTACCTCACTGTTGGTGTTTACATATTGCCAACGTTGCGCTACTTCGCCTGCATAGTTTGGTTGCAGCGAAACTAAGGGCATTTCCGCATGAATGGCAGCGATAATTTCAGCGCTGGGCACAACGTATTTCATGTTCCAGCCATTGGTATTGCCCACGTCCATAAATTCGATGAAGCGTACCATATTGCCGGTGTTTTTGAAGTGCCGTGCCATGGGCAGCACATCGCCATCGTTCACGCCGCGTTTCACTACCATATTAATTTTTGTACCGACAAAACCTGCAGTGGCTGCCGCATCGATGCCGCGCAGTACGTTGGCAACAGGAAAATCGACATCGTTCATGGCGCGAAAAGTAGCATCGTTCAGGCTATCTAGCGATATAGTGAGGCGATCCAGCCCCGCTGCTTTAAGCGCTACGGCCTTGGAAACAAGTGCACTGCCATTGGTGGTTAGGGTTAGTTCAACGTCTGGTAGAGCAACTTTAAGCATACTAATTAAGCGCTCAATACCTCGACGCAAGAGTGGCTCTCCACCGGTTAGGCGGATTTTTTCTAAGCCCATTTTATGGGCGGTCTGCGCAATGTTAACGAGTTCTTCAAACCGTAAAAGCTGATCTTGGGGCAGGAATTTATAGTTTGTATCAAACACGCTTTTGGGCATGCAATAACTACAGCGAAAATTGCAGCGGTCCGTGACGGAGATACGCAAATCGCGCAGCGGTCTACCGCGCAAATCCAGCATTGGCGCGTCTTGAGAAGCGGCTATCGCAGCAGGAATCGCCAATGAATTTGCGATTGAGACTACGGCAATATCGCGTAGCTTTGATTTTGCTGGTGTGGTCATTTTTTTGCTGCTAGCCCTTCGGCCCAACGCGCTAATATTGCGCGTTCTGCATCGGTAATTTTCGTTAGGTTGCCGATTGGCATGGCTTTTAACACTACGGTTTGCTGATAGATAGTTTGCGCCTGCGCGGTGATGCGCTCGGGGGTGTCGAGCAGAATATTTTTTGGTGGTGCCGTAAAACCGGGGTAGCTTGGTTGCGCCATATGGCACACAGTACAGCGTTCGGCAATAATAGCAGCAACATTTTCAGAGGTGCTAGAAGCATTGATATTAACACCAGTATTTATTGCATTCACAGGATTCTTACTGGGTGCCAAGGCAAAAAATAGAGCGATCAATATTATGCCACCAGCCCAAAGCAATCTCGTTTTTATGTGCCCTTGGTTTTTAAAAACGAAGTACAAGCGAATCAACGCACCCGCAACCGTGAGCGCTAACAACACCAGCCAGTTGTAGCTGTTATTGGTGAATAAGGCATAGTGGTTGCTAATCATCGTCATCAACACCGGCAAGGTAAAGTAGGTGTTATGTACCGAACGCTGTTTGCCGCGAAGCCCGTGAATAGGGTCAATTGGGCGGTTTTCGTTTTTGGCCTTTACAATTTCGCGTTGGCCGGGAATAATCACCATTGCCACGTTTGCCACCATGATCGTACCTAACATGGCACCATAGTGAATGAATGCGCCGCGCCCCGAAAATAACTTGCACAAAGCATAAGCGGCTACCGTACAAAGAATAGAAATGGCGATAGCCAATGCCGTATCATTTTTGCTCAAGCGGCTATTGCAGAGCGCATGGTAGATAAGCCAACCACCAACCAAGAAGCTTAAGCCAATGGCAATAGATGCGGCTTGCGATAGTGGATAAATGGCGGGGTCAATTAAGTAAATATCAGCGCTTACATAATAAATAAGTACCAGCATAAACATGCCGGAGAGCCAAGTAGAATAAGCTTCCCACTTAAACCAATGGAGGGGCTGCGGTAATTTTTCTGGCGATGCTAAGTATTTTTGTGCATGATAAATGCCACCGCCATGCACCGACCATACTTCACCCTTAATGCCTTTTTCGATGGCTTCAGGATCATCGGGTGTACGCAAATTCGAATCTAACCAAATGAAGTAAAACGACGCGCCAATCCACGCTATGCCAGTAATAACGTGCAGCCAACGCCCTAAGAAATTAAGCCAGTCTAATGAATAGGCGAGCATGGGTTTTAGCTACCCCTGTAAGTTGAGTACGCATAGGGGCTTATCAGCAGTGGTACATGGTAATTGCCTTGGGCATCCGCTATGCCGAAGCGAATTGTTACGATATCCAAAAATGCGGGGTCAGTTAAGCTTATATTCAGCTTACGAAAATAATCGCCAGCGTAAAAATGTAACTCATACGCCCCCGTTTCAATCGTATCACCCGAAAGCAAAGGTGCATCCGTGCGACCATCGGCATTGGTGGTGGCGTTGATCGTAGCGTTTTCGGTAAGCCCACCATGTGCCCCTATTTTGAATAAGGCAATGCGCATATGGGCAGCGGGTTTTCCCAGTGTGGTATCAAGTACATGTGTGCTTAGTTTTGCCATAAATATTCTACTTATTGAAGTAAATCGGCGATGCGCAATCGCGCAATATCAATGACTTGCGACAGCGCATTGATATGTTCCATCTCAATGGTGTTATGAAGTCGGGCTTCAAGCTGCGCCAAAATTGTTGCGGATGTATTTAAACGTGCGCAGATGATGAAGGGAAAACTAAACTTGTTCATATAGGCGGCATTGCCTGCTAATAGACGCGCCCGCGCGGAAGCATCCAGCGCCGTTAGCCCAGCTGTGGTTTGCTCATGCTGTGATTCAGCGGTGAGTGCTGCCAATTGCGCGACAGATTGCCCAAGTTCCGGGTGCGCCCGTAAAAGCGCTAATTGTTGGCCGTGTTCCAGTGTTTGCAATAGCCCATAAAGCTTCGTGCAGAGGTCTTCCGCGCTTTTAAATGGTCGCGCGCTGGCAAGTAGGGCTGCTAACGCCGGCGAACGCTCTAAAACGCCGCCAAACGCGTCGCTGAACTCGATGGCTGAAGCTGCATTTAGGGCATTCAGTTTGGTGGATGTGAATTTGATTGCTGGCATTGCTCAATTTTAGCTGTTTTGTGACTACAATACCTGAACCACTATTGATATTCCAACATGACGAACGATAATAATTATCCCCGCGATCTCGCCGGTTATGCCAATCACCCGCCTCTGGTCATCTGGCCCAATAATGCAAAAATTGCGGTGCAATTTGTGCTTAATATTGAAGAAGGCGCTGAAAACTGCGTTTTGCATGGCGATGCCGCCAGTGAAACTTTCTTGTCCGAAATTATTGGCGCACAGGCGTTTAATGCGCGGCATATGAGCATGGAAAGTATTTATGAATACGGTTCGCGTGCGGGGGTGTGGCGGATTTTAGCGGAGTTTGAAAAACGCAAATTGCCGCTGACTATTTTTGCTGTAGCGATGGCGCTGGTGCGTAATCCCGATATTGTGGCCGCGTTGCGAACTAGCCCGCATGAAGTGGCGTGCCACGGCCTGCGCTGGATAAGTTATCAAAACGTAGCCGAAGACGTAGAGCGCGAGCATATGCGTGCCGCGACAGCCATTCTGACTGAGTTATTTGGCAAGCCGCCGCTCGGTTGGTACACTGGCCGCGATAGCCCCAATACGGCGCGTTTATTAGCGGAGCAGGGTGGCTATTTATACAGCGCCGATTCTTATGCAGATGACTTACCCTACTACGTGCTGCAAAAAAATGGCCCGCAGTTGATTGTGCCCTACACGTTGGACGCTAACGATATGCGCTTTGCCAGCCCCCAAGGTTTTAATACGGCGACGCATTTTTATGAATACTTGCGCGATAGTTTTGATGCACTTTATGCCGAGGGTGAGAGTGCGCCGAAGATGCTATCAATCGGCATGCATGCCCGTATTTTGGGGCGTCCGGGGCGTATTGTGGCGCTGCAGAAGTTTTTAGACCATGTACAAAAGCATGATCGCGTGTGGGTGTGCACGCGAGCAGAAATTGCTCAGCATTGGCTAAAAAATCATCCCTATGAGATTGCCAAATGATGAAATTTGCTGATGCTATTTTTGCGCAAACGCGCCAAATGGCTGCCTGTTCGGAGCAAGCTGACGGGATCACCCGCGTCTATCTAAGTGCCGAACATAAGCAGGCGGGCAGCATTATTTTGGAACTCATGCGGGCTGCAGGTATGGACGCGCACTGGGACGCCTTGGGCAATGTAGTTGGCCGTTATGCTGGAGCATCAGTTGAGGCAAAAGTGCTGATGCTGGGCTCGCACATGGATAGCGTGCGCAATGCCGGTGCCTACGATGGTACCTTTGGCATATTAAGTGCCATCGCCTGTGTTGGTGAGCTTCACCGCAATCGTCAGCGTTTGGAAGTTGCTTTAGAAGTGATTGCGTTTGCCGATGAAGAAGGTGTGCGTTTTGGTGCCACCCTAATCGGCAGCCGTGCTTTTGCTGGCAAGTTTGATCCAGCATGGCTTGAAATTGTCGATGCCAATGGTATTAGCATGGCGCAAGCCTTGCGTGATTTTGGGAGTGAAGTGAGCGTTGCGATGCTAGGCACCTTGGCCAGCGTGCAGGCGCTTAGACGTGATGCCACTAAGGTGCTGGCTTATGTAGAAAGCCATATTGAACAAGGTCCCGTGTTGCTCAACGGTAACTTCGCCGTGGGCGCTGTAAGCGCAATAGCGGGCGCTACGCGGGTTCGGGTGCGCGTAGTTGGGCTGGCAGGGCATGCGGGCACGGTACCAATGCCTTTGCGTCGTGACGCGCTGGCTGGAGCAGCGAGTATGTGTGTAGCTATTGAACAATATGCGGTTGCAACTGCATTTGTCACC
>JANMDR010000216.1:0-18481 GCA_031376425.1 Betaproteobacteria bacterium
CAAAATTAAGGGATGCGGAAATTGTCAATGTTCCGTTTTTGGAGGTGCTGGCGTGATGTAGTGCTAGGCGTTCCGAAGGCAGTGTGGCTGGCCACACAACTGAGGAACAACAACTCAATGCGCCGGTCAGTGAATCCAAAAATGGGATATTGGCAGTTTCCGCATCCCTAAATGCCGAGTAACTCAATCGTGTTGTAATTCTTCGCAGTAAACTGAGCGCAAATCTTAAAATATGAAGTACTCCTGCACATTTGCCTATAAACCGCCATAATTAATCCTACGCTTCACTGCTCTACCACATTCGCCCTCCTCTAACCTTTTAATACTATGAAAACCACCTTCCACTTAGCGCTGTTAGCCCTTGCTGTTTCCTGCACACTCGCTCCCACCCAAACTGTTGCCCAAGCGCCCACACAAACTTCCGCCCCCGCCGGTGTAAACATCACCCATATCGACCGCAACGTAGCGCCCTGCGATGATTTTTATCGTCACGCGGTGGGCGCTTGGCAGGACGCTAATCCGATTCCGGCCGATAAGCCTTTATGGGGTGCGTTTGCGGAGATTGACGCGCTTAACCGCACGGTTTTACAAGCGGTAATTGATGAAGCGCTAGCAGCAGCGTCTGTTAAAAATGCTACCGTCGCACAACAAAAAATTGCTGATTTTTATAGCAGTGGCATGAATGCTAAAGCTAATAATTCGTCCGCGGTGATGGCGCTTTTGGATGGCTTTACTGGCAAAGCACCACAAGCCACGGAACTGGCGCAGTTGCTGGGCACGTTGCACAAAAACGGCGTAGGCGCGGGGTTTTCGATGGGGGTGCGCCAAGATCGCAAAAATAGCAGCCGCTATATTGTTAATGTGTTTCAAGGGGGGCTCGGATTACCCGAGCGCGAGTATTATTTTTCAACGGATGAGCGCTCGGTAAAGCAGCGGGAAGCCTATATTGCCCACATGACGCGCACCTTTGAAATGTTTGGGGCAAGTGCCGAAGCTTCAGCACAACGCGCGGCTGCGGTGATGACGCTTGAAACGGCATTAGCAAAGGCCTCAATGACCCGCGTTGAGGCGCGTGACCCTGACAAAACCTATAATCTTGGCAATTTAGCAACCCTATCGAAAGCCGCACCAAATATAGATTGGCTGGTTTATTTTAATGCCGCTGGTATTGAAAATGCAGGCGACATCAATGTGGGGCAACCAGTGTTTTTTCAGGCACTTAGCGATATCGCAAAATCAACGCCTGTGGCTGATTGGTTATCCTATGCGCAATGGCATTTAGCGCGAACCTATGCGCCGGTGATGGGGGAGGCGTTTGCACAAGAGAGTTTTAATTTTTATGGGAAAGTGCTAGCTGGCACACCGGAAATTGAAGCACAAAATAAACGCGTGATTGCCACCATTGATCGTACCGTGGGCGAGTTACTTGGCCAGCTTTATGTAAAAAAAGCCTTTTCACCAACGGCCAAAGCAAAATCGCTGCAACTGGTTAAAAACGTAACCGCTGCATTGCGCACTCGCATTGGGGCGCTGGATTGGATGAGCGCTGAAACCAAAAAAGAGGCCATCACCAAGCTTGATGCCATCAACGTAAAAATTGCTTATCCCGATGTGTGGAAAGACTATTCAAAATTACAAATTACTGCGGATGACTACGCTGGAAATGTAATGCGTGCAACAGCAACTGAAATCGCACGGACGAATGGCCGCCTTGGAAAACCAATAGATCGTTCGGTCTGGGGCATGAGCCCAGCTACCGTTAACGCTTATTACAGCAGCGGTTTAAATGAAATAGTGTTTCCAGCTGGCATTTTGCAGCCGCCGTTTTTTGATGAAGCCGCAGACGATGCGTCAAATTATGGGGGCATTGGCATGGTAATAGGCCACGAGCTTACACATGGCTTTGATGATAATGGTCGCAAATTTGATGCCATTGGTAACCGCCGCGATTGGTGGACAGCTGAAGACGCCACCCGCTACACTAAAAAGGCCGACGCCATTGCCCGTCAATATGATGCTTATTCGCCACTACCCGGCATGAATATCAATGGCCGTGCCACCTTGGGCGAGAACATCGCCGACTTTGGCGGCTTACGGGTGGCCTACCTCGGCCTACAAAGTGCCTTGGGTGCGCCCAACAGCCCCGCACGTGCAAAAATCGCTGGTTTAACGCCAGAACAACGATTTTTCCTAAATTACGGCCAATCTTGGCGACAAAATGTCAGGCCGGAAGAGTTGCGCCGGCGAATTTTGACTGATTCACACTCACCAGCAAAATTCCGCATTTTGGGTCCCTTGGGCAATTTACCGGAATTTAGCGCGGCTTTTGGCTGTAAAGGTGGCGATAAAATGACGCGCTTTGCAAGCGACCAAGTTACTGTTTGGTAATTACGTCAACCATGCCAAAATCAGCACAAACACAACACTTTAAGCGCTGAAGCTGCACGATGATGGCAGTTTCTTGTCTGCATCCGCTAGATGTGCCATCATTTGTGCTTGTATGCGTTGTGTTGCAGCTGTTGCCTCAATGTAGTATTCAAGCAGATCGCAAGTCACAACGTAAGTAACTGTTTTAATTAGGTTTTATACCTAAAACAATTAAAAATTTTACGAAATCATTTTTCCCTGAGGAGATTTTCATGCGTGCCGCAAAAACTGTCAAAACCATCAAACAAAACCTAAAGCGTGTGATTCCTGCTGTGGTCGCTGGCGCCTTACTCGCAGCTGCCCCTGCTGCAAATGCGGTTCAATTCACTGGTGTGTACATTTTTGGTGATTCATTGTCCGATGCTGGCTACTATCGCCCCGGTATTACCGCCCTCCTTGGCGCACCTACCGCTAATGCTGTGGGTAAATTTACCACTAACCCAGGGCTTGTTTGGTCAGAAATTATTGCCCAGTATTACGGCGGTGTGGCAAAAGCCTCAAACAACGGTGGCGGCATTTATGCCCAAGGCGGCATGCGCGTTTCAGAGGCAGCACCAGCCAGCTTATTAGGCCCTGGTGGCACACAGCGTCCCGTATCTACCCAGATCACTGAATATTTGGCTGGTTCTGGCCGTGCTGATCCAGGCGCATTGTATGGTGTGTGGGCTGGTGCCAACGATATTTTTGCAAACTTGGGCGCATTGCAAGCTGGTTTGATTAACGCAACACAATTACAGAACAACGTATTAGCTGCAGCCGCTTCTGAAATCCAGCAAATTGGCCGCCTAAAAGCCGCCGGTGCCAAATACGTCATCGTATTTAACCTACCTGATATTGGGGGTACACCAGATTTTGCTTCCAATCCTTTATCTAGCACCATCACAGCCCTGACTGCTGGATATAACACCACATTGTTTGCGGGCTTAGCACAAAACAACATTAGCGTAATTCCTGTTGATGCCTTTGCAGTACTAAAAGACATCACTGCAAATGCTGCGGCGTTTGGTTTTAGCAACACCACAGCGCGTGCTTGTAACCTCACGCTTACTCAAGGTACATCGCTATTTTGCTCGCCAGCCGCCTTGGTAAGCGCTAATGCTGCCAGCAGCTATATTTATGCTGACGGTGTACACCCAACAACGGCCGCGCATAAAATTATTGCTGACTATGCTCGCAGCTTAATTGATGGCCCAAATGCCGCTTCAATGCTTGCTGAATCACCACTACGTACCCGTGAAAGCCACATCCGTGTGCTAGACCAAGGTGTGCGCCAAGGTATGGCACGCGGCGTAGGCTCAGTAGCGGTATTTGCTGGTGCCGATTCCGGTAAATATAACCTTAGCACCACCAATTTAAACCCTGCTACCGATACTAAATACGGTTCGTTTGCAGTGGGCGTGACGATGCGTGCTTCCGAAGCCGCAACTGTTGGCGTAGCTGCGGGCAATTCCACATCCAAAGCTAATATGGGCAATATGGGCAAGTTTGATACGAGCGAAAACGTACTTTCTGCCTTTGCTGCTATCAAAATGGATGGTTTGTACGGTAATGCTAATTTGTCCGTAGCCGATGTTAAATTTAAAAACGTACAACGTGGCGTAGAACTCGGCCAAGTGATTCGGACTGCTTCGTCATCCACTAACGGTAGCAATGCCTCAGCCGCAGTCACTGTTGGCTATGATTTCATGCCAGATGATTTACGCGGTTTAGCGATTGGTCCATTTGCAGCGTTCACAACGCAAAAAGTTGACGTAAATGGCTATTCAGAATCAGGCTCTGGCTCTGCTGATTTAAAAATTGGCTCACAAACTCGTTTATCTAAAGTAAGCAGCTTTGGTGTACGTGCAAGTTACGCCATGGGCAATTGGACACCGTACCTACGCTTTACAATCGATCGTGAAGGCACCACACGTGCACGTGATATCACGGCTTCTCCATTAGTTGTAAATACTGGCACCACATACACCATTCCAGGTGTAGCTGGTGATACCACATGGAGCACCTTCACCTTGGGTATGAATGGCAAAATCACCGACCGCGTTGGTTTAGCCGTGGCCTATAACAAAGTGGGTAGCAAATCTAACGTACAACAGGATGCAATTTCAGCCGTAGTTGATTTTGGATTCTAAACTATGCAATAAGTAACTGACGCCACTTCGGGGGTGCAGTATCTTATGTAAGCTAAAAGCCATGACCAAATGTCATGGCTTTTTTTCGGCAAGTTAATTCGCGGTATTAAACTCATTTCCTCTCTCACCCACCTTCATGACCATGCTTAAAACTCACTTAACTACGCTATTAACTACCCTACTTTGCGCACTTGCCGTAGCCCTAAGCACTGCATCTGCTCACGCCGCTGAGCCTGCTACCACGGCAAAACCGAGAGCGACCGTTAAAACTAAAGAGCGCGCTGAAAAAGCTGCTTTCGAAACGCTTAAAAAGCAGGCTGCCTCAGGCGATCCAGTGGCGCAACGGGAGCTCGGTGATGACTATTATTTTGGCTACAATAATCCCAAAGACTATTTTCTCGCAGTAGCGTGGTATCGCAAAGCGGCTGAACAAGGCCACGCTGGCGCTCAATATGAATTAGCACTCGCCTATGACGACGGCACCGGCATAAAACAAGATAAAGCCGAAGCGCTTAAATGGTATGTGCAATCAGCCGCGCAAGGCAACGTTAATGCCCAAAACAATGCTGGTGTCATGTACCGCGAAGGTGAAGGCGTGCCGGGCGGCAAGGCAAACGATATTGAAGCCATGCGCTTATTCAAGCTATCTGCTGCACAAGGCGATAGCGAAGCCCAAACCAGCGTTGGCTGGTTTTATGAAATGGGCAGAGGTGTTAAAAAAGATCTAGTCGAAGCCGCCAAATGGTACGCCAAAGCCGCTGAACAAGGCCATGCAGGCGCTCAAGAAAACTTGGGCGATATGTATCGCGATGGCGACGGCGTAAAAGCCAATAAACAAACTGCAAGGTACTGGTACGGAAAAGCAGCCGCGCAAGATAGTGAGGATGCAAAGGAAAAACTCAAGAAACTCGGTAAATAATTGTTGGTGAAAAGTCTGGAGACTCCGTTCAGCGCCTCACCGAGGTTTCTTTAGCCAATCTGCCTGTACCCGCCGCCGAAAATCTGCCAAGCCCATTCCCGTTTCATGTACAAACATGGCAGCTTCAACTTCTAAGCGTTCGATGCGGTCAAGCCTAAAGCTTCGAAAATCACCTCTCGTTTCGCACCAAGCGCCTAACGTCCACCGTTCGCCCCAAAAATACAGCGCCAGCGGGCGTATACGCCGTGCCGTGGCGTTTGTTTGCTCTGCCGCCACGTAATCAAGCGCCACATAGTAGCGGCCTGCTATGGCCTGCCTGAGTGCTTCAAAGCGTTTGCCTACTTCTGCGTTCACGTGAAAGCTGGGCGCAAATACTTGGGTCGCATCCAATATCATGCGTCGGTTTTCTGGCAACACGGAGGCAATTTTCTCCATCGCCCGCTCGGCGCTTTGGGCAAGTGCGGTGCCGCCCCACGCGCCCACCATGCGTGCACCGATGAGCAATGCTTCAATTTCATCGTTATCAAACATAATGGGCGGCAGATCAAAACCTTTCTTCAAGCTATAACCCACGCCAGCTTCACCCACGATAGGCACGCCAGAGAGCGACAAATCCTGAATATCCCGATAAATCGTGCGTTCCGATACAGACAACCGCTCGGCAAGCTGGCGCGCGGTTGTCAAGCGCCGCCCGCGCAGCGCTTGCACAATTGCAAAAAGTCGATCAGCACGACGCATAGCAAAAATCTCAGCTTTAAACCGCTACTTTACGCCATGTAGCCCCACCCGGTTACCTTCACAATCGAGTATGTGCGCAAAAAATCCCATACCGGGCGGCAATGCAGTTTTCTCCAGCAAAACGCGCCCGCCTAGAGATGGCACCTTCAACAAAAGCTGATCTATTTCATCTCCGGCGTTAAGGTAAATTACTGCGCCATCCGCCCCCGGCTTATAGTGCTCGCCAAACATCACGCAGCCCGAAATAGCCATGCTTGGCTCGTAGGGAAAAACGCCCATTTCATGCCCGTTCATCGCTTCTCTCTTCAAACTTACCGCAAATAACTGTTCGTAAAAATTTACCGCTCGCGGAAAATTAGCCGCCGGAATTTCAAACCACGTTATTACATTACCGCCTTTATCTTTCGCCATTTTTATCACCTTAAATTGTCGTGCACATTGCACGTAAGGCAGTTTGTGCGTGCGCTACTGACAGCGTGGTGTCAGTAGGATTTGCAAGCCCTACTTTAAGCCGCCTCCAGTTCGTTCAAGAATGGAATAGAACACCGTATCAAAATTGTGCTTACAATCATCTGATTTAGTGTTATAGTTACCTATTACACTAATCATCTTGTAGTGAATCAATCATAAACTGTTGGTACTTCCATCATCTAAGGCCTCATCGGAGTCAGCGTGCGAAGTTTGAAAAATGAGTAACGATTGGCATAGCAACGCGCCAATTTATCGGCAGCTAAAGGCACGCGTGGTCACCATACTGCTGGATGGTACTTTAGCACCCGGCGATGCCCTGCCCTCTGTGCGCCAAATTGCCGCTGATTTTCAGCTCAATCCTATTACCGTATCGCGCGCCTATCAAGAGTTGGTTGACGATGGTTTAGTAGAAACAAGGCGCGGTCTAGGCATGTTTGTGCTCGCTGGCGCACGCGAGAAATTACTTCAATCAGAACGCACCCGATTTCTTAACGAAGAATGGCCAGCTGTAATCGTGCGCATGAATCAACTCGGTTTAAATGCTGCTGCATTATTAAAAGCCATAAACACAGGGAATAAAAAATGAGCGCAGCCATTATCACCGCGACCAACATCACCAAACATTATGGTAAAAAACTAGCGCTAGACAATATTAGTTTTAGCCTTCCCGCTGGCAGAATCGTTGGTCTAATTGGCCCCAACGGCTCCGGCAAAACCACACTAATAAAGGCGCTCTTGGGTTTAGCGCCATTTAAAGGTGAGCTTGACGTACTCGGATTTGATCCGCGTACTCAGCGTGACGCACTAATGCATGAAGTGAGTTTTATTGCCGACGTGGCTATTTTGCCGCGTTGGCTAAACGTAAAAAATGCGGTTGATTTTGTGGAGGGTGTACACCCAAAGTTTAGCCGCAGCAAATGCGAAGCCTACATCGCCAATACCAAGCTCCAGCCCAACATGAAGGTATCTCAAATGAGCAAGGGCATGGTGGTGCAACTGCATTTAGCACTAGTGATGGCTATTGACGCTAAGCTCCTCGTGCTTGATGAGCCCACCTTGGGCCTAGATATTTTGTACCGTCGCCAGTTTTATCAAAATTTGCTCGAAGATTATTTTGATCACAACCGAACAATTTTAATCGCCACCCACCAAGTAGAAGAAATCGAAAACATCCTCACCGATTTAATTTTCATCCGCGATGGCAAATTAGCGCTTAACGCGAGCTTAGAAGAAATTAATGCGCGTTTTATCGAAGTACAAGTCGCACCTCAAAACATGGAAGTCGCGCGTGCGCAAAAGCCAATTGATGAGCGCACGCAATTGGGTAAAACGACGATGTTGTTTGATGGCGTGCATCTGGGCATACTCGAAAAGCTTGGAGAGTGCCGTAATTCAAATATTGTCGATCTTTTTATAGCCACCATGAAGGATACGATTTAGATGAACACGTTTATTTGGTGCTTACGCCGCGAGCTTTGGGAACATTGGACATTGCTCTTGGGCCTACCCGTGGTGCTGGCAGCTATGGTGACGATTCAAATAACGGCGGACTTCTATTTTCAGTTTAGCGATGCGATTGTTTTGCTCGTTGCAGCGCCTGCAGAAACGAGGGCAGCATTCACGCTATCGCTAATCACCACAAAATTTGCGGCACTAGTCTTCATGCAACTGGCTTTAGGTTTGTCTATTTTATTCTATGGCTCTAGCACCTTATACGATGATCGCCGCGATGGCAGTAACTTTTTTTGGAAATCCCTACCACTATCAGACGCAAAAATGGTTGGTGCCAAGGTAGCCATTGTGCTTGTTATTGCCCCGTTGATCAGCATCATTTGTACCTTAATCGTGATCGGGGTAAGCCTGCTCGCGGTGGGTGAAATTGCGGCATTTTCTGGCTTGAATGCGTTCGGTGCACTTTTTGCCAGCGCTACACTTTACGGCTTAATCGCTAAAACCATCTCATTGTGGCCAGTGTTTGTGTTGACGACTTTACCTGCTTTAGGCTGGATGTTGGCAGTGTCGGCGCTAGTAAAAAAACGCCCCCTAATTTGGATTGTAGGTTTACCCATCATTATTGCCCTACCCATTAGCTTTTTGAAATCCGTAGTAGAACGCGCTAGCAGTTTCGCTTGGGTCGCAGAGGATGTGGCAACGCGCCTACTAATGGGTGTATCGCCTGGTAGTTGGGTGGTATTACGGCCGAGCTTATCGGCGGACACTTCAAGCCCGATAAAAAATGTACCTGGGGCGGCGCAATATATTTTGCAGGGGTGGCAAATACCCACTTTTGCCGACTACTGGATGGCAGCAGCCATTGGGCTTGCCCTAATTTTTCTGGCGATTCGAATACGCCGTTGGCGCGTGGATGTTTAGCTATTCATACCACTTCGCCAACTAAATTTGCCGTCAAGCAATCAACTTTAACTAGAGCCAAGAATGTCTAAAACGCAATTCATTACCCCAAAAAAACTTCGACCTAAAACGGTGCTCATCGGCGCAGGTATTGCCACTTTAAGTTGTACCGCCATCGCAATGATTGGCTTACACCTGAAGCCAATTGACCCCACCGGTGCCGTGCTTGGCAGCACAGAATTTACTGCTGCCGCCGATTGGATCAAAGCTAATAAGGCGCACTATTGCGATATGTCCCCAGAGCAAACCCTACTATATCTTGCAAAAAAACCGGTACCAGGATTATTGACTAAAGAAGAAAGCATAGCCCATATCATCCAAGCGACGATTGAACTTAGTGTAAGCACCGACCCGCGCCAGCGTGCTCAAGGGCTATACGTTCACACGCTCCAGCTTGGCGGCGCTGCCGCCCCCGAAATACAGCAACTCGTTGCGCTCGCAAAATCAACAAATGACTCTAGCGTCTATGCAACGGCGCTCGCAGTTTGCAAGGACTCAAAAAACGAAATCTGCACGGCAGTAAATGCTGAAAAATGGGCGCAAATTGATACCGAAAATGGTATTGCGTGGTTAGCAGCTGCGCAGACGGCTCTCGACAGAAAAGACGATGAGTCTGCAAAGGGCGCGATTGAAAAAGCTGCTGCTGCAAAATTTTTTAAATCGCATACACCCACAGTAGCACCCCTAATGAGCGCCACAGCAATCAAAGCGCTCCCACTTTATAACCGAGAGATGGTTGGACTGGAATTAATGGCGCTGCCACAAATCTCGCCTATGCATCAACTAAGCGTTATTAAGTACTGCGTCGAGAAAGGCATCCCCCGCTTGGAACGATCAACGCTTTGTAACGATATAGCAACACGCTTAGCAAAGGACGACCAAACCAGCGAAGGTTTAGCAGTTGCGGCGTCGATCACGAAGCTTTTTGCATGGGATAAGCAGCGCTTAGCCGTTATAGAAGCCAAAAAGAAATCTGTCGCAACGCGCGCAATGGACATCGCTATGAGTAACGCCTTGCCGTACTTACCATGTGCTGACTGGGTTAGAAATGACTCGGCTTACAGTCGCCTCCTTCTGTTCAACCCACTGGTCATATCTGAACAAGAGCTTAAAGCTAACCCAGCCAAACCAGCGGAGCCAACATCAAAATAGAAATGCCGAAAGAAATTCTGAATCTATCCGAAAAACGCCTTAAGACTCTTAAAGAATTAGGCACCTTCAGGAATTATTGGGACCTAAAATGAAACAATTCTACTGGCTGCTGCGTCGCGAATTTTGGGAAAACAAAGGCATGCTAATTTGGCTGCCGTTAGCAGCAGGGGCTATGTCCTCCATTTTACTGAACGGATACCTCTGGGCGAGAATTTTCGGCAAGCTCGATGAACGCGAGCGCGGCTGGCTCGGTTTAAAAGTCGGCGAGGAAATTACGCAAGCAACGCTGCAAAAAATCATGCATTGGGTATCGCACACCACATTTCTTGATTCCACATTCATATTTACCGGCGTAGGTGTAAGCACTTTTTTCTATGCCGTAAATACCTTATTTGATGAGAACAAAGATCGTAGCGCCCAGTTCTGGCAGTCTCTACCAACTTCAAATCGTGCTGTCGTGCTTTCAAAACTCACCACGGCCGTAGTAATCGCTCCCAGCATTGGCATTATTATTACCATCGTCTTCGCAGTTATCACAGCCGGGATACATAGTTTGGTCGCGATGAAATATGGCCCAAATGTTTTCATTCACCTTATAGGAAATCCATTATTTTTTCGGCAGTGCGCTGAACTTTTTATGATGCTTCCATTCCATATTCTGTGGGCGTTGCCGACAGTGGCGTGGCTACTGGCTGTGTCTGCTGTCGCCCGATCAAAGCCAGCGCTTTGGGCCGGAGGAATTCCGATGATAGTAACTGGATTAGCGATGCTATTCGATAAGGCGTTTGAGACGGCGCGCGATCCCGGTTGGGCATTAGACACCATTCTTGGTCGATCAATAGGGAGCGTAATTCCTGGCGCTTGGTCAAAGTTTGGTGCACCAAAATTTGAGATGTCATTGAACCAAAATTCCGGAGACTTTTCGCTTTGGAGGGTCGTCCTCCACCACGCGTTCGACCTATCAATAACAGCCAATTTGTGGATTGGTGTTGTGCTTGGAGTCGCCTTTCTATGTATCGCTATCCGCCAGCGAGGATCGCGCGGATAATTAGGTAACACTATTTACGCTCAGACTCGAAAAAAAACGACTATTCAGCGTTGGTGCAAAATCTTAGCAATATAAATTTTTGACTGTGGGGCAATTCGCGCTACTATTGCCACGTACGTCAGAATCTTTGATTGCATCAATTTCAACAGCCCCCATGAAAAAATTCATTTCAGCTTTCTGTATAGCAGCCTTTGGCCTGTCCATCGCCCAACATGGTTCAAGCACTTCCGCACAAGCGAACGCCGCCGCACCAACCTATAAAACTGCTGCCGATATCCCCGTAGAGGTATTTTTTAAACGCGAGCAATATTCTCGGATGACCTTATCGCCAAACGGGCGGAAGCTTGCCGCCCTCACTGTCGTTAATGGGCGCGACAACTTGTCGGTAATTGATTTAGACGCTAAAAAAGCGACTGTACTTACCAACTATTCGCAAGGCGATGTCGCTACCTTTAGCTGGATTGATGACAACCGGATGTTTTATGTGGTTGGCGATTTGAAGGAAGCGTCGGGACAGCTTAGATTTCAGGGCCGTTACGCCGTAGATACCGATGGCACAAACATTCGTGATCTGCGCGAACCGACAACTCGCTCACAACATCAACGTGGTACGGCCAATATATTTTCAATCATCAGTAGAACCTATGATGGCACGGGAGAAGTGATCGTAGCGATGAACGAACGCAGCTACAATTTTGTAGATCTATATCGCTATAACACGCGCACAGGCGCGTTTAAGCTGCTCACCTTTGATTCGCCCTGCGACGTAACTCAATGGGTAATCGATCACGATTTGGTGCCACGCGTTGCCGTATGTATCGAGCCACGCAAAGCGCCAAACCTGCCGCGTGCAAGCACCGTTTGGCATCGTGCGGGCGATGGCAAGCCGTGGGAAAAGATTTCCGAATCCACGGACCCAAAAACCATGGGCTCGGTACGGCCACTTAGCTTCGACTATGACAACACAACGCTTTACGTCAGTTCTCGGAAGGGCTTAGATAAATCTGCAATTTATAAATTTGATATTGCCAACAAAAAACTAGGTGAAAAACTGCTGCAACATCCGATGATTGATCTTAACGGCGGATTGATGTTTAGTCGCGCTAAGAAAAAACTCATGGGCATTGCATATAACGCCGATATGCCAAGAACGGAATGGTTTGATGACGATATCGCTAAACTAAAAGCACGCATCGATAAAACTCTCCCTGATACACATAATGTGATTTCATCTACTTTTGATGCGCTAAATTACATGCTGATCTATGCCAGTTCGGCCACTGATCCGGGAACCTATTATTTGTACAATATTGAAAAAGGGGCAATTGAGCGCATCGGTAAATCGCGCCCATGGCTGCCTGCGAACCTGATGAGTGAACGCCGCTATGTCAAATATACAGCGCGCGACGGCTTAGAAATACCGGCATGGGTGACAATACCTAAAAATAGTGATGGCAAAAATTTACCCCTGATCGTGCATATTCACGGTGGTCCTTGGGTGCGCAGCTACGGCGGGCTTGGCTGGGGGGGCGAAGCGATTGCACAATTTTTTGCATCGCGCGGCTATGCCGTACTAGAACCGGAACCACGCGGCTCCACCGGCTTTGGGCGCAAACACTATGCCGCCAGCTTCAAACAATGGGGACTCGCCATGCAGGATGATATTACCGATGGTGCTCTGTATTTAGCGGCTGAGGGTATCGTGGATAAAACCAGAATGGGACTTTTTGGCGCAAGCTATGGTGGCTACGCCACCTTGCAGGGGCTAGTAAAAGACCCTGATATTTGGCGCGCTGGCAGTGCCTACGTTGCAGTAGCCGATCTTGAGTTAATGCAAACCGTGATGTGGTCAGACTTCGCGCAAGCTTCTGATTATTTAGACACTGATTACAAGAGACTCGTTGGCGATAAGGACATTGACCGCGAGCAATTTCAAAGAACCTCTCCCCTCAAAAACGCAGATAAAATGAAAGCGCCCGTGATGTTAACTATGGGGGCGGACGATCGTCGCGTACCGCTAATACACGGTGATGCCATGCGTGATGCCTTGGTGAAAGCAGGCAAAAAAGTGGATTACCTCGTCTATCCCGGTGAAGCGCATGGCTTTAACAAAGAGGAAAACGTAATCGACTTTTATAAACGTAATGAGAAGTTTTTTGCTGAACACTTAAAAGCGCGATAATTATGTTTTAAATTTCAGCGCCACTAATATGTCAACCCTCTCCCGCTTTCACCTCGCCTTTCATGTTACTGATCTAAATAAAGCGCGTGCGTTTTACGGGCAGCTATTGGGTTGTCAGGAAGGGCGATCAACTGACACTTGGGTGGATTTTGATTTTTTTGGGCACCAAATATCTTTGCATTTAGGCATCCCATTTGCCGCTGCAAATACGGGGAAGGTCGATAATGTTATGGTGCCCATGCCGCATTTTGGCGTGTTACTGCCGATGGCCGAATGGCAAGCTTTAGCGGCACGTTTGCAGTCAGCAAATTTGGCATTTATTATCACTCCTAGTTTGCGGTTTGCAGGTCAAGCCGGTGAACAAGGAACGATGTTTTTTAAAGACCCCAGTGGCAATCCGATTGAGATTAAAGGCTTCACGGATTTTGAGACGATTTTTGCGCAATGAGTGCAATTGATTTGCCTACACAGCATGCTATCCCCTTCGTATCGCGCGCCAACGCGTCCGATAGCGCTGCCTGGCTTGCAGCATTATCGCTCGCGATGCCGCAGGAATGCATTGTGCCGTTTACCCAGCTCACCGATACCCAACGCCGCGACGCGACAGTGGCGATTGTGGCAAACCCCGACCCAGCCGCGCTAAATCAACTCCCTGCGTTGCAATGGGTGCACAGTTTGTGGGCAGGGGTAGAACGCATGTTGACTGAGTTGCAAAATCCGCAAGTAGCGATTGTTCGCTTAGAAGACCCACAACTGGCAGAAACGATGGCGGAGGCGGTGTTAGCTTGGACGTTGTATTTACATCGCGATATGCCCACCTACGCGGCTTTACAACGCAACCGCGTGTGGCAGCCGCAGCCGCCGCGCCTGCCTTCGGAACGGTGTGTGGCAATTTTAGGGCTTGGGCATTTAGGCAAACTTGCCGCTAAACGCTTAATCAACGCGGGTTTTGAAGTGATTGGCTGGGCTAGAAGTGCTCAGACACTATCCAGTGTGCAGACCTACGCGGGCGATGATGCCTTACCGGAAGTGCTTGGCCGTGCCGACCTTGTGGTGTGCCTGCTACCACTCACGCCGCATACACGAAACTTGCTTAATGCACGTCGTTTTACTCAAATGAAACCGCAAGCGGCACTCATCAACTTTGGTCGCGGGGCAATTGTAAATAGCGCCGATTTGATGGCTGCTTTAAATGCCAATCAGCTTTCCCACGCAGTATTGGATGTGTTTGAAACCGAGCCGCTGCCCACTGACAATCCCCTTTGGGCGCATGAAAAAATTACAGTATTGCCGCACATCTCAGCGCCCACACATAAAGGCACCGCTTCCGCAGTGGTGGCGGGCAATATTGCACGTTTCCGCGCTACTGGGGCATTGCCTAAATGCGTTGACCCGCAGATTGGTTATTAAGCGTTTATTAAGCGCTTATTAATCCCCTAATACTCAAGCACATTAGCTAGCCCAAGTGGGCACTCAGCCGCGCCGCAGCCATCACGTAAGCAGCATCAGGATCACGCTTGTAGAACCAGTCCAGGGCATGCATTAGCTTGATGTCATGTTCATCGTTAGAAGCGGTTGCTTTCGCAATAAAACTATTCCAATCTGTGGTCACGACAGTTTCTGAAACTGCACCTGTAATGGCATTACTTGCTAAATACGCGGCAACCAAGCTAGAAACCGCCTGTTTAATGGCATCTTCGGTCTGTTCTATAGTCATGAACGGCAATAAAACCAAAACTGCACGTAGGCCAGTGAGCATGTGTAGCACCGTGAAATTACCACTTTCACTGTACCGACTAGCAATCCAATGACTAAGATTTTTAATCGTGTCTGCTTCAATTACTAGACTGCCCGCAAGCTCAGCGTAGCTGCTGGTTCTAATCGCCTCCGCCATGCGCCGCGAGATGGATGGCGCGGTGCTGCGCTGTTGAGCAGCATCAGCTTGCAATTGCGCCGCCCACGTTGCGAATGGCAAATTTCGGTCAGCGACAGGAACCGGCGTTGCTTGCCAACGCGCTGCCCAATAGGCGAGGGCAGCCGCTATTTCTGGCTGATAGCCCACCTCCACCGCATGGGCGGTGCGGATGAGGCCGTGAAAGGCCGCGCCCGCCAGTCCCGGCCACAAAGCGGGCAATACCACCACCAAGGCTTGGTTGATGCCATCACGCGCGAGCATTGCTGCAAACTGCGTTTCCACCGCTGTAAAAGCGCTAATTTTCCCCAACTGCGTATTCCACGGCTCAAGCTGATCCGGCGCAACGGTTTCGCTCCATGCCGCAGCGTTTGAAAAATGGCCTTCATAGTTATCGTAAAACGCCTGCAGTCGTGCATCACTCACCCCCAATTCATGCAAAGCGTGCAGCGCCATTGCCCGATGATTACTTAAACCACCGCGATATTCGGGTGGGCTTTGGAGATTTTGTTGCAGCAATTGATGTAAAAATTGAGTGGTCATTTTGTGCGCTTCACTAAAATTAAAGCATCACTTTAAAACCTCAAGTAAACTTGAGGTCAAGCATATTCTTGAGGGTTGCAATGACCAAGCTAAAATCCACTACCCTGCTCAGCATCGGCGAATGCGCCAAGCGCGCCAATGTAACAGTGAGTACCCTACGGTTTTATGAAGAACGCGGACTAGTGTCCAGCTTGCGCAACATGGGCGGGCAACGCATTTACCCGCGTGCCAGCCTAAGGCGTATCGCCTTCGTACGGGCAGCTCAGGCGGTGGGCTTGAGTTTAAATGAAATTGCTAACGCACTAAACACCTTGCCAGAATCGCGCACCCCCACCGCCACCGATTGGGCAAAACTCTCCGCGCAATGGCTACCAACGCTAGATGCACGGATCGCGACGCTGATTGCGCTACGCGACAATCTAACGAGCTGCATCGGTTGCGGCTGTTTGAGCTTAAAGAAATGTGCACTTTATAATCCGCAAGATAAATTGGCGACGAAGGGAAATGGTGCGCAAATTGGGATCAAAATATCCTAAACAGCACTCAAAAGCGCTTCGTCACCTGCCATACTCAAAAGCAAAGTTTTGCGGACAAAGCGCAAATGTGTAAAATCGGACAGACATGAACCTTCAAACCCAAATCCTTAATCAGTACGGCGCAATATTGACTGAAATTAAAGAATTTCTAGCTGCTGAAACAAATGCTGCCGAGCAAAAAATGCACGATGTGTGGCAACGCCCCTTGCAAGACAAAATAGATGCCGGTTGGACGCAACGCTTTTTGCGTCTAGAAAAGATGGATGACCCGCGCACAATTTGGGCATATCTAGACTCCGGTGAATCTCGGTATCGTGAGGGTGATTTATTACTACTGCATTGGGGCAATCCCTTCAAAAGCATGCTGGGTCGCCAATTCATGCTTCATACCGAAGCCGAGGATCGCTGGCTATTGCGCAGGCACAGCCACATTGAGTTAAGCGAGGATGCGCTCACGCTACCCTGCTATGCCGACCCTGACTTTATGGATTTAACCCCCTTCTACGATAAAGCAATGGCCGAAATTTGCATATCTGAAATTGGGCATTCGATCATTTTGCCGCTTCTTGCTGGAAAGCTTGAACCACAGTTTGATGATCGTGATTTGCAGGATGCAGAAAAAATTGCCTTAGCAAAAGGTTTAAATGCGTTACAAGCACGTGCCGTAGGCATGGCCGTTGGCGCAGAACATTTAGCTTGTATTCAGGGTCCACCGGGTACGGGAAAAACTAAGGTACTAGCTCTTATAGCACAGTTACTCGTGTCGCGCGGAGAACGCGTACTACTCACTTCGCACACCCATACTGCCATTAACAATGCACTAAGCCGAGTGGTGGCACTGGGAGTGCCCGCTGCGAAAGTAGGAGATTCGTTGCAGAAGAAGGCGCTAGATGAATCAGTCATCCGCATCGAGAACCTACGAGACTGGGAGGAGTGCCCAACGAATGGCTACGTTGTAGGCGCTACGCCGTTTGCAACGACTTCAAAACGCTTGGAAAGCTATGTTTTTGACACTGTAATTTTTGACGAATCAAGCCAAATCACCATACCGTTAGCATTGATGGCAATGCGAACTGGTAGAAAGTTCATTTTTATCGGCGACCAAAAACAATTGCCTCCCGTAGCTTTATCCAAGTCGGTTTTAGACAAAAGTTGCGTATCGATTTTTGCAAGACTTATCGCCAATAACGTTGACACCGTGATGCTCAATGAGACATATCGAATGAATCAATGGCTTACAGAGTGGCCCAGTAATACCTACTATGGCAGCAAGCTCATATCCTCAGGCACAAATTGCACGAGGAAACTAAATTTAACAGCAACGGTTGATGAACCGTTTGCACAAATATTCAATCCAACATTCAGCGCCGTTTTTATCGCAAATAAAGATACCAAAACACGAACACGAAATAGGGTGGAAGCAAGCCTAATAGTTGATATTTGTGAAGCGGCAACAAGGAATGGCTTAAAGTTTACGGAAATCGGCATCGTTGCTCCGTTTCGCGCACAGGGTAAGGCAATTCGTGCTGAGTTGATGAGGCGTCTCGGCAAAACAGCTGCCCGCAACATCATTGCTGATACAGTTGAACGCATGCAGGGTCAAGAGCGCGAGATGATCATTATTTCGATGACAACGGCGGATCCGGTTTTTTTAATGTCCATCGCGTCATTCTTATTTCAGCCCGAGCGCTTAAATGTTGCCATCACCCGCGCAATGACTAAACTTGTTGTAATAGGACCTGACGCGGCACACTTGCCCGATTCAGACGAACCTGAAATTGCGCGCTGGATAAACCAGTACCGACAATTTATCGCACAGCTGCAACCGATTGACCTATAGCAATGGCATCATTTATACCCGAGTGGAATAAAGTTACTGGCAAGGAAACGCAGATCAAACGCGCCCTCGCTGAACTCGCGGACGAATACATTATTAGAAGGCCGCTACGTCGCGATGCTTGCGCTGCAGATTTGTTTATCCAACATCCAATACGCGGCTGGTTAGCCTTAGC
>JANMDR010000222.1:0-3610 GCA_031376425.1 Betaproteobacteria bacterium
ATCGAATGTGTATTCAAGCTCCAAAGAACGAAAGTTGAACTTGACGTCGGCCATGAATCACTTTTCTAGTTTTCTGGAACAGTTGGATCGACTGGAAGTACTTCCCGAGGATCGAAAGAAGGAATTTCTGCAATTGTTGCAACACACGCAATACGCGAAACATAGCGCGGGTAAGCAATGGTGTGTTTTTAAAGGTCTACTTGTTATTGTTGAACCGTGTCTACAAAACCCACATACACCTTCGAACGACAGGATGCATAAAAAAAAACGTTAACGCATAATCCCGTTTGATGCACTGCACGTTAGTAAAAAGCACCCCGTTTTTTACAGCTACAGAGTTCAATATAGGAGAAAGTGATTATGAAAACGATTCGCATAAACGAGCTTGCAACCGTAAACGGCAAGGCTGGCAAATTACCCGTAAGCCCCGCAACGATTTGGCGCTGGGTTAAAAACGGCAGCTTTCCCAAGCCGTTTAAATTGGGTACACACGTGACGGTGTGGGATGTGGCAGCAGTCAATAGGTTTTTAGCAGATCGTGCCGATGCAGGGGGCAAATAATGCACAAGCCAATCCATGCGCCGCCCGCCAATGGAAAGGGCTACAACGGCAGCAACCGTGTAGCCCTAGGGAATAACCAATACAAGCCAAATTATAGCCTAATGCTAACGATTAGCAAGCTAGATGCAATGTTTATCGGGGGGCTAAATCATGATGATGCATAACACCGCCCATGATTTCATTACCGCCATGCAGCTTGCTGGCTTATCGCCCCCGCGACACCTTGAACCAGATAAGCTGGTGCGCTTTGCAGGGGTTGGTAAGGGCAAGGCTAACAAAGCCGCTTGGTGCAAGCTATTTGCCGATAGTTCTGGCGGCGTTTACGGCGATTATTCCACGGGGTTAAGCACAAGCTGGCACGCACCTCGTAATGCGCCTTTACAGCCGCTTACAACTTTGCAGCGCGTTAACTTCATGCAGAAGTTGAAACAGCAAATAGCCGCCGCTAAAGCCACCACCGCCGCACAGGAAACGGCCAAACATAGGCAAGCCGCAAAGATGGCGGCCAAGATTTGGCACAAGGCTAAACCCGCACCCGTAAACCATCCATATCTTGTGCGTAAAGGTATTACCCCCCACGGGACACGTATTCACAAAGGCGCTTTGCTTATCCCCGTGCGTGAAGGCAACACCTTACATTCACTCCAATTTATTGATGGTGAGGGTACTAAGCGCTTTTTAAGCGGAGGCCGTAAGCGTGGGTGCTATTACAGCATTGGCAACGCTGGCATAGCCATAGGAACAAGTATAGGAATAGACGAAGCTACAACAACAGACACAACACCGCTATGCATAGCCGAAGGCTTTGCCACAGGTGCCAGTATTTACCAATCCACTGGCTATGCGGTGGCAGTGGCTTTTGATGCAGGAAACCTTGAAGCTGTTGCGATTAGTCTACGTGCAAAGTTTCCCCACATACCCATTATTTTATGTGCTGACGATGACCCTGTAGGTAAAAGCCATGCCACACAGGCGGCACATGCTATTGATGGCCGCGTGGCCGTGCCGAAGTTTGCCAAGGTGCTGCTATGAATGATTTAAATGATACAGATCATGAAAATAATGACAATAATGGCAACGATAGAACTGACTTTAACGACATGGCGGCGCTATACGGTTTGGACGCAGTGCGTGCCACCATTGACGGCGTGCTGAGTACCTTACAGACTCCGGCACCAGCGGCCACGGCGGCGGCGGCCACGGTGACGGCCACGGCGATGCACATGGACAATGCGCCCTACCACGATCAAAACTACGGCGAAGACGATGACGAAGCCGCATGGCCTATTGCGCAACCGCTTGTTACTAAAGTCAACCCAGAGCCGTATCCTTTGGATGCACTACCGGCAACGGTTCGCGCTGCGGTAATTGAAGTGCAAGGCTTTACCAAAGCGCCACTGCCAATGGTTGCGCTGTCCGCAATGTCGGCACTATCATTAGCGATTCAAGCGCGGGCTGATATTGGCCGCGCAACAGGGCTTACCGGGCCATGCAGTTTATTTGGCTTGGTGATTGCCGATTCTGGCGAACGTAAATCAACCTGCGATGGCAAATTTACCCAAGCCGTCAGAGAGTATGAGACGCTACAAACTGAAATTGCGAAACCATTACTACGCCAATACCACGCGGCTGCAAGTGCGTGGGAAGCTAAACGAGGCGGTATTAAAGACAAAATTCGCATTTTAGCGAAAGATGCAAAGCCGACGCGTGAATGCGAAGAAAGGTTGCACGATCTTGAAAATCATGCGCCAATTAAGCCAGCAGTGCCCAGATTGATTTATGCTGATGCCACACCTGAAGCGCTCACCTACGGCCTTTATAATAATTGGCCTTCTGCTGGCGTAGTATCGGCTGAAGCAGGCGCGGTACTTGGCGCACACGGCATGAATAGTGATTCAGTGATGCGCAATTTAGCGACATTAAATCAGCTATGGGACGGCAACGCACTCACAATTGATCGCCGTACTTCTGAATCCTATACGGTGCGCGGCGCACGCTTAACGATTGCGCTTCAGGTTCAAGAGGCCACACTTAGGGATTTCCTTAAGCGTTCCGGCACGCTTGCACGCGGCACAGGGTTTCTTGCGCGTTTTCTGCTGGCATGGCCGCAAAGCACGCAGGGATACCGCGTATTTACCGAACCGCCAGAACATTGGCCTGCGATGGAAGCGTTCAATCAACGCATAGCTAAAATTCTTAATTGGCCGCTACCGCTAGACGCCGATAATACCCTGACACCTACATTGCTCACGCTATCTGCTGATGCCAAAGCCGCATGGATTGTTTATCATGATGCGATTGAAGGCGAATTAAAAAACAGTGGTGAGCTATTTGACGTGCGCGATGTAGCGGCTAAGAGTGCTGATAATGCCGCGAGAATCGCGGCGTTGTTTCATGTTTTTGATACTGACCCATCCAGTCAAGGGAGCAGTCAAGTGCGCAATCAAGTAAGCCTTGATTCGATCAATGGGGCAACGCGCATTGCAGCATGGCATTTGCACGAATCACGTCGGTTTTTTGCGGAAATTGCAGTGCCAAAAACATTAAAAGATGCGGCCTTGCTTGAAGGTTGGTTAATTGATTATTGCAAACGCGACAACACTTTCTTAATTCCGGTTGCAGCGCTCCAGCAAACCGGGCCGGTATCACTCCGACGAAAAGAAGCATACGATCCGGTAATACAAGAACTCGCCACACTGCATAGGCTAAGGCGAGTAATAAAGGGGCGCGTTGCTTTGATAGAACTCAATCCAGCCATTATCAATAACGGTGAGATATAAACCTGTTAAACCTTATTCGGCATGGAGCGATTTCGGACGTTGCTGGTGTTGCTACTGCTAAAGCTGCTAATCCTGCTAATGATGGTGTTTTTGAAGCACCCACAAATTTAGGATTAGCAGAATTAGCAGGATTAGCAGTAGCAAACCCAATAAATGAAACCATCAATATCAATAATGGTGGAATATGAACCTATTAAACCTTATTCGGCATGGGGCGATTTCGGACGTTGCTGGCGTTGCTACTGCTAAAGCTGCTAATTCTGCTAATG
>JANMDR010000230.1:0-54153 GCA_031376425.1 Betaproteobacteria bacterium
GGAGGGGTGGCCCGCAGGGACGGGGTGGTTGTTCGCAACGAAGCCTGCTAATCGCGGTACCACAAGGCTATTCTATTTTCTTACGCGCATTTCCTCTAGGGCTTCAACCAAAATATCAACATCCGTCGAAGGATTGGTTGATCCGTTCTTTTTCGCGTTGGCACGCGCACGTTTAGCATGCACAACTGCTGTAGCTGTTTTCGCCTTCAGCAATCCATAAATATCGGATTGACCTTTGGTGTAAGCAGCGAACGGCTTATGTTTTTTCAAAGCCGAGACCACCGCATCCCCTGCGGATTTCTTGCCAATAGTGGTAAATGCTTTATCCGTAAATACAAAATGCAATAGAAGCCAATATTCAAAACAGGGTGTGGAAGTGATGGTTTGAAACGGCTTGCCTTTCTCACTCTGCTTTTTGACTAGTTTTATCGCGTCATCAAACGTCGAATGCGTATCGCGATCAAACACGCAAAACACTTGATCAAATGAGTCTCCAAGCTTGCAATCATCATCATATAAATGCTGCGCATGACTGATTATTCGGTCAGGCGTATTGCCATTATTTGGTGCAATTTTTACATATTGCGAATTAATACCCAAGGCGGCAACCATTGCTTGAAAATACTGCGGCTCGGTCTTTGACCCTTCGCACACTATCAGGAAGCGCTGAGCCTTAGCGCGATCATTCTTGGTACGCGCTAGGCTTGCCGCACTCCGCTGTTTGCGTTTGGCAAAAAGATCATCCGACCCCATAAAAATCCAAGTCTTTAAGAAATGGAATTGCACCATAACGCCCGTTTAAATAACCGCGCTCAATTGCCTCATTCTCCCTAGGGCTAAAGTCGGACAAAGGATATAGCCGCGTCGAACTATTTTTATCTTTTTCCGTAAACCAAATTTGATCGCGGCGAAATAATGACTGACTGAGCAACGTGGCGTCGTGGGTGGTGAATACCAGTTGCGCTTTGGTGCCCGCATGATGGAGGCGCTTTACTAAATGCTGCACTACTAAGGGGTGCAGGCTACTGTCCAATTCATCCACCACTAAAACGCGATCATGCTCAATCACATCCAGCCACGGACCTGCAAACGCAAACAGCGCTCTAGTCCCATCTGATTCTTCACTTTGATCCATTGCAATCAAGGCTTGTGTTTCAATATCAGCATGCATGAATTTTACGGTACTAAGGTCATGATTTTCAAATCGCTTTGCCAATTCGCCTCTGACATCTATTGGCGTTTCTTTAGAAATCATCTCTAAAGAAAATGGTGCTGTTTTTACTTCAATATCAGCAATAGCCAAATCAGATGTGTTCATAAAACCAATAATTTTTTTCTTAATTGCCTCATTTTTAAATTTATTTAATGTGTAGGCAACTGACAATCTTTGAGGTGCAGCGATAATTTGCAAACGCTGATGAAACCAGCTAAATACTGGCTTTAATTGTTTATTATTGAGCTGAATTGCCACCGACAAAAACAATGCATTTTGCCGCGCTTGCGCTTTCCAATCTTGGCGTTTGCGATCACCTAAAAATGAGGTGCTGAATTTATATACATCTTTATCGGCTGCGGCATCATAAACACGATGAAACCACTTTTGTGGCCGCCCGTTTGGGTAGGCAAAAAGCCATTCCTCAGTAAAGCGTTGACGGTTACAGCTAAAGCCGTATTCATAACGTACATTCGTCTCAACAAAAACAATTTCAAAGGTGCTATCAGCCTCACGGGAACGCGCGCTTAATTTGAACGGCGTGGTTTCAATCTCATCCCCAGCCTGACTTTCTTTTTGCGAATTTTCAACTCTATCCTGCATAAATTGCAATGCTTGAATAAGCGTGCTTTTACCTGACGCATTGGGACCATAAAGCGCCGTTGACCGCAAAAGCCTAGGCGCATTTTCCGCAAGCCCGGATGCGAACGTATTTAATTCTTCAAGCTCTTTAAAGTAAGCAGAAGCAGCCATACTCAGCGTTTGACGCTCAAGAATGGAACGAAAGTTTGTGACTGAGAATTCGATTAACATGCCATAATACTAGCATTTATGCCAATTATTTGCATAAAATATTCGAAAAAGTCAGTTTAATTAGTAATAAACTCATTTTAGCCAAAAATCACAACATAATTCAGCTTCGAATACGGCAGAACACCATATCGCGCAACACGATCTTGTTAGCAAGCTCAATGTATTCGGCCAGTTAACCGATGGCTAACTGGCCGATGCACGTTCCACCTCCAAAGAAGCTGGAATATAAACTAGCACATCACATAAGTGATTTATTCGCTATACCAGTTCGAATGTTTTTCGCAAATTTTACTGGTTGCGGCACCGCGCTTACTTTCTGAATACGTGGCTAAGTTTCCCTTAAAATCATCCGGGGTTTCATTCCACATGCAGGTACAGAACGCTTGCAGTTTTGTTTGGCCTTTAACGGGGCTTTTTGCGTCGCCGCCTTCCCAGCCTAATTTTTTTGCGAATGCTAGACACTGTTTGTATTGTGCATCACCTGCTGGTACGGGGTTGTATTCATCTGCTGCAAACGCGGTATTAGCGCCGCAAAACAACAATGCGATTGCTGCACTGGTGAGTAGTTTTTTCATGGGTGATGTCCTTTTTAGTCAATTTGTGTTGTGTGTTATCGGCCGCCCTAGCTTATGGTCGATGACCTATTATATTGTATCCTAGCCTACAGCCTATTTTGGTGCTCTCGGGGCAACGCCGCGTTCGCTATACGCCGTGCGCAGCACGAGGCGCAGCCGTGGTAGGTGGTTCGCATAAATTGCGGCTACGATTAGGCATAATGCGCCGCATAGCATCATGGTGTTGATTGCGCCAATGTGTTCGGCTAACCACCCGGCGGCTAGCTGGCCGATGGGTGTCGCGCCGATGAAGAAGGTGGAATATACGCTGATAACGCGCCCGCGATAGGCGTCATCCACCACCGTTTGAATAATCGTGTTTACGCACACACTGGTGCCCATAATGCCGAAGCCCATAATTGCCATTGCCACGAAGGACGCGGCGGCAAATTTAAACTGTGCGACGCTCGCAAACAACACCGCGCCAAAGCCCGCCGCGCAAACCGTGAGCAGTATCCATGTAGACAGGCCGCGTATGCTTTTGCGCATCGCAATTAACACGCCGCCAATGAGTGCGCCTGCGCCAACGCCACTGAGCAGCAGGCCATTAAGGGCAGCACCTTGGCCGAATACTTCCGTGGCAATAGCAGGCATCAGCACGGTGTAGGAATTTAAACACAGGCTTACCGCACCAGCGGTGATGACCAGCGGCATAATGCTATTGCTACGCATGGCAAAGCGCCAGCCATCCAGCAATTGCGCGAGGGGATGTTGGTGGTCGAGGGATACTGCAACAGGTACGACTGGCATCATTTTTAACTGGGCAATGACGGCCAAATAGGAAACCGCATTGAGTGCGAAGCACGCTGTTTCAGACGATGCCGCAATGATTAAGCCACCAATCGCCGGGCCGATTAAGCGTGTGCCGTTGATGTTGATAGAGTTCAGCGCAATGGCATTGGGCAAATCATTTTTATCATCAATAAGCTGCGCAAAATAGGAATGGCGCGTGGTGATTTCTATGGCATTCAATATGCCTAAGATGACGGCAAAAAACCCCAGCAATAGTACCGACACCAATTGCAAATAACTCAACAGCGCAATGGTAGCCGATAGGGTAAGCAAGCAACTGTGCACGATCAGCAGCAGGTTGCGGCGCGGCATTCTATCGGCCAACAGCCCCGCAAATGGGGTAACGATTAAATAGGGCAGCAGCCCTAAAAAAGCCACGGTGCCGGTGGTGCCGGTGGAGCCAGACAAGCGATAGACCATCCACATCAGTGCGACAGACTGGATCCAAGAACCGATCAGCGACGCCGTTTGGCCGATGTAGTAGCGCCGAAAATTGCGGTGCCCCAAGGCACGGATAGCGTGAGGGTAGCGGGGCTTAATTTGAGGCTTAATTTTAGGTTCGGGTTGATTCACAGAAACTTCTTATTGGCGGCATTGCCATCATCATCCCTGCGGGTGCAGGAATGATGATTATATTTTGAGCCTGCGATCAAACTAACTTTTGCATCTGCGCCCGCAATTGCGCTACTTTCGCGATGCGGTCAGCTAGGCGTTGTTGCTCCGCCGCGACGACCGCAGGCGGGGCACGATCAACAAAACTGGCGTTGCTTAGTTTAGTTTGCACACTGGCAATTTCTGCATCAAGCTTGGTAATTTCTTTGCTTAAACGCTCGGTTTCAGCAGCAACATCTACTTTAATATCAAGCATCCAATTCGCTGTTTTAGTCACTGCAACTGGCGCATTTGCGTCTGGCAAGGCAGTTACATGATGCGCAACTGAAACCTTTGCCAACGCACATAAATAGGGCATTTGCGCCATGACTTGGGCGCTATTGCTATCCACATACAGCGGCACTTTTTCGGCTGGCGACACACTCATCTCACCGCGCAAATTGCGCACGGCATCAATGCTCAGCTTTAGTTCAGCCACGAAGGCTTCTGCTTCCGTGTTGAGCTTTTCAGGCTGGGCTTGCGGGAAGGGTTGTATACAAATACTGGCACCAGTTTTGCCAGCGGGTTTGCCAACTAAGGGCGCAACTTTCTGCCAAAGCTCTTCTGTGATAAACGGAATAAGCGGATGCGCTAAGCGCAAGCACACTTCTAGCACGCGCAACAGCGTGCGACGCGTACCGCGAGCGGCCTGCGTGGCATGTTCGCATTCTGCTGGCGTAGATGCCGCATTTTCCAACACCGCACGGCTTTGTGCTAATTGCACCTTAGCAAATTCTAAATACCAATCGCAGTATTCAATCCATACAAACTGATATATCTCAGCCGCTACCGTATCTAAACGGAACTCCGCAAACGCCTTATTTACGCCAGCTTCCAGCCTTTGTAATGATGAAATTAGCGCGTTATCTACTGTAGACAAATGCACGGGATCGCTCGCGTTTAGGCCCACATCTAAAGTAGTTACTTCGCCGGTATCGTCGCTGGTCACTTGGCAATTCATCAACACAAAGCGGGTGGCATTCCAGAGCTTATTGCAAAAGTTGCGATAGCCTTCACAGCGTTTGAAATCAAAATTTACGTTTACACCCAGCGATGCATAGCTCGCCATCGTAAAGCGCAGCGCGTCGGACCCAAACGCAGGAATACCGTTAGGGAACTCTTTTTTCGTACGCTCGGCAACCTTGGGTGCTGTTTCCGGCTTACGCAATCCAGACGTGCGTTTTACCAAAAGCGGCTCAATTTCAATGCCATCAATTAGATCAACGGGGTCAATCACATTGCCTTCACTCTTACTCATTTTCTTGCCTTCGGCATCGCGCACCGTGGCGTGGATGTACACCGTTTCAAACGGGATTTTGCCCGTGAAATACGTGGTCATCATAATCATCCGAGCAACCCAGAAAAAGATAATCTCGCTACCCGTTACCATTACCTGCGACGGTAGGTAGCGGCGCATTAAATCGCTATCTGGTTGCTGCGGCCAGCCGAGGGAAGAAAACGGTACAAGGGCAGATGAAAACCATGTATCAAGCACATCGGCATCGCGACGCAATGCCCCCAAGCTGCCCGCAGCACGGGCTTTTGCGGTGGCCTCAGCTTCATCACGGCCAACAAAACAATTGCCTAGCTCATCATACCAAGCCGGTATTTGATGCCCCCACCAAAGCTGGCGCGAGATGCACCAATCTTGGATATTATTCATCCAGTGATTGTAGGTATTTACCCAATGTTCGGGCACAAATTTAATTTCATTTGATGCCACCACTTCCAGTGCCTTATTAGCAATAGATTGCCCCGGCTGATGCGGATGATTCGCTGGCGCTGGCTTGGCTACGGCCATAAACCATTGGTCGGTGAGCAGAGGCTCTAGCACGGTGCCAGTACGGTCACCACGCGGTACTTTTAGCTTGTGCTTTTCGGTTTTAACCAGCAGTTGCAAGGCATCTAAATCTGCCACAATTTTTTTGCGTGCCACGAAACGATCCAGTCCGCGATACGCCTCTGGTGCATTAGCGGCGACGGTGGCGTCAAGCGTGAGAATACTAATTTGCTCAAGCTGATGGCGCTGCCCTACCGCATAGTCATTGAAGTCATGCGCTGGGGTAACTTTTACACAACCAGTACCAAATGCAGGATCTACATAGTCATCCGCAATGATGGGAATGGTGCGATCTGTTAGCGGCAGTTTTACGCGCTTGCCGATAAGGTGCGTATATCGGGCATCTTCAGGGTGTACCATAATGGCAACGTCACCCAACATGGTTTCGGGGCGGGTAGTGGCTACTGTTAAGCCGGCCAGTCCATTCAGCGCACCATCGGCACCATCAGCAAAAGGATACTGAATATGCCACAGATGGCCGTCTTCTTCCTCACTCACTACTTCTAAATCAGATAATGCCGTTTTAAGTTTTGGGTCCCAATTCACCAAGCGCTTGCCGCGATAAATCAAGCCATCTTCAAACAAGCGCACAAACACTTCTGTCACGGCTTCGTTTAAATTTGGGTCCATCGTGAAGTATTCTTTACTCCAGTCGGTGGATGCGCCCAAACGGCGCATTTGCTGGGTGATAGTGTCACCGGAAAATTGCTTCCACTTCCAAATTTCTGCTACGAATTTTTCGCGCCCTAAATCATGTTTGGATATTTTTTGTGCTTCTAAATTACGTTCCACCACAATTTGCGTCGCAATGCCAGCATGGTCGGTGCCGGGTAACCACAGGGTGTTATCGCCGCACATCCGGCGGTGCCGCGTCATGGCATCCATAATGGTTTGATTAAACGCATGGCCCATATGCAAGGTGCCCGTCACGTTCGGGGGGGGGAGTTGAATGCAAAATGATGGGGTATTAGGGGCGCTTCCCGCGTTAAAGTAACCCGCTTGCTCCCATACCGGGTACCAATGCGCTTCAATGCTGGCAGGGTCAAAGGCCTTGGCTAGGGCGTTAGCAAGGTTTGTGGTTTGTGGTGCGGGTTGTGGTGTATTGATTATTGCCATGAGACGTTCAGACTTTCAGATTTGCAAATAAGGGTGGAAATTAGTCGTGCAAGCTTAATTACGCCTAATCACGCAAGCGGTCAGCCAACGCGGCATTGATCACATCGCCAATTTCATTGGCGATTTCTTGCTGCATATCGCTCATGGCTTGGGTGATGGCAATACCTATTTGTGCGGCGATGCGCTCGGTTAGGCGCTCTTCCAGCCGCGAACCTAAGTGCTCATCCAAGCGCCCTATCACGCGGCTGAAAATATCTTGGCTTAGCGCGTCAATCTCGGCATCGTTCAGGCTTTTAATGGCTGCTGTGCCCGGTAAGGTAAGCTTTACTGGGGCGGCAGCAAGTTTCGCGGCTTCAGCCGCAGCCGCCATTTCCGGCGTCCATTCGGGGGCGGCAAGCACTTCTGTGAGTACCGGTAGATTACGGTCATCGACGTTGCTGAGATTTTCAGCGGCAGACTGATGGCGGGCAATGAGAGAATTAATTTTCTCACTCAAAATGTCCGCGTTGGCGGCCTGTGTATACAGGGGAACAGTTTGGTCATTATTTAGCATTGATTTGCAAGTCCAAGGTGTTAATTTCAAAACCGCGCGATTTATAGAATTTCAAGCGTTCTCTTGCCTTAGCGCGATCTTCATCTTCCATCGAAACCACTTCACGCAAAAAATCGAAGCGGCTAAAAAATGGCGGTGGCTCATCGCTTAAACTCACCAGCGCTTCCATATGCGGAAAAGTGGCGTCGGGTGAATTTTCAGTGGCAATCACAATCGGTGTTGCAGCGGCATGCGGACTATCAGCAAACACATGGGGCAAAAATGAGGTTGCAGAAATCGTCCACAATGCGCGGTCTAAAGTGGCCGCTATGCCTGCATCTGGTGCGTAGAGGATCAGTTTTTTACCATCGTCATAGGCTCGCTTAGCGAGCTTACATACTGTGGTAATTTTATTTGGTGCATTGAAAAAAAATTTAATTTCAGTCATTTTAATCTAGGAAAATACTTGAAGACACCGTGCTTTGGATACGGGCATCTTCAAGTATTAGTATTGCTTACAAACCAGCGCGCTTAAACAAGAAATTGGACAACAATGGTACCGGACGACCGGTAGCGCCTTTTGCTGCGCCGCTCTTCGATGCGGTGCCAGCGATATCCAAATGCGCCCATTTATAGGAACCAGCAAAGCGATTAAGGAAACACGCCGCCGTAATACTGCCACCGGCACGGCCACCGCTAATGTTTGGAATATCGGCAAAATTGCTCTTCAGCATTTCGTCGTATTCAGCATTGATTGGCAATTGCCATGCGGCATCACGCGCTGTTGTGCCAGCGGCTACAAGCTCAGAAGCCAAGGCATCATCATTGGCAAAAACGCCAGTGGTGATATTGCCCAGCGCAATAATAATAGCACCAGTTAGTGTAGCGGCATCTACCACGCAGGCGGGTTTAAAGCGTTCAGCGTAAGTCATGGCATCGCATAAAATTAAGCGGCCTTCGGCATCGGTGTTCAAAATCTCAACCGTTAGTCCCTTCATTGAAGTTACGATGTCACCCGGACGTGTGGCGTTGCCGCCCGGCATGTTTTCGCAGGTGGGCACCAGCATCACAACGTTCAATGGTAACTTCATCAAGCCCACGGTTTTCATGGTGCCGAACATGGCTGCTGCGCCGCACATGTCGAATTTCATTTCATCCATTTCAGCCGCTGGCTTTAAGGAAATGCCGCCCGTATCAAAGGTAATGCCTTTGCCGATCAAGACGATAGGTGCCGCACCTTTTTTACCGCCGTTATGTTCCAGTACGATGAATTTTGGCGGCTGGTAAGAGCTTGCAGAAACCGAGAGCAAGGTATTCATGCCGAGCTTCTGCATGTCTTTTTTCTCTAAAATAGTGGCCTTAAACTTAAAGGCTTTGGCTAGTTCTTTGGCGGTTTCGGCTAGATAGGTTGGCGTACAAATATTAGGTGGTAAATCACCTAAATGGCGGGTGAGCGACATCCCTTCACCAATTGCCGAGCCACGTGTAATAGCATCCTTCGCGGCTTTGCTGGATTTATCATCGAGCTTACCAGATACTAAAAATGTGACCGCTGTGCCGATTGGTTTATCGTTTTTCTTTGATTTCAACCCATCGCAACGGTAGGCACTACCTATAGCGTCAATGACTGACTGCTCAATTTTCGTGGCGAGATCGGCGGCAGATTGGTTGGCATTAAGCGCGACGGTAGCATCCGCTGCGGATGTTGCTTTGAGCGCCGTAAATCCGGCACCGATGGCTTTGCAAAATACTGCCGTGTTATAGGCTTTTTCGTCACCAAAACCAAGCAACATCACGCGCTTAGCCGTTACCCCTGCAACCGCCTGCAACACCAAGGTGGTGCCGATCTTGCAGCTAATATCTCCAGCGGCGATTGCCGCTGCTAAAGCACCACCGGATGCTGTGTTCAACAGTGCCGCCGCCTGCGAGAGTTTTTTGTTCTCAAATACGCCAACCATCACGCAATCAGTTTTAACCTTGGTGATATCACTTACTTTTATGCTAAATTCCATTGAGTTCTCCTAGAGTTTTAGTGTTTTGCGGGATTTTTGCGGCCTTACTAGTTAGCCAACTCATTTAGCAAATAAGCAGCAGAGCCGACACAGGTACAAACGTAGTTGCCAACAATCGCAAAACTTAGCCCGCTATTATCGCCGTTTTTAAGCTCTATAGGCGAAAGTTCACGCTTTGTGCACTATCGCCACCCGTTATGCCAATTCAACCATTATCAAACGCCACTTTAATCACAGCAACCACATGAAAATTTTTAGAAATAGTTTAGTGCGCGAATTTAGTGGCATGTGCATGAATGTTGGCGCAGTGTTACTGGCTATCCTAATTTCGTTTCAAATAATGGCGTGGATTGGTCGCGCCTCCACCGGCGCAGTCGTGCCCGAAGCAGTATGGGCGCTGGTTGGCTTTACACTCATTGCCCAATTGCCCGTAGTGCTGGCACTTTCGGCCTTTATTGCGGTGTTACTCACCCTCACGCGCAGCTATCGGGATTCGGAAATGTCGGTTTGGTTTGCCTCCGGCTTATCACTCGCCGCCTGGGTGCGTCCGGTGTTGTCCTTCGCGTTGCCGCTGGCCGCCTTAACTGGTTTTCTAAGCCTAGTGCTTAGCCCGTGGGCGTATCAACAAAGCCGCGACTATCAGCGCACATTAAAAAACCGCGATGAAATGGCGCTAATCTCCCCCGGCGTGTTTATCGAATCACCAGGTGCCGAACGGGTATTTTTTGTGGATAAAACCTCACTCACCAACGCCACCGTAAACAATGTATTCGTGCAATATAACCAAGGCAGCAAATTTGGCGTAGTGGTAGCCGAACAAGGCTACCCAGAGACCGCCGCCAACGGGGATCGCTTCTTAGTGCTGCTAAATGGTCGCCGCTACGAAGGCACACCCAGCGCCCTAGACTTTCAAATTATCGACTTTGAAAAGCAAGTATTGCGCATCGACCAAGCCCGCCTAAAAACAGAAGCACCCGCCACCAAAGGCATGACCAGCCTTGGCTTGTTGGCCGATACCACACCAGAACACATCGCTGAATTGCATTGGCGCATCGCCCTACCCATTTTTGCCATTGTGCTGGCGCTATTTGCGATTCCCTTAAGCTTTGTTGATCCAAGAAGCGGAAAATCATACAATCTTATCATCGCCATCCTTGTTTTTGCCCTTTACTATCAATTACTTAGCGTCTTTCAGGTATGGACGGCGCAAGGCAAAATACCATTGCTAATCGGCCTTTGGCCGGTGCATGCAGGCATCCTATTTATTCTGCTGGTACTGTTTTCAAAACAGCTATTTTCATTCCGCTGGCTCGCGTTTGCTAAAAGCTAGCCAGCCCCATTCACCAGCAAAACCACAGATTAGTTTGCGAAACTGCCCCAAACCAGCTACAATCGCGCCTCTGAAGTAAAGCAAATTCCGCAGCATGGAGGGGTGGATGAGCGGTTTAAGTCACACGCCTGGAAAGCGTGCGTAGGTTAATCGCCTACCGCGGGTTCGAATCCCGCCCCCTCCGCCAGTTATTAGAAAAGCGACCTCTTTTGGTCGCTTTTTATTTTTTAGGAGGGGAGCGCGCCAATGATTTGGCGCGCGACGGGATTCGAAGGGTTTTGCCTGCAGCATGTAGGCGATTCCCCCCCCTCCGCCAGTTTTTAAAAAGCGACTTTTTTAGGTCGTTTTTTACTTTTTAGGCACGGTACGTCATTCCAGCGAAGGCTGGAATGACGATATCTCGTATTTTGGAAGATACAGATAATGGCACTTTTGATTTAGAAACGAAGTCACCGATGCAAAAGCGCGTTGCCTGCAGAGCAAAAAACGCCACCCGAAAAGTGATAACATTATTCGCTTACTTGGGCGACTTCATTACCTATCGGACGCTGAGCCAAGCTGTATCCTGAGACCGTGAGCCAGATGCGTTTGGATGCCTTTGGGTGCATTAGAGCGGCTCTATTTAATCCCTTGGGTCAACTTCCCAAAACACCTCAATTGGAAGGGCTAGCCTTTGAACTCCCATCGCCAGCTATCAATAGGAATTGACCACTCCCGCCGATGGCACCAGACTTTCCTCAGACCACTGGCCATCAGCAGTGCTAGCGTGATGATGGTGGCAATGCTCGGCTGTACCGCCACCACCTCAAATCCTCCGAGTTTGCCCGTAGCGGTGCAGGAAACGGCTACAACTACCGCTACCCTTACCGAAACACCCGCCAACCCGCAACGGCTGGGATTCAGCGCGACGGTCTGCGCTAAGGGGGAAGGTGGTATCAAATTGAGTGTGACTGATCGATTCATACTTTTGCAGGGTTCTATTTGTCCGGGCGACGATAAACGCTTCAAGGCATTTTTAACAACAGTTTCACCATCTATCCGTTTGATAAAGCTCGCCAGTGGTGGTGGCAATGGCGGTGCGGCGCAAGCGATGGGGGTGATGATTCGCGAGGCTGGATATAACACCTATGTAGATGCCACGCGTGACCGCTGCGCGAGTGCCTGCACCCATATTTTTGCTGCTGGCGTTGAGCGCTTCTATGCTGGTAGCGCTGAAATAAAAACGGGGCGCGAGGGGCGCGTTGGCTTGGGTTATCACTATCTAAATTCGCGACGCCCGGATCAAACGGATGAGCAAAAAGATAATATCTTTAACGCTACGGCGGCTGTTTATCTGAAAAAAATGCTCGCACCCGCCGCCGTTGCAGCGGTAACGGCGCTGATGTCGGAAAACCGAACGACGCAAATGACATGGCTAAATGGCAAAGAAGCGCTACAAGTAGGCATTGCCACTTCTTTGGCTACGCCGCCTTAATATAAGCCTCAAGGGCAAATAATTATTCGCCCTTACAAACCGAGGCATACCCACCGCATTAATCGCTTGGTGGCCGCGCCATTACGGATAGCTGTGGTAGATCTGGACGATCTTTGGCTAGTTTGCTCCATACATCTTGCGCATCTTGCTTGGCACCTAATTCTTGCAGGGTTAGGGCGTAGAGTAACCAATCTGAAAACGCGGCGTTGCCTTCTGGCTTACGGCGCTGCGTGGCTTCTTGCACATCGCTTGGTAGGGTTTGGAACTGGCCTTTGGCGATATTGGTGCCGCCAAAGTTTACCTGCCAGGCATAGGCGGTGTTGGCTTGCAACTTGACGTTGGCGGGAAGTTTTACAGCCAGATTGCTTTGCTTGGCTTTATAGATAGCTTTAGGCGCATTTTCATCAGCGCTAAGCAATTCAAACTCATAAGGGCCTTTTGCATTCAGGGCTTGCCAACGAAAATCCGGTTGCAGGCTTAATACTTTAGTTTTTTCAATCGGGTACAAGAGGCGATCTGGCAGCGGCGGCGCTTTAATCGCTTTCAGATCAATGTTGCGCATTCTAATGCTCGCACTGGCGTTTTGTGCGGCGGTGGTCACGGTTTGGGAAGATACTTTCCACGCCGTTTGGCGCGGGGTGGGGGCATTGCCCACCTTGGCGGTTACATCGGCATCACCGACTAAAAAATCACCGGGACCACGAATCAGAAATTCTTTACCGCTGACGAGATACATGACGCCAACTTGGCAATCTTTTACGCAGGAAATACGCGCGCCCTTTTCCAGCTCACCCATTAGCGCAACTTTAAAAGTGCCAATTTGCGCATCACCCTTTACATCGGTGATGAAGGCAATGCCGGCGGCTGAAACTGTTGTTACCGCCGTTAAGCCGCCTACTGCCAAACCTAGCAGCAACGTGTTTGCAGAAAACCAATTTTTATTAGAATTTTTGTTTTTAATCATGATGTTATCTCCAATATCTCGAAAAAATCTTAAACATTGACTTGAGTGCCTACAGTACAGTATCAAACATTCTTAAGCTGGTGTGTGAAAATTCGCACGTACACCCCAAAGTGATACATCGGTATGGCCGCGCAACGGCTGCGGTCCGTGGTCGATAAACTCGGCACCGGCATCGCGTAAGATCGATAAAGCTTTAGCGCCATCCATGTGCAACTCGCGCATTACGCTTGGGGTGATGACAATGGGGCTTTCCAAACGCTTGGTAATTCCTTCCACGCGCGATGCCACATTGACGGTATCACCAATGGCGGAATAGTTGTGCCGTTCCGTAGAGCCAATATTGCCCACCACACAACCACCAAAATTAATGCCCACGCCAATTTCCAGCGCTCCGGTTAACTCTGCTGTGTCGAGCCGCGCGCCCAATTCAATGTTTAAGAGCGCTAACTCCCTATGCATTTGTAGGGCGCAGCGCACGGCATCAAAGCAGGCGGTGGATGATTTTTTGGGGGCACCAAATAGCGCCATCATGCCATCGCCCATAAATTTATCAATGGTGCCGTTATTTTCATGTACCACTTTTACCATGCGGTCAAAATACAAGGTCAGCAGCGCGGTCACCTTATCGGCTGGTAGCGATTCTGCTAATTGGGTGAAACCACGGATATCGCTAAAAAGCACGCACACCGGCAATACCTGCCCTGAAACCCCTGCCGATAGGCCACCTTCAAGCATCTCCTGCATCACAGCAGGGCTGACGCTACCGGAAAACGAGGCTTTAAGGCGATTTTTTTCCCGCGTGCTATCAACAATATCGCTGATGCCACGCGCCATTAAACTGAGCCATACAGCGGCAATAATAGACGCTACCGGCAGTAATACCTGCACCTGAATCAGGGCGATGGAAATAGCTAATAACACCAGCGGTAAACCAATAATGCCGAGCGCATATTGCCACGCCCGTGACGGTAAAAAAACCAGCAGCGCAAGAAGCGCAATGAGAAACCAAAACAGGGGCTTGCTCAGGGGTTGCAAGAGGCCATCACCCAGCAAGCCACGCAGTATCTGATGGTGAATCACCACCCCTGGCTGCTTGCTGCCCAAGGTGCCATCAATATTTTTTTCCCAATTAGAAAGCGCTACGGGTAGTTGCCAGCGATCTTGATCTGCCCCCACATAGCCGATGAGCACAACTTTATTTTCAAAATGCTTTTTTAGTAATTCCGGATTTGAATCCGCCCATTGCACCACATCGGTGATGGGAATATAGTCTAGCCGCCCCCCCACCGAGTAATCAATCATGCCGCTTTTTACTTTACGCCCCAGTGCCTCGGCAATACGCATATCAAAGGGCAACATCAGCGCCTGTTTACCATCGGCAGTGGTGCGCCCAGCGCGTTCGGTACTTAAGCCCTGCACGATATTTTCAGGGTAGAACTGCCGTGGGACGCGATCCGCATCTTCGATAATTTTATCTAAGCCAAAGGCATCGTCACCCAACATCCGCAAAAACGGCGCATGCACTTTAACAAGGGTGTTGCCCCGTGTCAGGGTTAAGGCCACAGTGAGCGGCGCAACTGACTTTAGTGCCACCAAACCGCGCACAAAGGCGATATCCAAGCCCGGCGAAATACGATCAAAGGAACGATCTGGTAGCTGCACATCCATGCCCACCGCGAGGGGCTTGGCTTCCGCCAAGGCTTGCATAGTTTTGCCCAAATGCCGGTGCCACATGGCAATGGGCTCCTCAAACTGTTCCTCGGCCTGCGCATCAATACCAATCAGCACGGGCTCTATTTTTGCTGCACGCGGCAAATATCGTTGCGATAACTGCATCTGCAGATCAAACAAAGAACGCTCAAACCCATCAATGGCGCGACTTCCCGGCGCACCCACTAAACAGAGCCCCCCCGTAGCCAACACTACCGATAAATACAACACCAAGCCGCGCTGCTGTTTGCCGAGCCAGCGGCTAATTTTTGTAACAGCATTGAGCATTGTGTTATTCCATAGTTTAAGTGCTGCTTCTTTACCTATTTTTTACCTACTCATTTATTTAACTTACCCGCAAATTCGCAGGGGTGCTGCCGTAGTGCCGTCAGCGCTGCATCCAGACGCGCTACGGTTGCGGCGTCACCCACATCGGCCAACGCCTGCGCGATGAGGGTAATTATTTTCGTGTTGGCATCCATTGGTGCAGCGGCAGTACGGGTTTCTAGGGCGGCCTTCATGTCGCGCATTTTTAGCTCGCGGCGCGCGGCCATACCTGCCTCTGGCGAGTTCATATCAAGCGCCATCTCTAATCGCAATAGCGTTTCATTAATGGCTGCAGCGGCTCTATTTTCGGGCTTCTTGGTATTGTTTGCAACTTTGGCGGCACCTTTAAAGCGTCCGAGCAAACTATTTTCCCAAACTCCGGGCAGCATAGGTGTAGCTGCAAATGCAGCCTCTTTATCAGCACCACTAGCACCCGCTTCCACCTCACGACAAAGCGCTAACTTCGCCGCCAAGCTATCGCAAGTCGTCTGCCATGCCCGCGTAGAGTGGCTGCTCAGGCGCTGCTGGGCGGTATCACGCGCCTTGGCATATTGCGCATCAAGCTTGGCAATTGCCGCGCGCGGTGCTTCACCGGCACGCTTCCATTGCGTATCTACGTCCACTAAAGTCCGTTTCAATATGGGGGCGGGAGTGTCGTCGTTGAGGGCGTCAAGTTGGGCAATGAGGGCTTCGCGCGCTGCGGCATTTTCTTGAAATTGCGCCTGCTTGGCATCGAAGGCTTCTTGGCGTTTTGAGAACACTAGATCGGTGGCCGTTTTAAAGCTTTTCCATAATGCGTTTTCTTCGTTGCGGCTTAAGGGCAGAGCCTTGGCGAGGGTTTGCCATTGCGTTTGCAATCCACGAATATCATCAATTTTACTGTTGGTGCCCACCATCGCCTGTGCTTTGGCAATAAGCTTTTCACGCTTGGCTTTTTCAATACGGCGCACGTCACTTAACGGCTCTTCTAAACGCGCTTGCGCCTTATTCCAATCTTGCAAAATAGCTTGCTGGGCGCTGCGCGAAACGGTGTGTTCCACCGGCCCGCACTTACGCCATTCGGTTTGCGCCAATTCCAGCGCCCGCGCTACTTCACGCCAGTCTGGCGCTTTAAATTCCGGCGCTTTAAATTCCAGCGCTTTTAAATCAGGTGTAGGTGCAGGCGCACCTTCAATAACGGGTGGCTTTAACACCAAGGAAAATTTATTTAAATTAGTGATGACCACGCGACGGGCGTTTAAGTTTTCCTGCCGCGCCTGCTTTAGTTTAAGCAAATGCGCGTCCACGGGCAAATAGGCGGTGCGCAAGGCAGCGTCAAACTTATCCCACAACGGTTGCGAGCCAGCGGCACCCAATTTATCTAATTCTTTCCAACGCTCGCGCAGCTTATCAATTTGCGCAGCGTGTTCCATTGTTTGTAGTTTTACCTCGCGGCTGGCGACATTAAGCGCTTCGGCTTCGGTAACTAAATCTTCCCGCCGCAAGCCACCGCTCCAGCGCTGCCAGCCTTTGAGACGGGTATGGTCGGCCACGAGCGCTTCAATTTTTGCTTGAAAGCCGCCATCCAAATGCATCTGCTTTTGGCTATTGAGAATGCGTGAAACCAGCTTATCGGCATTGCCGATATGACCAGCCACGAGTTGCTCATTAGCCTCTTTAATTTGCGCTGAAAGTGCATCAAGCTCGGCCTGCCGCGCTTTTTGGCTTAACTCTTTTTTACCCTGCTTCGCTTTGGCTGCCGTATCGCGGCGCTTATCCATCTGGCTTTGCTGCCAAGCTTGAAACTGCGCTTCAAGCTGTGCCGCGAGCGTTTCATTTTGTACCGTCGTCAGCTTGCGCCAGCCGTCTTTAGGGGACACGGTAGCGACTGGCGTCGCTGGAGGCGCATCAATGACCGGTGCGGAGGCTTCAACGACCGCACCTAGCGGCTCAATGACGAGTGCTGACGGCACAGGAGCAGCGGCTTGTTCCAGTGTTTTCTCGGTTTTTTTCTCCGTTTTTTCGTCACCCACCAAAGCGCTCAAAAACGCCAAGCGTTCGCGCACGGCATCGGCATCGCTAATCAGCCCTTGCAGGGCATCACGCACTGCTTGGGTTTTGTCGCTCATATTAGCCGGGGCATCGGCCAATACTGACTGCGCCAGATCATAACGCGCCGCTAAGCGCGCGCCAGCCACTGGAACCTCACTGGCACTACCGTCAGCGCCATCCCCCCGCCCCTGCCCCTCCGCCTCCCCCTGCTCTTCTTGATCTGGCTGCTGGGCAACACCCGCCACCTCGGCTTTCAATGCCGTCATCAAGGCAAAGGTGTTGGCATTGGCTTGTACCAGCCAGCGATTTTGCGCTAACTCATTTTCAACACGGTAACGGGTAATCTCGGTTAACTGGGCGCGTAGGCTGTTGTAGCTAGACACGGTATCAGGCAAACATAAATCTGCATTCACGGCGCCCCATGCACGGTCAAGCTCCACTAAACGGTTTGCGGGAATGGCCGGTAACTGCGCTAACTCATGCGCCGTTGTCAGCGCATTCGCCGCTGCTTCGCGCGTTTCGCGCACATGCACCACCTGCTGATATTTATCTTTTGCTAGTTTATGTACGCGTCTATCGTGATCGCGAAAGGCTTTTTCGGCTTGCTTCAATGTGGCTTCATCGCTAATCGCGGTAATTGCCGCGAGTTTTAGCTCCACCTGCGGTGCCTCATTGGCCAGCTGCAGTAGCCCTGCACCATCGGCGGCGGCGGCTTGAATTTTTGCCTGCCATGCGGCAACATCAACCACGGGTTTAGCTGCAGGCGGGGGTGTTGGCGTGGCCGCTACGGTGGGCTTCGTTGTTGCCTTCGTTGCTGTGATATCCGTATCTGATTTTGCATCAGCGCCAGACAACTTACCAAATATTTTTCCAAACATAGCGTCTACAAGTCCAATTATCAAAGCATAAAAAATTGCGGCCAAAGCCGCATCAATACCATTATTGTGACATTGAATGCACCAGAGCAGGCAAGACGTATTTTTGACGTTGTAAAAAAGCCCGCGCAGGACAGTGATAATGCCGTTTCTATATCAATAGTGCATGAGCAAAAGTCGTGCTTGCGTTAGAGGTGAATCATCCGCGCTTCAATTCCTCCTTGTGAAGGGGAATGCAATGGCGGCAATGGTAATTATCGTTTTTATCTGAAAATAAATTGAATACGCACTAATTTCAAACGCATAAATGGCTTGTAGTCTCCAGCCACGAGGCAGTTGTATTTTCCAACCCCGTGAGAGTTTCGGCCGCCAATTACGTTTAGCGAATATGAGAGCAATTTTTATATTTATAGCGTAAGGTGTTCACAAAGTTTTTAGCTAAGGCAGCAAAAGCATCTGCTACACTTCGCTTTAGGCTTCTGACACAACCATGCATCACCTCTTCAGCATCACCTCCTCAGCATCACCTCTCCAGCATCACCTCTTCTGAATTGCCGCTCCCGCTCCACCCACCACTCGCACTGTAAAACCATAAAACCGCAGGTTTCTTGAAAAGGAAACACCATGCTTCTGCTCAATCGCATCCCTAAGGCCTTCGCCAACAGCTTCCCCAAAACATGGCAGCAAAGCCTTGTTAGGCTTAGCACACTCGCCGCCAATTGCACCATAATTGCTGCCACCTTCGCCGTCTTGTCAACCCCCTCGTACGCGCAAAACGTGACCACCATTGCGGGTAATAATGGTTTAAGCGGCTTTGCCGGTGACGGCGGCTCCGCCACTGCGCCAGCGGCGCGGCTTTTGTTCCCCCTTGCCGTACTGGCGCGTGCCGATGGCAGTGTGCTGATTGCAGAGCAGGCCGGCAATCGCGTACGTAAAGTAGATGTGGGCGGTGTGATCACCACCTTTGCCGGAACGGGTGGCAATAGCTTTACCGGCGACAGCGGCCCCGCCACTGCGGCACAAATTAATGGTCCAGGGGCGCTGCTAGAAGATGCTGCCGGTAATATTTACATTGGCTCTCGGGGTGCAATTCGCAAAGTAACACCGGCTGGCATTATTTCCACCATCGTGGGCAATGGCACTCAGGCTAATACTGGAGATGGCGGCCTAGCCACCGCAGCGCAGGTTTTCACCGTATGGGGTATGCGTTTTGATAGCGCGGGCAATTTATTTTTTTCCGACTTCGGCGCCCATGTAGTGCGTAAGATCGACACCGCTGGCATGATTACCAAAATTGCCGGCACCGGGGTTGCTGCAGCGTCTGGTGGCGACAATTTGCCAGCTTTAACAGCGCCGCTTAACCTTCCACTCGGCATCGTTATTGCTGCCGATGGTAGCCTAATTGTTGCAGTAGGCTTTCAGTATCGCGTGCGTAAAATTATCCCAGGCGGCAATATCACCACCATCGCCGGTACCGGCGCAAATAGCAGCACCGGTGACAATGGCCCCGCTACAGCCGCAACACTGAATATACCGTGGGGGCTCGTAACCGACGGTAATGGCGGCTATTTCGTCTCTGAATTTAGCGGCAACCGCGTACGCAATATTGCTGGGAGCGGCACCATTACTACGGTCATTGGCGATGGCACGGCCACCAACACTGGCGATGGCGGCCTCGCTACAGCTGCCACTATCAATGTCCCCAACGGATTAGGGCGTGATAACGCTGGTAATCTCTTCATCACCAGTGATGGCCATGTTGTTCGTAAAATCATCGCGCCACCCCCACCCATCCTCGGCCCCTCCGTATTCAATGCCTATGTAAATACCACCACCGCTGCCCTTGGCACCATCACCCCCGCAGGTGAGCAAACTGTACCCTTTGGCGGCACTGTAATGATGACCGTCACCCCCAACCCGCGCCATGTACACCGGGTTTCAAGCAATTGTATTTATACCCAAACCAATCAGCCGGTAGCTTTTGTACCTATTGGTACGGGCATCAATACCTACGCCGTGACGGTGAACGGCCCCTGCCAAATGGAAGCGACTTTTACCCCCCTGATTCCCAAAGCCAGTGTAGCCATTGAAGCAACAGCCAACGCGCTATTTATGATGACGGAAAGATCCCAAATCTACGTAGCGCCTACAGCCGGTGCGCAAACCATGAGCACCCTAGGCCAAAGCGTCACCTTCAAAGCATGGCTAACCGATATTGCTGGTGTGCCCTATGCTAGTGCCACAAACGTAATTACCTTCAAAGCCAATGGCGCAGCCATCGCCGGATGCAGCAATGTGCCACTGACATTGCGCGGCAGCAATGTGCTGCATATACGTGAAGCTAATTGTGTGACCAGCTTTGCCGTTGCCGGTAATACGGTAATCACCAGCGAATTCGGGGGTGATACTTATAATTTCCCAGCAGTGAGTGGCGGGTTAAACCATAGCGTTAGTGCGGCACCGTAATGCTTTAGTGCAATAGTGCATTAAGCATCGAACGGGCACGGTGATCCTGTACGCCAGCAACGCAGTGCGCCGCCTGTGTGCGGGCACGGCATGCCGTGCCCCTACAATTAAGGTGATCCGCTATGACAGCCACGGGCGGTGCGATTGCGCTTGGCGCATGCCGTGCCCCTACAATTAAGGTGATCCGCTATGCTAGCAACGCAGCGCGCGACGTCTGAGGGCGAAAGATTTTTCGCCCTACATGGCGGTGATCCTGTACGCCAGCGACGGAGTGCGCCGCCCCTGTAGGGACACGGCATGCCGTGCCCGCACAACCGTGGCGTGCCGTGTGCAATTCCTCTGTGTACCTGGCAAAATAAAATATCGGCGATGATTGTCGTTTTTCTATAAAAATAGAATAAACTTTCAATTCAATGCATTCATCCACCGCACTTTTCGGCAATTTTGACACCATTATTATTGGTGCAGGCACTGCAGGTTGTCTCCTTGCCAATCGCCTGTCGGCCGACCCTAAGCATCGCGTGTTACTGCTAGAGGCGGGGGGGCCGGACAACTATATTTGGATTCATATTCCCGTTGGCTATCTCTATTGCATCGGCAATCCGCGTACCGATTGGTGTTACAAAACCGAACCCGAGCCGGGCTTAAACGGGCGCTCGATTCTCTATGCGCGGGGCAAAGTATTGGGTGGTTGTTCTTCTATTAATGCCATGATTTATATGCGTGGGCAAGCCCAAGATTATGATGCTTGGGCTTGCGCTGGTAATACGGGTTGGGATTGGCAGAGTGTGTTGCCAATTTTTAAAAAAACCGAGCAGCACTTTGCTGGTGCCAGCCCTATTCACGGGGCTTCTGGTGAATGGCGGGTTGAACAGCAACGCCTTGATTGGCAAATTTTAAATGCTTGGCAGCAGGCTGCAGCCGACGCGGGTATTATGCCTACCGCTGATTTTAACGGGGGCGACAATGCCGGTTCTGGGCGCTTTGAAGTGAATCAAAAAACCGGTTTGCGCTGGAATACCGCAAAAGCTTTTTTGCGCACCATTAAACACCGCAAAAATCTAACCGTACTTACCCACGCCCTCACCCACAAAATTTTATTTGACCACGATCCCCAGCTTAAGGCAACGGGGGTGGTTTTTAACTATAAAAATACCCTTTTTTCGGCCACGGCCACACAGGAAGTTATTGTCAGTGCCGGTGCCATCAATACGCCGCAAATACTCCAACTTTCCGGCATCGGTGCTGTCGATCAATTAGCCAAACAGGGCATTGCCGTCATCCATAATTTAGCCGGTGTGGGGCAAAATTTGCAGGATCATTTGCAGTTGCGCTTATGCTTTAAAGTGCAGGGCGTACCCACCTTAAACGAGTGGATTCACAAACCGTGGGGCAAAATTCAAATGGCGCTGCAATATGCCTTTAGCCGTCGCGGACCGTTGGCAATGGCACCTTCGCAACTAGGGGCGTTTGCCCGTTCTAACCCGAGTGTGGAGCGCCCTAACCTGCAATTTCATGTGCAGCCGCTGTCGCTGGATAAATTTGGTGATCCGCTGCATCGCTTCCCCGCATTCACCGCATCCGTGTGTAATTTGCGGCCTTCAAGTCGCGGCACGGTGCTATTAAAATCAGTTGACCCCGCTGCTGCGCCAGCTATTTCGCCCAATTATTTAAGCACCACCGATGATGTGCAAACCGCCATTGATGCTATCAAGCTGGCGCGCCTCATTAGTGCGCAACCGGCCTTGGCGAGCTTGGGCGCAACAGAATTTTTACCCGGTGCGCAGCTTGCTACCGATGCCGAATTAGCACATGCGGCTGGTACTATCGGTACCACTATTTTTCACCCTGTAGGCACCGCAAAAATGGGCTTGGCTAGCGACCCTATGGCGGTGGTGGACGCGCGCCTATGTGTGCATGGCATCAAAAATTTGCGGGTGGTTGATGCCTCCGTCATGCCCACAATTATTTCGGGCAATACCAACTCACCCACCTTAATGATTGCCGAACAAGCCACTACTTTTATTTTGGAAGATCGGCAGCGTAAAACCTAATGTCACCCATTGCTTTTGTAGTCATCATCACCGTACTAAACCATATTGCCTACAATGGCAGTCGGGTCACGATGGCACTTTACGCTATTCATCTACACGCCAGCCCGTTTAATTTAGGCATTTTATTAGCGCTTTATGCGCTGCTACCTGCACTGCTTTCTGTGGCCGCAGGCCGCTGGATTGATCGCGTTGGCGTTACCCCACCAATGCTCTACGGTGCAGTAGGCTTAGGCTTGGGGACCGTGCTGCCGTTTTTCTGGCCTAGCCTTATTGCTTTGCATATTGCGGCGTGTTTAATTGGTGTTTCATTTATGCTGATTACGGTGGCCGCTTATCACGCTGTGGGCGCACTTTCAAAACCGGAAGATAGACCCGCTAACTTTAGTTTTTTAGCGTTGGGTTTTTCCACCTCTAGCTTTATTGCGCCAATTTTATCGGGCGTAATGATTGATCAATTTGGTCATGCTTACGCCTTCTTGGTATTGGCCTGCTTTACCTTATTACCGATTGCCGCCCTTGGTTTTAAGCTGCAAGAACTGCCGATGCTAGGGCAAACATCAGTGCGACCCGCCAATGCCCAAGTGTTAGATTTACTCAAAGACGCGAATATGCGCCGCCTATTTTTTACCATGGCGGTGCTCACGGTATCGTGGGATGTTTATAATTTTGCCGTGCCGGTACATGGCACAAAAATAGGCTTGAGTGCCTCGCAAATCGGCTTGGTCATGGGCAGCTTTGCCGCCGCTACGTTTGTGGTGCGCTTTTGCATTCCTTTTATAGCGACAAAAGTTGCGCCGTGGACGGTGCTTACGGCATCCCTTATTGTTGCCGCCGCCAGTTTTTTTGCGATGCCCTTCGCCAATAACGTCACCACCATGATGGCGCTGATGTTTGCATTAGGCTTGGGGCTGGGCGCACCGCAGCCGATGGTACTTACCCTGCTGCACGAGAATTCCCCCGCAGGCCGCGCTGGTGAAGCCCTGGGCTTACGCACCACCTTAATTAACGCCAGCCAAACAGTGATGCCTCTGATTTTTGGGGTAGTGGGTAGCGCCTTGGGTATGATGCCAATTTTCGTGTTACTTGGTGGTGCCTTATCGATTGGCGCTGTAAGTGCGCACTTACAGCGTAAAAAACAATAACAGGCAAATTTAATCACAGCATCATGCAATACCCGCTGTTTCAATTACAATTCAGCTGCTTAGCACTTGAAATTTGCTAGGCAGACCGCATCTGCGCGTTAGTACTAAAATGAGTCTCAAAAAAACGGTCAGGCTTTTCGCTAATTGCTACTGTTTGCTTATTATTTTTCTTTTTAGAGCCACTATAGGAGTCACTATGAAACGCGTTTTTCTATTTATCGCTACGAACTTGGCCGTGCTGGTATTAATCGGCGTATTAGCCAATATTTTTGGCCTAAATCGCTTTCAATCCGCAACTGGTCTAAATTTACCGATGCTGCTGGGTTATTCCGCCTTAGTTGGTTTTACGGGCGCGATTTTCTCTTTGCTTATTTCTAAATGGATGGCGAAGTTTTCCACGGGCGCAAGGGTCATCAATGAGCCACAAAACGATACTGAACGCTGGTTAGTTTCGAGCGTAAAGCGTTTATCGGACAAAGCCGGTATCGGCATGCCCGAAGTTGCTATCTACGAAGGTGAGCCGAATGCCTTTGCCACGGGTGCGTTTAAAAATTCAGCCCTTGTTGCCGTATCCACTGGCCTACTGGAATCAATGACAAAAGAAGAAGTTGAAGCGGTGCTAGCGCATGAAATCGGCCATGTCATGAATGGCGATATGGTGACCCTCACCCTGATTCAAGGTGTGGTAAATACCTTTGTGGTGTTCCTCGCCAAGATCGTCGGCTACTTTGTTGACCGTGTTGTTCTTAAAAATGAGCGTGATGCGCCTGGCATCGGTTATTACGTTACCGATATTGCCTGCCAAATTGTTTTTGGTATTTTGGCCTCCACTATCGTGGCATGGTTCTCACGGCAGCGTGAATACCGTGCCGATGCGGCCGCTGCACAACTGATGGGCACACCGCAGCCGATGATTAACGCCCTCGCCCGTTTAGGTGGCGTTGAAGCGGGTGAGCTACCCAAAGGCTTGGCGGCATCCGGTATTTCTGGCGGTAAAATATCTGCCATGTTCGCCAGCCATCCACCGATTGCTGATCGTATTGCGGCACTTAAAAATCGTTAATTTGCAGACAGCTTAAAACCGTGGTGCATTAAACTATAATGCGCCATCACTGCAACAAATCTACGCCGGTGAAAACCGGCGTAGTATTTTCAGCATCCCTGAGTTATATATTTAAGAATCGAGAATAACCATGTCCACACCGCTACCAATCAAACACAGCCGCCTGCTCATCTTAGGCTCCGGCCCCGCAGGTTATACCGCCGCTGTTTATGCCGCACGCGCAAATTTAAATCCGGTATTAATTACCGGCATGGCGCAAGGCGGGCAATTGATGACCACCACTGACGTGGAAAATTGGCCTGCCGATGCCGACGGCGTACAAGGCCCAGAGCTAATGGAGCGCTTTCAAAAACACGCAGAGCGCTTTAACACCGAAATTATCTTTGACCATATTCATACCGTCGATTTTAAGCAGCGCCCGCTAGTGCTCAGCGGCGATAACGCCACTTACACTTGCGACGCCCTCATCATCTCCACCGGTGCATCAGCCCAATACTTAGGCCTGCCATCCGAAGAAGCCTTCATGGGCAGAGGCGTATCGGGCTGCGCCACCTGCGATGGTTTCTTTTATAAAAACCAAGATGTGTGCGTGGTCGGCGGCGGCAATACGGCGGTAGAAGAAGCCCTATATTTAAGCAATATCGCCAAACATGTTACGGTGATTCATCGCCGCGATAAATTCCGTAGCGAAAAAATTCTTGCCGATCGTTTAATGGCAAAAGCCAAAGAAGGCAAAGTTACCATCAAATGGAACCATACCTTAGACGAAGTGCTAGGCGATAAATCCGGCGTGACTGGCGTGCGCATTAAAGCCACCGCCGATGATGCCACGGAAGACCTAGCGCTACAAGGCTGCTTCATCGCCATTGGCCATAAACCCAATACCGATATTTTTGCTGGACAACTCGACATGAAAGGCGGCTACATCATCACCAAAGGCGGCTTGGGCGGCGATGCCACTGCCACCTCCGTACCCGGCGTATTCGCAGCCGGTGACGTGCAAGACCATGTGTACCGCCAAGCCGTTACCAGCGCGGGCACCGGCTGTATGGCCGCACTTGATGCCGACCGCTATTTAGAAGCGCTGCATTAAGCCAAGTATTTGCGGTGTCGCACCAGAGCAAAGGCCAAGGTTTAGAAGCACTGCGCGTGCTTAAAGAAGCACGCGCGAAAGCAATGCTTGCGCCAATAAAACCAACACCTGCAAAAAAAGTAGTACCCGACCCAGCATCGAAATCAACAATAGCCCCTGCGCTTGCACCACCCGTTGAAACGCCAGTTGAAAATTTATTTCTAGCTGAAATTGCTGACGTCACGCCGCTCAAAGCCGGTAACCACGCGGATATTCGCAAACCGCGCCCCAAACCCATCCCCATCATGCGCCTGCAAGATGACCGCGATGTACTCACCGAAATGCTCAACGACACCAGCGGCTGGGACGGCGAAATTGAAACCGGTGACCTCATCAGCTTCATCCGCACCGGCCTACCCGTTGACGTACTGCGCAAGCTGCGCAAAGGCCACTGGACAACGGCTGCCGAAATTGATCTACACGGCGAAACCAGCCAAAGCGCCCGCGATAAACTAGTAGAATTTATCGCCCATTCGCGCCTGCACGGCCACCGCTGTGTTCGCATCGTTCACGGCCAAGGCTTTAATTCGCCCAACGGCAAACCCGTGCTACGCACCAAAATTCGCCTATCATTATCGCAACGCGACGAAATACTCGCCTTCTGCGATGCCAAGCCAGCAGATGGGGGAGCGGGGGCGGTGATGGTGCTGTTGAAATCGGGGTAGAGCAAGGAAGGAGGCCGAAGATACCGTAACGGGCACGGCATGCGCCAGTGGTAAGGGGGTGGTATACCACGATCGTAGGGGCACGGCATGCCGTGCCCGTTCGGTGCCTAATTCCATTTCCATTTCATTCGTGCGTTATTTCCTCCTGAGTGTTATATAAACATCGTCATTCCAGCGAAGGCTGGAATCAAGACCCTCGTATGACTAATCTAGGTTTAAAAGCGCTAAATAGTATGACGTAGGACTGGATTCCAGCCTTCGCTGGAATGACGATGCTTCGTATTTTGTGCGGTGCAAGTAATGGCACTTTTGATATAGAAATGGAATAATCGCTGGGTGGTCGCGTCATGACGGATAGTTGCGTTAAATTGGGGGCGGTCTTTAGCTAGTTTGCTCCATACATCTTGGGTATCTTGCTAGACACCTAGTTCTGGCAGAATTAGAGCCTCATCAGGTAATTTCAATGTGGGCAACATCAATCAGCTGCAACCAGCCGCGCACTTTTTGTATCAAAAACTACTTTGGTTATTGACCCATCTTGAATTCGCGTAACGGCCTCATCAATCACCTCTAACGGCACTAAAAACCATTCACGGGGTTTCACCTTATGCCCAAACCTATCCACAATGGTTAGATCAATTTGTGCAGCGGCAAATAAACGGTGAAAGATATTTTCTAGCTTAGTGCGGTTTAAATTATGCAGCTTGTAGCTTGCAACAATTTCTACCTCGGCTAGCAAATAGGTAGCGTCTTTTTCTGCACCGGCAATACGCGTTTCAACGCTACCGCCGGTTACGCCAATTTTATGGAGCGCTTCACGATGTGCCGCAACATAGGGATCATTTGATTTGCTGCGCAACACGTAGATGGTGCCTGACGCTATATCGTCAGGCTCCGCAACATTGCCAAATAGCGGGCCAATATCAGCATCAGAAAGTCGCTCGGTAAGTCTGCGGCCCGTATCGTCTTTGTACAGTGCACGCTGCAACGAACGCCGTAGCAAGTTACTCTCAGTGCCGTTAGCGTAAATTACGCGCAGCCGAGCATCGGTGCCGCCTTGCACCACTTTAAAGTCTGCGCCCACTTCAGCCACATAGGCAAGCTGCCCGCCAACAACAAAGAAGTTACCAAAATCAACACTGGCATCTTCCTTAAAGCGCAGCGCTTTACGGTCACCTGCTTTTAAATCGCGCTCCACTTGGTCAAACAATGGTTGAAATTGGGTAAAATCGGTGCACGGAATACGGTCGGCGATGGCTTCTGCGGCGCGTTTTTCAGCGCTGGAACGTACATGGCGTAGCACGGTAATATCATCTGTTTGCTTCGCGTCGTCGCCAATGCCCAACTGCGCCAGCAGCGCGTCTTCGCTTAAATCTTCGCTGTTGGCAGCCCTTGCCGCAGCGCCCGACAGCAAGCCCACCGAATCTAAGTGCGCCAGCAATGTTTGCGCTTCTGGTAATTGCCGTATTTGTTCTAGGCGTACGGCATAAAGGCGCTCAAAAATATCACGGCCCTCACCGTGTGTTGGTATACGGCCATGCGTTTGGTAAAAACGCAAAATATCCTCAAAGCCCGCAATAATCCGCTCCTCGCGCGGGGTCTTACTGGATTTTTTAAGTGGCGCTACTTCAATGCCTAGTTCCGCCAGCAGCGCATCATCTTCATCTAATTCAATATGACTAACCATTGCTCACGTCACTTTGTGCTTGCGCCGTTTTGGCTTGCTCGCGGTAACGCGTCAATGCTACAACCCCTTCAGCCATGCGCTTTTCCCAAGAATCTGCTGACGTAATATCCGGCGAACGGCCATGTTCTTTTTTAAATTGTACGGCACGTTTTACCAAGCTACGCGCCTCCTCCTCACTCATCGTCACCCGCTTCGCCGCAATACTTGCCTGCACTTGCCGCAGCGATTTTTCGTCCATCGTTCTAGCCAATACGGCGTAGGCGGCATCAAAGGGGTTAATACGGTCAATCAGATCAATATTTAAATCGCGTACATTTACAAACTTACGCACGCCGTCAATTAACGCGGTGTTGCTCAAGGCTTCGCTGCTACTGGCGTTAGCCACCGCTGCATTGGCATCCGCGTTGGCTAAAGCTGACCTCACCTGCTGGGTAATATTCAACGCGGCAATAGCATGCTGGCGCACCGCCTCTTGATCTGCGTCGCTTAAATGGGGGTAGCGCTCGCGCACAATCTTGCCCATTTGCAGTTGGGTAAGTTCTTCTGGAAGGGTATTTTCTTTATCAAATAAGCCGCGCTCCAGCACCGGTTTACTTTGTACAAAACTGGTAATCACCTCATTTAAGTCTTCTTTGCAAATGCGCGTTGCTTCGCCACCGCTCGGCATGGCCAGCCCGGCAATTTCTAGGTGAATTTGGCCGGTAGCTTGATTTATGCCAGCATTAGCAGCACCAGCAATATAACCGCCTTCACCATAATCAAACCCTTCCCTAGCACCCGCATCGCGTGGCGTAAAATCATAGCGCGGTGCTAGTACTTGCTCCATCAATAAGCTGGCGGCAATGGCTTTTAGCATGTCGTTTACGGCTTCACTTACCGCAGTTTGGTCAGCAGTGGGTTCGGCAATTAAATTAGTAAAGCGCGCCCGTTCTTTAGCCGGGGCGTCGCGTGTAGCGCGGCCAATAATTTGCACTATTTCGGTTAGGCTGCTGCGGTAACCAATAGTCAGCGCATGTTCGCACCATATCCAATCAAAGCCTTCCTTGGCCATGCCAAGGGCAATAATCACATCTATATGGTCACGATTATTTTTTTGCGCAGGGTCTTTCAAGGCCGCCAATACGCGGGACCGCTTAGCGGCATCGCTATCGTCCACCAAATCGGCCACCTTCAAGGTGCGGCCATCTGGTGTGCGCAACTGATGAAAACCAGTCACGGGATCAACGCCCTGCCATTCACCAAGCGCATGCATAATTTCGTTTACTTCGCGCTCTTTATCTTGCAGGCTTTCGCGCGAATTTACGTTGGGAATATGCACAATAGTTTTAAGTGCAGGGTCTAGCACTTTAGCCACGGCATCTACATAGCGGCCACTATAAAAAAAGTAGCCAATATCGAGCGACTTCAACCATTCGTAGCCATTAAGCTGCTCGTAATAGGTATAGGTCACGGTTTCAAACTTAGCTTCATCAGCCGGAGACAGCACAGCTTCACTATCGCCGCGAAAATAAGAACCCGTCATCGCCACCAAATGCACTTTATCGCGGGCGATAAATTCGGCCAAGCGGCTGCCCAGTTTATTATCTGGGTTGCTCGATACATGATGAAACTCATCAACAGCAATGAGCCTATCATCAAAGGCTGCCACACCCAGTTCATCCACGGCAAACCGAAACGTAGCATGGGTACACACCAAAATTTTATCGGTACTGGCTAAAAATTCACCAACGGCTTTCACTTTTGATTTAGCGACCTTTACATCGTCCATACCGGGAATATTGCAAAGGTTCCACTGCGGTGCTACTTGCCAGTCAAACTCAAAGCCGTGCTCAGTTAGCGCTTCATCAGCAAAGCTGCCGCCAATGGCGCGTTCTGGCACTACTACAATAGCTTGTTTTAACTTTTGGTTATTGAGCTTATCAAGTGCTATAAACATCAACGCCCGCGATTTGCCTGAGGCCGGTGGCGATTTTATAAGCAAATATTGCTCACCCCGCTTGGCATAAGCACGCTCTTGCATCGCCCGCATACCCAGCACGTTAGCGCGGCTGGATACCCCCGTGCGGGCGGTGGCGATAGAAACCGATGGCACAACGTATTTATTTGCTTGCGGCAGGTTTGATGGTGTCATTCCACTTCTTTCGATAACGTGCCGGTGTAATCACCGGCTAATTCACGTTCAATCTGCTCAATGCTGGGCAGGCTGGTTTGTAGTTCTTCGGGTAGCGATTGCAGCAGCTTATATTCGGCAATGCCCATGGGCTGTGATTTGTCGCCTAAGGCATATTCAGCCACAATTTTATTTTTACTTTTGCACAATAACAGACCGATGGTAGGATTATCCTGCTCATGCTTTACTTGACGGTCAATGGCCGTTAAATAAAACCCAAGTTGGCCTAAATGCTCTGGCTTAAACTTGCCGCCTTTAAGCTCAACAACAACATAACAGCGTAGCTTTAAATGGTAAAACAACAAATCAATAAAAAACTCATCCCCGCCCACATCCAGCAGCACCTGACGCCCCACAAAAGCAAAACCCGCACCTAGTTCCAGCAAAAAATCGGTGACGTGTTTAACTAGCGCGTTTTCAATTTCGCGTTCTTGGGCATCGTCGGTTAAGCCGAGAAAGTCAAAGCGATAAGGGTCTTTTAGCGATTCGCGGGCTAAATCCGACAGCGGTTTGGGTAAACTGATTGCAAAGTTAGTTACGGCGCTACCGCTACGCTCCAGCAGGCGGCTTTCCATCTGCATCACTAAAATATTGCGCGACCAATTATGTTCAATCGCCTTGGCGGCATACCAGCGGCGCTCAGTTTCTGTATTTAACTTATCCAACAGCGCCAGTTGGTGATACCAAGGCAATTGTGCAAGCACCGCTTGCACAAATTGCGCGTCGGGCCAGCATTCTGCAAACGCCCGCATATACTTAAGATTGCGGGGCGAAAACCCCTTCATGTCCGGGAAAGCCGCACGCAAATCTTGCGCTAGGCGTTCAATCACCTTGGCACCCCAGCCTTGCGCTGCCTGCCGCGCTAAAATATCTTGCCCAATTTGCCAATACAGCAACACCAACTCTCGATTCGCCGCCAAGGTAGCACGTTGCTGGGCGTTGTGAATGCGGCTTTTAAGCTCGGTGAGCCATTCGGCATAGCCTTGCGGCGGCGGCATAAGACGAGCGGGGTTTGCGGGCATAACGGAATTATCACTCATGACTTTTTAGCTTAAGTGTTGTGGTTTTAGCGGGTTTGGCCTTTGCACCGACCACACGATTTATAGAGCCGTTTTTGGCCGTCATTTTTGTGTAAAGTTCAAACAGCTTTTCGAGCCGTTCGGTATCGTTTTTAAAGCGACGGCCAATGTAAATGCGCTCTAGCACTTCGTCGTTATAGTCGTGGGCGCGGCGCAGATTATCGGGCATGGCATCAGGATCATATAAATCAGCAATAGTGGCCGGAAAATGCGCCTCACGCGCCAGCAAAATGTTTTCTGCACTTGCGGTGAGGTCCGCTTTGTTTTGATCGGTAAGGGTGGGTACGGGGAAGGTGTTCCAGCCTAGGGTGTTGGAGTAGGAAAAATCGGTACGCATACGCACGCAGACTGTGCCAATCCACACCCAATGCAGGCGGGAGGCGATGAGCGCCATGTTCCATAAGGGGGCGTCGTAGAGGGCGAAATTGCGATCGCCAATAATTGTACATCCATCTTCTAAGCCAATGGGCAAATAATGGCGGTTTTCTGAACTAACGCGCGCGACAACTAGAACGTAGCGTTCGGCAACGGACTGAATTTGACGAAATCGGTGCGGAAATGCCGCAGACGGTCGAGTTTCAGCGGCCTTGCTGGCCGAACGCATTGCAGCGACGGCCAAAATACGCCGCGTCAATTCAGGGACTTGCTCTGCAATTTCACGCTCCCAATCCGTTATCCAAATACAATAACGGAGCTCACCCCTAATGAATTCTTGTGCACCAAGAAATCGTTTAATAAATCGTTTCGCGTCTGGTGAGGTTTGCACGAGATGTTCGCGTTCATCAGGTGAAAGAAGCAGATTACCGCCATCAGTTGGTTTATTTCCCCACTCCATCAATGCGCGGTCATCCCGTGCATTGGTCAATGGCGAAATAATGATATTAAGTCCACTAACAAGATACGCGTTTATAAAGGCAACCTGCTTTTCAAGTGTACTTTCGTCGCTTGATATTGAAAATAACCGGCGCCGCTTGCCGTACTGATTAGTGATACCCACAATAGCAACAGTCACGCCCGCATTATGGCTGGCTAAATTTGCCCATTTAAATGAGGTATGCGCGAAGGCTATTTCATGCCCGCTTGCAAACAGCAGCGGCCATAAAATCGGCACTTGCTGCCCTTGGCAAATTGAGTTGGTGGATACAAAGGCGGTGGCGCATGCGGTGTGGGTGCCGTAATCTGCGGCTTTCATAAACCAGCCTGCTACGTAATCAAGTGATTTCCAGCTTTTAGCGCGATGGTTAAAAATTTCGCGCAGTTCGTCTTTTTGCTCCGCCGATTGCCAGGTACTGCCCAAATACGGTGGGTTTCCGCAAATATAGGTTTCCCCACCTTCATTGGCAAAATCAATGGTAATTTGCTTTTCTGGTACGCTGAATAAATCAGTTGCCACTAGCTCTACTTGCTTACCCGTGGGCGGGCACACACTGAGCCAATCTAGCCTTAAGGCATTACCGCACACAATCCAGTTTTTTTCGTTTAGGGGCAAAAATTCTGCCTTGGCGTCGATTGGCCCTAGGTAGTGCACATTGCATTGGTATTCGGCTATCACCAGCGCTAGGCGGGCAATTTCTGCGGGAAAATCACGCAGCTCGATACCGCGAAAATTAGTAAGCGGAATTTCACAGCTTTTTTTGGCTTCACTCAAACGCTTGTTAATTTCAGCTTCGATATGGCGCATTTGCTTATAGGCAATCACTAAAAAATTACCCGAGCCGCAGGCAGGGTCAAATACCCTAATGTGCGCCATGCGCTGGCGTAGCGTAATTAGCTTGCGTTCGTTATTACCTGCTTGTGCTAATTGCGCGTTTAGGTCATCCAAAAATAACGGATTGAGCACTTTTAAAATATTGGGCACGCTGGTGTAGTGCATGCCGATTGCGCCGCGCTCATTATCGTCGGCCACGGCTTGAATCATAGAGCCAAAAATATCCGGATTAATTTGCTTCCAGTTCAGGCTGCCCGCATGGATTAGATAGGTGCGTGCCATGCGGGTAAAGCGCGGTGTTTCAACACTACCTGAAAATAGCCCGCCATTGGCATAGGGAAAATTATCAGCCCAAGGCCGAATATTGGCGGCCTTACGGTGCCGCGCATCCAGCTTGCCTTCGTGCCGCGTTGGGGTATTCATGGCGCGAAAAATTTCGGATAACACTTCATGGGTGTTAGACCCATCACGCTCGCTCATTTGCTCAATGGTGTGGGTAAATACGCCGTTACCATTAAAAATATCGGTGTCTTCAGCAAAAAAACAAAAAATTAAGCGTGCCATGAAGTGGTTCATGTCCGCGCGGCGATTGGCCGCCGCCCAATCAGGGTTATTGCTTAACAGCTCTATATATAGTTTATTGAGGCGGCTGGTGGCACGCACATCAATGGGGTTATCTTTAATTTCCTTAACGGTGGAAATACCCGCCAACGGCAGCAAAAAGCCAAAATGATTAGGAAAATCAACATACTGGCAATCAATAAACTCACCGCGTCCGGTGTTGTTATTGGCGCTACTTAACACTTCTTCGGCTTCTAAGGTTTGCCCATCGGTTGCTAAAATAAACTTTGCTTTGGCCTTGGCAGTAGCGGGGCTTGCACGCAGCGCATCAAGGGTGGCGCTAACCCGCCCTGCTTGGCATACCGCCAAATGAATATTGTTGCGCTGGAGCACGCCGCCGGGAATATCTGATGCGTTGTTGTTACTGTTGCCACCAGTATTAGCAGTACTACGGAGGCGTGCTAACGTTGTAGGCTTATTGCCAAAAGCGGCTAAAAACGCGAAGGGAAATTCAATGGCGTCAAACGGCTGCAGGGCTAAATCTGAAATGGCCGATTCTATTTCTACAGCGTTCATGGGTATCTTGAAGTGGAGGTGAGATTGCGGGTAAAAAACCGATAAACCTTAACTTTATAATGGTATCCCATCATCGACCCGTTGAAGACGGCTTGTGGTTGGAACGGGGACCTGCTACGGTGGTACGGGCACGGCATGCCGTGCCTCTGCGGTATGCGCCTTCCCGCGCTACGGAAATGAATCGCGGTGCCTCTACGGGTGGCGCACCAACAATAGCGCTAGTTCCGCAATTAAAGCATCCACCGTAGCCAGACGCTCGTGGGCGTTCTTGGCTAATAGGCGATCGATTAGCGGCTGTAATTCGCGTGTGGCTTTTGGCAAAAGCGGCACTTCATGGTGCAGATGTTGATAAATCGTATGTGAGGTGGATTCGCCAATAAACGGCGGCTTACCGGCGAGCATTTCAAACAGCACAACACCAACACTGTAAAGATCGGTACGGCCATCAATCGGGTCGCCACGCGCCTGTTCTGGGCTCATATACGTTGGTGTGCCCATTACCTCACCACCACCAATGCCACCACCGGTTTGCATGCGCGTTGCAAAATTACCGAAACGCGCAGAGATATTAAAATCGATCAAGGTGACGGTATCATCTTCGCGAAAGAAAATATTCTCAGGCTTTATGTCAAGGTGCGCAAACTCACCATCGTGCAGCACTTTTAAGCCACGGGCAATCCCATCACAAATTTGTAGCGCAAGCTTTACTTCTAGCGGTGCATGAAGCAGTTTGCGTAAATTGCCACGCGGTATAAATTCAATCGCAAAATAAGTCCAAGGCCCCGTCATACCGCCATCAAAATATTGCGGAATATGGCGGCTACGAATATGTGGAAAAAACTTATAGCGTTCTATTGACTGCGCTCTTTGATCAATTTCGGCATAGGGTGATCCCACATCAATTTTAATGACGGCTTTCGTTTTATCGCTCATGCGCTCGGCAAAAAATACATGTGCCGCAGCATTGCTGGATATCTTACCCAAGCAGCGCATATTGCTAATTTCTACCGGATGCATTTCGCCTTTGAATGCCACCGGAAAAATATCGTATTGGGCATTGCTCACCGGCGCTTCACTTTCAACGCCAAGTTTAACGCGAATAGTGCGATACAGCTGCACCATAGAAAAGCGCATGCGCGGCAGTACGGCAAGGGCACCAGCGGCAATAAAATCAGCGGCATGGGTAAGCGCGGCATCGCGCACAATAAGAATCAGCAGCGGCGAGTTTGGCGTACGGTTAATCCGCTCCAAAGCCTGCTCAGCCTCTGGCACCGTGCTGATACCGCTCCACAAAACAATATCGTATTTGCCGCGCAATCCCGCGTTCAAGCCCGACAGCGTTTGCGCAAAAGGATCAATCTCCTCAACGCTAGATGAAGGCCAACCACTGCGCACCAATGCCGCCAAAGCAATCCGATAACCCTCAGCGCCCTCAATGATGGCGAAGCGCAGCGGCTTGGCTTCGCTACTGGTGTTTTCGTTGGTGTGATTGGCTAAGGTGGGCATGACGGGTGTATTTATTGAAAAATGACGCCCGAAGATGGCTTAAAATAAGGCAGCTTCAGGCATCGTCGTAGATATTTTGCAAGGCTAATATTATTACGCTAAACAATAGCAAGCCGTATTTTACCAGTTTTAGCGTAACCCCCTGTATGGAGGAGTTGGCATTTCCGTGCTCGACGGTTTGACGAACGATTGCTATATGTTGGTAGTACCTATGCTCACACGTGTGTTGTGCAAAGTTGATCACAAGATACGTGCGCTTGTGCCAACACGACAAGGGCGAATAATTATTCGCCCCTACAAGTTGGGCGGGGGGGGTGTCACGATCGTATGTGCGCGGCATGTTGCGGTTTGCAATCACGCCGCTACAGCTCTAGCGTTTCTCTGAGCACTTTGGCTTGGCGTCGGGAAATTTCTACGGTTCTGCCATCGCGTAGGGTTACCAGATAGCCATCGCTCATGGCGGGTTGAATGCTGCTTACCCACTTTAAATTGATGAGGTGGCTGCGACTGGCGCGAAAAAACAGGGTGGGATCTAGGCGTTCTTCAAGGTAGCCTAAGCTGCGCGATAGTAGCGGCTGTTTGCCGTCAAACCAAACATGGGCGTAATTGCCCATGACGGCAAAGCCGCTCACATCGCCTAAACGCACAAACCAGCAGTGTTCGCCTTCGCGCACGAAGATGGTATCGTCGGCACCTTTTTTAACGGTTGGTGCGGCTATAGCCGTAGCTGCAATACTTGGCCGTAAGCGCTGGCGCACGCGCTCAAGGGCTTGGCTTAGGCGTTCGGGCGCGATGGGTTTAATTAAATAATCCAAGGCATTGCGTTCAAATGCTTGGAGCGCGTGCTGGTCAAAGGCAGTCGCAAAAATAACCATTGGCATGTAATCTAGTTTGTCGAGCAACTCAAAACCGCTTGCCCCCGGTAAATGGATATCGAGTAACAGCACATCGGGCTGTAGTGTTTCTATGCCTTCTAGCGCGATTTCTACATTTGCGGCTTCACCAATAATTTCGCAATCGGCATGTGCCTTGAGCAGGGTACGCAGTTCTTGGCGGGCAAGTCGTGAATCTTCAACAATAAATAGTTTCATTTTGGCGATTGCGGCACGGTAACGGTGACGGTTACAAGGGTATCAGATGTTTCAATCTCACAGCTTGCAGCGCTGCCACCCAAACGTGCAAGACGTTCACGCAGATTATTCCAGCCAATGCCGGTGCTGTTACTGATGGCGGTGCTAGTGTCCGTTACTTGCCAATTACCAGGATTGCTGACGGCAATTTTAAGATGGGCATTTTCGGCAATAATTACGATACTTATAGTGCCGCCGCCAACACGTTTGGCAATGCCGTGTTTTACCGCGTTTTCAACCAGCAATTGCAGCAGCATCGGCGGCAGGGTCAGGCTTGATTCTTGGTTAGCGTTCACCTTAATCTGCCAATCCACATTAAGGCAAGATTCATAATGTAGTTGCTCAAGGGCGATGTAATCGCGCACTACAGCAAGTTCATCATGCAGGCTCACGCTATCGTTTTGGCTATATTGCAGGGAATAGCGCAGGATATTCGAAAGCTGGGTAACCATCAGCCGCGCTTTCTCCGTATCTTCATTAATCATGGCGCGTAAATTATTGAGCGCATTGAACGTAAAGTGCGGGTTGATCTGACCTTTAAGCACGTCAAGTTCCAGCTTGCTTTGCGCCGCTTTGGCACGCCATGTTTCAATTTCGGCCTGGCGATAGCGCCGCAAATAATATGCGCTGAGCCAAATGCCACACCATAACCAGAGCATGATGGCGGAGTTTAAAATATAGCCAAACAAACTACCAAACCGATAGTCAGCATTGCCACCGGGCATGCTCACCCAATTAAGGGTAAGCGCCGTTTTCAAGATCACGAAAATACCACCCTGCACTATTATTGCCGCGAGCGGCACGAGCAGCAGCATACAGCCCAACAAAGGCCAGCTTGGCGCATTTAGCCAACCTTGCTTGATGATCAAGGCGCGTAGCACCTCGCTAGCCACGCACAGCCCTAAGCCTACCAACACCATGATTAAAATAATGCCGGAACCCTTGCTGAGGTATTGCAACAGCATCAACAAAGAGAGCGCCATATAGCCGCCCCAAAACACAGTTTGATAAATCCAGCGTTTATTGGCAATCATCGTTTTTGGAAGCGGCATTGATTGAATTGAAATTGGATAATTAAGTTATGGTTTTAGGGGGGGCACGGCTATAAACGCCTTTACCTGTGCAAACACCCATTGCGGATCATCCCACATTAAAAAATGATAACCCGTTTCACTCATTTCAATCTGTACACCTTTTAAATTTGCGTATTGATCGGTAAAGGTCTTGCGCACGGTTTCTTTGGTGGAGCCGTATTGTGCATAAGCCGCCCACGCCCCGAGTACCAATGTAGGGCAGGTAATTTTCTTTAAATCATCCCGCAAATCAATGGTAAATAATTCATACATTGCCTGTGTAGTGGTATTACGGTCACTCGCCAAGCCCCATTGCGTGAGGGTTTCCAGCCGCTTCGCATCACGGGTCATGCCGCGTAAATTGGCTTTGAGCTGGGTATTGTAAGATTCAATTGGGGTTGCCAGCATACCGGCTTTCATGCCCTCAGCCATCGGCTTGCTAGTAGCAGCAGTCGCAGTGGGTGCTGTAGCCGCCGGAAAAAACGGCAGGGAATCAACGATGATAATGCGCTCTAATTTGGTGGGTGCTTTGCTAGCCATTTGCAGCGCGAGTTCGCCACCCAAGCTATGGCCTATCATCATCGGTTTTTGCAATTTTTTAGCATCGATATAGTCAAGCAAGCTATCGCGTATCGTCGCTAAAAATTTATCTTTAGCACGATCACCGGCAATGGCAGTTAAACCAGCAAAGCCCGGCAACTGCATAATATGGCACTGCATACCCACCGTTTGCAGCTCCGCACAGGTTTCATCCCACACAGCGGCAGCACTATTCAAACCCGGCACCATAATAATAGGACGGCCTTCACCACGGATGGTCACGCGTATTTCCTGATACAACTCCGACCGCTCTGCGGCGAAGGAATGGTTAGCAAGCAAAATAACATAAGCTAAAAAGGCAGCGCGAAAAAGAAATTTCATTGCAATACTCCATAATGTTGTTGGGACGCATGCAGTATCAAGCCAAAAACAACCCTACGGCAAACAATCGGGGCAACGGTTCCAGACCGTGGCGGATGGTTTTTTAAAAGGCTGAACGGTACGAGATTTTGCGTGGTGTAACAGTATGACGACGTAACGTCGGGCATTACTGGCGGTGCACGACATACCACGGCCGGGTTGCACTGGGTGGCACGGCATGCCACGGTTGGTTTGTACGGGACGGGCACGGCATGCCAAGCACACAGGGGCGAGAGATTTTCGCCCCTACGAGAGGCATCGCGGTTACATCCCACAACGCGGGATGGTAAACACCGCGATTATTGCGCACAACCGAGCGAATAATATTCGCCTACAAATTGACTGTATGTTACTCCCCCACCTTCGGCAGCGGAAAATAAGCATAAGGTTGCTTGGGCGCTTCTGATTGGGCGTGTTCGGCTGTGGTTTGGCTATCTTGCACTTTATCCCACCACGTGGCGCGGTTTTGCTTTTGCTCTACGGCTAGGGCAGGGTCGGATTGCATTAATTCGCGCATGAATTTGGTGATGTCAGATTCGTACATTTTTTTGCTCCATAATGGGTATTACACATGCTGTAAGCCCTTAGTTTATCATGGTGTACCCTGCCATACTGAAGCAGCCCGCGTTGGCGGCTCGCGGTTCAGGCATTAATGCTTTATAAATGGAATAATACGGCATGAAACTTGGCTATCCACGCTCATTCCTAAGCTTGCTCCTGTTGGGGTTTACCATCGTCATTGCGCCGCTGATTGCGGGCTTGATTGTGAACGTGTACGCTATTGAGCAGTTATCGCAGCAAAGCCAGAAGGCAGTTTACGATTCTAATCAAACTACGCGTTTGTCGCGGGAATTAGCGCGGTCGCTTATCACGATGGAGCGCGCGGCGCGCTTTTATGCGGTTTCGCCGGATCGGGATTTTTTACAAACTTATCGTGATGGGCGGGTGCAGTTTCAGGCGCTGTTGACGCAGCTTAACGCGATTAAGCTTGATGCGACGCAGCGGGCGCAAATTAAAGAAATTGTTGTTAAAGATCGCGCTATTGCGGCGATGATAGATGGGGGGGGTGGCAATGAAACTGCGAAGGCGCTAGAGCCAGCGTTTAGTGATTTGGATGCCGGTATCCGCCGCTTAAGTGTATTGGCTACCCAAGCCATTGACCGCGAAGTGGAAGAGCTGCGCGGGTTTGCGGCGCGGTCGCGCAATCAAGCGCTGTGGCAGATGATTGCGGTGGTGCCGATTGTGTTATTGATTATCGGCGGCTTTACGTTTTTACTTTCGCGCCCAATTCGCGAGCTTGATCTAGCTATCCATCGTTTGGGAGAGGGTAATTTAGCTGATCCGGTGGCGGTGCGCGGGCCGCGTGATATTCGTATGCTGGGTGAGCAGCTAGATTGGTTGCGGCAGCGCCTTATTACCTTGGAGAGCCAGAAAACACGATTCTTTCAGCATGTTTCACACGAACTTAAAACGCCGCTTACTGCGCTACGCGAGGGTTCGGATTTATTGCGGGATGAGGTGGTGGGTAAGCTCAATGGTGAGCAGCGCGAGATTGTTGCTATCCTGCGCCAAAACAGCGTGACCTTAGAAAAACTGATTCAAGATTTACTTGCCTATAGCGCCCGTACCGATGCCGATGGCGAGAAAAATCTAGCGCGAAAAATTGCCCTGGATATTAAGCCGATTCGCCTCATGGAGCTGATTGAGGAAGTAATTGAAACCCAAAAAATTGCGATTGTTGCCAAGGCCATTACCATTCAAAAAGAATGCGACCGCACTTTAGTACAGGGTGATGGCGAAAAATTGCGCGTGATTATTGATAATTTAATTTCGAACGCGATAAAATATTCGCCCGCGCAATCCATTGTGCGCATTCGCTTAAGCCGCCCGAATCAAAACGCGGTAATTGAGGTGATAGATCAAGGCCCCGGCATTACTGATGAAGATCGGGATCGTATTTTTGATCCGTTTTTTCGGGGCCGTGCCGCCACCACCACGGGGGCAAAGGGCACGGGTTTGGGTTTAGCGATTGTGAAGGATTATGTGGATATGCATCACGGTTCCATCCGCACTGTCGCTGCCAAAGGTGCGCATTTTCGCGTAGTTATCCCCGCAAAACACGATGCCACTTTATGAAAATAGCAGCTTTTACAAAATGCCACGATTTTTAGCCACGCTTCGGAACTAAACACGGTACACAGTAGCCTATACTGATGGTTATGCTTAAATAATTATGATTGTGCTGGCGCCAACCACCCTAAAATAAATAATAACCCTCAAAAAACCTGAACAATTGAAAAAAATATCTTGAAGCCGAATACCCCCCCCAATAGCTTAAATTACAAACCCTTGATCGCCATGACCATTGGCCTGAGCCTGTGCGCCTGCACCGTGCTTGACCCACCGCGTATTGAACGCCCTGTGCCGCTTGAGCCACGTATTATTGAACGCATGGCAGCGCCTAGTGATGGCGATACTTTGATGGCTTATGTGTTGCAGGTGCGTAAGCTGGGCACGGAAGAATTTATGGTTGAGCAAAACCGGGTGCGCACTGAATTTAGCAATAATAATTCTGAATACAGCCGCGTAAAATTAGCGGTGATGCTGGCATTAACGCCGGTTACCGCCAACAGCATTACTGCAGCCACGGGCACCACTGCCGCAACCGCCACCGGCAACGAAGATGCCGAACTCATCGCCCTGCTCGATCCCCTCGTATTCAGTGTTACCGCCAGCGGCAGCGCGGCAAAGCCCGAATTACGGGCGTTGGCGCATATTATTCAAGGCATGGCGTACGAACGCAAACGCCTGCGGGAGCTTGCGAAAGTGGCGCAAACCAAAGTCACCGTCATTAAACGCGATGAATCCAGTGTGCTAGAAAGCCGTCAATTAAAGGTGCGCATTGAAGATTTAGAACGCCAGTTAGCCGCATTGAAGTCGATTGAAAAAAGCGTAGGCCAGCGCGGCGATAGCCCTGTTAAATAACCGACTGTGACGATCATCAACACTACCCATTCCAACCACCCCAACATCCATCGCGCTAATTTATTACTCGTTGATGATGATCCTGATCTGCTGCGGCTCTTAGCCATTCGCCTTACCGCCAGCGGCTTCAATACTAAAACCGCAGAAAGCGGTGAAGCCGCGCTGCGCCATATTGCCGTGATGCGCCCCGATGTAGTCATCAGCGATTTACGCATGACGGGCATTGACGGCATGGCGTTATTTCATGAAATTGAAAATCGTCACCGTGGCATACCCCTCATTATTCTTACCGCCCACGGCACCATTCCCGAAGCCGTGGCCGCAACCCGTCAAGGCGTGTTTGGCTACCTCACCAAACCCTATGATGCCAACCTACTCATCGAGCAAATTGAACGCGCCATCAAGCTCAACGGTGCTAACCGTGCCGAAGCCACACAGCCTGATTCATGGCGGGCAAAAATTGTCTCACGCAGCACCGCAATGGAAGAACTGCTAAACCGCGCCCACCGCATCGCCCTGAGTGACGCCAGCGTGCTAATCCAAGGCGAAAGCGGCACCGGCAAGGAACTATTAGCAGCAGCTATACATGCAGCCAGCAAGCGCGCCAAACGCCCCTTTGTGGCCATTAACTGCGGCGCAGTACCAGAAAATTTATTAGAATCCGAATTATTTGGTCACAAAAAAGGCGCATTCACCGGTGCCGTAAGCGACAACGAAGGCTTATTCGTATCCGCCGATAGCGGCAGCTTATTTTTAGATGAAATTGGCGACATGCCCGTGGCGCTACAAGTCAAGCTGCTACGGGTACTGCAAGAACGCGAAATCAGACCCGTTGGTGCCACCAAATCAGTAGCGGTAGATGTGCGCATAATTTCCGCCAGCCACCGTGATTTAACCCAAGCCATCGTTGAACAAAAGTTTAGAGAAGACCTCTACTACCGCCTCAACGTCGTCACCCTAAAGCTCCCCCCCCTGCGCGAACGCCGCGAAGATATCCCCCTGCTAGTAGCCCACCTGCTAAAAGACCTAAGCCCCCGCTACGATAATCAGGTAAAAGCCTTCTCCAGCGAAGCTATTGAGATGATGTTAGCCGCACCCTGGCCCGGCAATATTCGGCAATTGCAAAACGTGGTTGAACAATCCATAGCGCTATCCACCACCGAAATTGTCGCCCCCAAAGTGGTTGAACAAGCCATGCAACTAGACGCCCAGCAAATCGATTCCTTCGAAGAAGCAAGGCGACGCTTTGAATACGACTACCTAACCGCCCTACTAAAACTAACCGACGGCAACGTAACCAGCGCCGCCCGCCTAGCCAAACGCAACCGCACCGATTTTTATAAGCTGCTACAACGCCACGATCTGGACGCAGCGGCGTTTAAGGCGTGATGGGTTTGGGGGGGGTAATTGATGAAAGCACAAAATGGAATCATTTTCGCCTTCAGATTTAAAATCAATATTGCATTCAAAGCGCGCCAATATTTACTATTTGGAACACTGCCGCGTATTGGTCAATGGTGGGCGCGTTGAATACGTAACAGACGAAGGCAGCCGCAGCCTTTATTGGAATATTCCTATCGCCAACACAACATCCGTTTTGCTTGGCACCGGCACATCCATTACTCAAGCGGCAATGCGCGAGTTTGCCAAGGCAGGAGTGATGGTAGGCTTCTGTGGCGGTGGTGGCACGCCGCTTTATACGGCCAATGAAATGGCTGTTGAAATTGCTTGGCAGTTACCACAAAGCGAATATCGGCCTTGCGAATATCTGCAAAGCTGGGTTAGCTTTTGGTTTGATGACGCCTTGCGCCTGCAAGCGGCAAAAGCCCTCCAGCAAGCACGATTAGGGCAGATTGCAAAACATTGGATTCATGGCAAGCAGTTGCGCGATGCCGGATTTACCGTATCTATTGCCGCCCTTGAAGATGCTATTTCCACCGCACTATCAGGGATTGAGCGGGCGACCAATACGCAAGAACTGCTTGCTGAAGAAGCACGATTGAGCAAGTGTTTGTACAAACTAGCCGTTGGCGCAGCCGCTTACGGCGAGTTTACCCGCGCCAAATCTGGCAGCGGCATTGACCCCGCCAATCGGTTTCTTGATCACGGCAATTACCTTGCCTACGGTTTAGCCGCCAGCGCTACTTGGGTGTTGGGGCTACCGCATGGGCTTGCGGTATTGCATGGCAAAACCAGACGGGGGGGCTTGGTTTTTGATGTGGCCGATTTAGTGAAAGATGCCATGATACTGCCGCTGGCTTTCGTATGCAGTGCGCGTGGCGATGGTGAGCAAGCATTTCGCACAGCCTGTGTTGAAACACTCACGCGCAATGAAGCGCTCGATTTTATGATTGAAACCTTAAAGCACATTGCCACGCAATATAAGCAATCCCCCGTTAAGGCGTCTACTTGAATATTTACATCGTATCGCAGTGCGAAAAGCGCGCGCTCACGCAAACGCGGCGCATATTAGATCAATTTGCCGAACGCCGTGGCGAGCGCACTTGGCAAACGGCCATCACTCTTGCTGGACTGGATACGTTGCGCAAATTGCTTAAAAAATCGGCGCGGCGCAATACCGCCGTGGCCTGCCATTGGGTGCGTGCGCGTGACCACACAGAGTTGTTGTGGATCGTGGGCGACCGCACCCAGTTTAACGAAACCGGCGCAGTGCCCACCAATATTACCAAGCGCGACGTGTTGCGCAGCGGCGATGAAAATAGCTGGCATACCCTAGCCTTGATTACGCTGGCCGCCGAAATGGCCGCCTTGTGGCATGACTTTGGCAAAGCCAATCTATTTTTTCAGAATAAACTAAAAAGCCTAGCTTACCTCGCCGACCCGTATCGGCATGAATGGGTTAGTTTGCGCTTGTTCCAAGCTTTTGTGGGCGCATCCAGCACCACGGAAAGCGATCAGGAATGGTTGCAACGTTTAGCACAACTTGATAGCAACGATAAGGCTTGGCAAAGCCGCTTAATCTGCGATGGCTTGGTAAGCACTGCCGACAAGCCCTTCGCAAATTTGCCGCCGTTTGCGCGCCATGTGGGCTGGTTAATTCTTTCTCACCATCGTCTGCCCGTAAAGGATTTAGACAAAATTACGGACACCGCAATTGACCAAATGTGGACGGAGCTAGATGCCAGTTGGGCGCATCCAAATAAGGCCACTGACGCAGAAAAAAGACAGTGTTGGCAGTTTCCAAAAGACCTACCAACAAAAAGTACCACATGGTGTGCGCACGCCAAACGCTTGGCACAAGAAGTGCTTAAATCCGGCGCTACCATTAGCGCGGCTACCATTGCTAACCCCTTTATTGCGCACCTCGCGCGGTTGGCATTGATTAGCGCCGATCACCAGTTTTCAAACGAAGAAGGCAACACCAACCTACGAGATAAAACCTACGCCGTTTTTGCCAACACCCGTGCCATCGATGGCGAGCGAAAGCAGCAACTTGATGAGCATTTAATTGGCGTAGCGCAATATGCCAAAAAAAATACCAGTGCACTCGCCGATATTAGCAATGCGTTTCCGCGCATTGCCAGAGGCCGCGCATTTAGTAAGCGCAGTAGTGCCCCCTTATTTGCATGGCAGAACAAGGCTTTTGATCTCGCCGTTGGCATTCAAGCGCGTGCGCAGCAACAAGGTTTTTTTGGCGTCAATATGGCATCAACGGGGCGCGGCAAAACCCTTGCCAACGCCCGCATTATGTATGGTTTGGCCGATACTAAAAAAGGCGCACGCTTTAGTGTGGCGCTAGGCTTACGCACCCTCACCCTACAAACAGGCGATGCCTATCGTGAACGCTTAAAGCTGGCAGATGACGATATGGCAGTGATGATAGGCTCCGCCGCTGTGCGTGTTTTGCATAAAAAAGCGCAAGACGAGAAAATAGCCGAAGCCGCACGTGAGAAAATTTCCGCAGAAAACCCAGCGGTTCACGGCAGCGAATCCGCAGAGTTTTTATTAGCAGATGGCATTGACGTACGCTATGACGGTGCTATGGGCGATGGTCCCTTAGCACACTTTTTAAAAAGCGATAAGCATCAGCGCATGTTAAAGCTACTTAGTGCGCCTGTATTAGTATGTACCATTGACCACTTAATGCCCGCCTGCGAAACCACCCGTGGCGGCCATCACATCGGCCCTATACTGCGCTTGCTCACTGCTGATTTAGTTCTTGATGAGCCTGATGACTTTGATTTAAATGATTTACCCGCACTCACGCGCTTGGTCTATTTTGCAGGCTTATTTGGCAGCCGCGTATTACTATCATCAGCCACCTTGCCACCCGCTTTAGTACAAGGCTTGTTTGCCGCCTATTTAGCAGGCCGCACGATTTTTCAGCGAAACGTAAATAAAATGCAACGCAATAGCAATGTGTGTTGCGCGTGGTTTGATGAAGAAAACGTAAGCCAAAGTGATTGCGCAAGCGAAGCTATTTTTAGAGTAGCGCATGAAGGTTTTGTTAATAAGCGCTTAGCCCATTTGCTAAAGCCAAACAGCGAACAACGCCGCAAAGTGCGCATTCAGGAACTAAAGATCAATGCCACCTTACAAAAGCGCGAATTACCACGCGCATTGGCTAAAGAACTTCCCGCTATTTTTCAGCAACTCCATGCAGATCACCATACGGTAGATGCGCCCACCCAAAAACTGATTAGTTTTGGGCTAATTCGTATGGCCAATATTGGGCCATTGATAGGTATGGCGCAAACACTGCTGGCACTCGATGCCCCCGAGAATACCCAAATTCACTATTGTGTATACCATTCGCGGTTTCCCCTCATTGTGCGCTCAGCCATTGAACAGCGCCTAGACCAACTACTGCAACGCCACGACCACAACCACGATGGCGCAAAGATATTTAATGACGCAACCCTGCGTGAAATTTTAGATAACAGTACTGAAACCAATCATATTTTTATCGTCATCGGCTCACCCGTAACCGAAGTGGGGCGCGATCATGACTATGATTGGGCTATCGTTGAACCAAGCTCCATGCGCTCTTTTATACAGCTGGGGGGGCGGGTACGGCGGCACCGTGCAGGCACGGTAACGCAGCCCAATATCGTGCTGCTCAATCAAAACCTGCGGGCGCTAGGGATAAACGAAGGTGACGAAGGCGAGAGCGCCTGCGCTTTTAAGTGGCCGGGGTTTGAATCAAAGTATTACATGCTAAAAACCCATAAATTAGCTAGTTTGCTAAAGCCCGAAGACTATACCCCGCTTACCGCCGCACCTAGAATAGTGGAACGTTTCGAAAATCCACAAACCTCTTTGATTGACCTTGAACACACCAGATTGCGCGCACTATTAACAGACGAGCAAGACGGGCAATATTTTGTGCGACGCTTTTACGCGGGGGGGGAAGGTGGAATAGGCTCGCAACTGACGGGTTTTGAGCAGACCATCAAGCGGTTTCGAAATTCAGCACCTGAAATTGAATACTACGCGATGCCAGAAGATGCAAAATTAGCGTATTACCGTGTGGAGCCAAAAGCACAAGATACTAATGCCAACAGCCAATTTAAAGACATTAAACTAACATTAGGTGCCGGCATATGCACGTGGGCGATACAAGATTGCGGCGCGCTATTAGCAAACCTTGTAGTACCTGACAATACCGACCCGCAAGATACCGCCCGCAAATATGCGCTATTTACGATTATCAAAGGTAATGAAGATGCGCAAACGCAATGGCACCCGATATTGGGCTATTCGGTGAAAATATTTTGAGCGTTGCTTGATGGGTACATTAGCGTTGTTAAGCCGCCTTATTACGCCGCCTTGTGCGTACTCACGTATTCACATAGAGCATCATTCATGCGCGTTTGCCAACCTTCACCAGTGCTTTTAAAATAAGCGATAACTTCTGGACTATAGCGCACAGTAACTGCTACCTTAAGGGGCATCTTTTGTGCGCCACGTTTGCCAGGCATGCGAATTTCTGCCTTCTCCCAAAACCCAGTCACTGGTATGTCGATATTAGGCTCAGCGCTTACATCACCACTATCCACGCTATCCACGCTATCCGCTCCATCCGGCGCGGCTAAAATTGCAGCGGTAATTTGCGCTTGGCTAAATAGTGGTGTTTTCAAAATATTTTTTGGTTTCATGTTTATCCGCATATCAACAGAAAACTTCTAGTAACGCGGCGTGATTACCTGCATAAAGAAATTATGCTGCTCGTGCTACAGCACAATTCTTGTTGCCGATATATTTGAAACCGCAACACTAATAGCATAAATTCAACTAAAGATTATACTACTTAGAGTTTACTGCCTATACGGCAGTTAAATGGAAAAATGGAAAGCAAGACAAATATAACAATTTTCTAAGCTGCCTTACGGCAGTAATTCAAAAATAAACAGTTTAATATTTTCCCTTCCTTAACTTTAACCATTGTAATACTAGTCTTACTTTGCTTCTTAATAAAATTATATTGCTTATACTAGAATTCTAGTATAGCATTGTCATACTTGAAATTTCAAATCACTTTGCTTTTAAAAATTACTAGTGCTTTAAAAGTATTTTTCAACAACAACCCTTAAGCAGCAAGTTGCACCATCAGAAAGAACATTAATGCCTAGCACACCCAACTATTCCTTCGGAGAAATTGCTGATCACCAAGAAATAGTGACCAAACATAACCGATTTGCGTCACGATGGGTCGATGGACAGCATTGGGATTTTACCCATTTAGAGGCGTTTGTGTTGAAAGTTCCGATTGATTTGTCGCCAAATCAAACTATGACTATTGACGTTATCGTATTGTTTTCAAATCACTGTTTCACCCGCAGCCTTAGCACAGGAGAAACCGTTGCTAAGGATTGGCTTTTTAACGATGGCCGCGAAAGCAGGGTGCTCGACAGAGCAAGATACGATCTTTCCAAACAACATCTGCGAGCCATTGTCACGCAATTGCCATTGCGGCACATTTTTATTGCTGACCCAGACCGACCAAATTATGTGACTATTGAAGTACCAAGTAACACGGGACAGAAACCCGCGCAGTATGCGGTTTTCTTTGAAGTTGAACGAGATAAGCAACGAAAAAAGCGCGTGCTACTACGCATCCAGACTGCCTATGTGTTGGAGCAAACGTCGAAACGATTGCAACAAGCTAAGAGAATCAATTTCAATGTGCTTTTACGGAGGGCATACCTTTAAAATTAAGGCACAAAAACCAACGGCCACACGAGGTGGCCGTTGCATGCAAGATTCTCTACCGATTGCTCGGACTTCTACACCAGGTAGAACCTAGTTTCCTAGGCGGCGCTTCTTTTCGCACTTGCTTATAGAAGATCTATGAAATGATTATAACAGGGTAACGATTGTTAGTACAGCCAGCATTAGGGAAGTATTTTTTTGTATAGCTGCGCATTAAATGTGTTCAATGCACAGCTTTTTAACCGCCGCCCATTTCGACTCGGGCTAACCAAGCACACTCAAGCAGCAAGTTGCGCCGCTAGAAGGAGAACTTTGATGCATAGCAAACATTCACACAGAAGATAGTGCTTAGTACGTAAAAATATTGGCTCGGTGCACGAACACTGAGCCAACCCTTCCGCAGTTCCATTATAGGTGATAGCTATGGAAAATGTAAGTCCGCATCCTAAGATCATACGTACCTTGATTCATGAATTTATTGGCGCGCGGTTGCACGCCAAATTAGAACTACTGAAAGAAGATGACGTTGAAAAGCGTCAAGCGCTGGTGGCGCAACACGAGCCTGTAGCATGGCTCAACGATGCGGCGCGGCGGGCTAGTCAGATTCAATTGGCTACCCATACCTTGAAGGCTATTCACCCTGATGCACGGGGCAGCGTAGTTAATTTGCATAAGCCTATATGCACTGATGAAGCATTAATTGGCACCCACAGCTTGCAAGATAAAACCGCAGACGTAGTGGGCAATGCGGCGGCGCTGGATGTGTTTAAACTACTGAAGTTAACCCATGATGGCCGTAGCATCATCACGCGGCTGTTAGATAATGATGCGGATTTGCTGGCAGCTTTATCTGACGATGCTGTGCTGGCAGAATCTTTAGCTAATAGCCTGCTTGCGGTAACGGTTGCCGATGATGTTGCCAGTAGCCACACATTAGCCAAACAACTCTACTTTCCGGTGGCTAACGGCAGCTATCACTTATTGGCACCGTTGTTCCCTACTGCATTAGTGCAGCATTGGCATAAGCTGCGCAGCGATGGTGATTATTTTTCTGAGCCGGGTAAAGCAGCACGGGCGGCGCGTAAAGCAGGGTTAACGCATCCTGTTGGTTATGTGGATTATCCTAATTTAGCGGTGCAATCATTTGGGGGCACCAAACCCCAAAATATTTCACAGCTTAATAGCGAGCGGGGGGGGAAGGCATTTTTATTATCCAGCCTGCCGCCGACGTGGGATCACACTCTGGTTACACCACCAAAAGGCGAATCTATATTTAGCGGTGCGTTTTCAGACCGCCCAATGTTGCGTGTACTCACAAAAGATTTACGTGATTTTTTAGCGGCTGCAAAGGCAAATAATCAAAACAATATGGAAATTCGCCAATACCGCGAAGATGCGATCACAAATATTGTCGATGAATTTTTAGCCTTCATCGCAGAACTTGACACCTTAACACCGGGATGGAGTTTACAGCGCAGTTGTAACCTTCCGCCTGCGCAGCAGTATTTACTAGACCCCTATGCAGAGCGTGACGCCGAGCAATTGGCAGAATGCGAAGGGTGGGAAACCACGGTGGCGCATAGCTTTGGGCTGTGGCTTAACAGCGCTATTCGAATGGATGAAAACCCAATGGGTGACGCCGAGCAACGCATATGGAAGCACCTATTACTAAAACATTTAAACGCGTTAGCCAAAGATTTAAAGGAGATGCGCAATGACGATTAAAACTTATAACTGTGCCGTGGTTTTGCCACAGCTTTATGTACAAAACGCCAATACCATTTCCGGACCGATGACATGGGGCTTCCCCGCTATGAGCGCCTTTACCGGCTTTGCCCATGCATTGCAGCGCAAGCTTCAAAGTGATGGTTTTGATATTTATTTTGATGCTGTTGCCGTGGTGTGCCATCATGCCGAACCGCAACTGGCGGCTGGGCATTCTTTTCGACCACGCGGCTTTTGCCTAACGCGTAATCCGCTTAACGCCACGGGGGAGACGGCTGGTATTGTTGAAGAAGGCCGGATGCACTTAAACCTAAGCCTGATACTCACCGTATCTGGTGCTGACGCACCGATACAGCTAGATGCACCACAGGCTAGTGCTGAGGATGCGTCAATGCCAACGCAGCCTAATGCAACGCTAAAGGATAAAATCATGGCGCACGCGTTAAGCATGCGTTTGGCTGGTGGCAGTATTGTGCCGCCTGACGCAATACAGCGACGACAAAGGCGGCCAAAATTTTTTGTTTGGCATACCGAAAACAAAGATGGGGTGCAGCGCAAATTAATGCGCTATGTGATGCCAGGCTATGCGCTAATTAGCCGCGCAACACTATTGGCAGACCATCTGATGACCATGCGTGAAACGAATGCTGCAACCACAGCGTTAGACGCACTGCTGGATTTATGCGCGTTACATTCTGCCCCAACCGAAAATCAGAGCAACACTACTGAAGAAGGCAAGATAGAGTGGAAAACATCGCGCCGCAAACCCACCACAGGAAGCGGAAAAGGCTGGCTGGTGCCGATTCCCTTAGGGTACGCCGCTATTTCTGATTTATCTCCGGCGGGTGCTGCTAAAAATACGCGTGACCCCACCGTGCCATTTTGTTTTGTTGAAAGTGTATTGGGCTTAGGCTCTTGGCAATCACCCCACCGCTGCACCAACCTTGAAGACATGTTGTGGCGCTTTGATGCGCAACCGCACGCAGGCACTTACTTAATTTCAAATACGCAAGCTCAATAATTTCCTAGGAGAACTACCATGGCTACAAATACAGAACTTAAAACTGCATCCGTACTAGCTTTTGAACGCAAAATTGATCCATCAGACGCCGTATTTTATGCAGGTAATTGGGCTGACCAAGCAAAACCAGATGCGTGGGAAGCCATAGCGAATGTAGAAAAATCGGTACGGGGCACTATTTCAAATCGCATGAAAGGTGGTGAGAACGACCCCGCTAAATTGGATGCTAAGATTGAAGTTGCTAACCTGCAAAAAGTAGATGTGGCCGCCTTACCGCCCGATAAAGACACCCTAAAAGCGCAATTTACGGTGCGTATTTTGGGCGGCACCGGCACCCCAAACGCGTGTAATAACGCGGCCTATCAAACCAAACTATTAAGCACCATCGCAGGCTATGCCGCTAAAACCGAGTTTGCGCAATTAGCCCAGCGCTATGCTAGCAATATTGCCAATGCACGGTTTTTATGGCGCAACCGGATGAGCGCTGAATCGGTAACGGTCACGGTAAAACATGTAAAACAAGGCACAGCCGTAGCCACATGGACCTTTGATGCCCTTAGCTTTACGTTACGTAATTTTGATGTGCCTGCAGCATCAAAAGCCGCCCATGCCGCGCTGGCCGCAGTGATTCAGGGCGCATTAAACGGTAAGGGCTATGCCTTGCTAGAAGTCACCGCTTATGCGCGTATGGGTGCGGCGCAAGAAGTATTTCCAAGCCAAGAACTGGTGCTTGATAGCAAAGAGAAGAAAAGCAAATTTCTATACTCGGTAAAAAACATCGCCGCCATGCATAGCCAAAAAATCGGCAACGCCTTACGCACCATTGATACATGGTATCCAGACGAAGATGCAGTGGGCGCCATTGCCGTGGAACCCTACGGTTCGGTAACGGCGCTAGGCAAAGCCTATCGCCAACCAGCTAAAAAGCAGGATTTTTATTCATTGCTAGACGGTTGGATGATAAAAGACCAAGTACCCTCACTGGATCAGCAGCACTATGTAGTAGCCACCCTAATTCGCGGCGGCGTGTTTGGTGCATCTGGTAAGGAATAGCGATGGATCACTACCTTGATTTTCTAGTATTGGACAATCCTGAGATAGGGCGGGATTCCATATTGGCGATGCTGTTTGACGGCCTGCATCAAGCCTTCATCCACACCAATAACACCACAATGGGCATCAGTTTTCCAAAGGTAAAAGCACATGCAAGCCCCCCTACCTTGGGAAACGTATTACGCCTACACGGCACCCTAGCGGAAATAACGCACCTAATTGCCTTGCCAGCGTTAAGCAAACCGCTAGATTACGTGCGCACCAGCCCACCAACAGCGGTGCCCCCCCAAGCCACCTTCTGTAGCGTGACGAGGCAACAAGTAAAAAGTAACGCTGACCGACTAAGGCGACGGGCAATGCGCCGCCATGACTTAACGATGGAACAAGCCATACAGCGCATTCCCGATACGGTGATGAAAACATCGAACGCGCCGTATCTAATCGTTCGCAGCCGCAGCACCCAGCAATCGTTTAGGCTGTTTCTACTTCACAGCAAAACCCAAGCAAGCGCCATAAAAGGCACCTTCAACGCCTACGGCTTAAGTAGCAACGCCACCATCCCATGGTTTTGACCCTCTTTTTTGTTATTAACAACCCTCTTTTTTTATGACTAAAAAATAGCAATAAAATCAAAGGGTTAGCAGTGGGTGATTACAGGAGGGTAAAAAAGGGTTTATGGTAGGTTTTGTGTATAGAATCAAAGGCTTAATGATGTGTTTGGCTAGTTCACTGCCGTGTAGGCAGCTTAGAAAAAGCTGCGCCATTCATTAATTAAGCGCACAGAGTTCACTGCCGTGTAGGCAGCTTAGAAAATGAGGTTACCTTTTCGGTATTCGTCCCACACGTTCACTGCCGTGTAGGCAGCTTAGAAAGTTATAAAAAAAGCTAGGATTTTTGCTGTTTGGTTCACTGCCGTGTAGGCAGCTTAGA